>CAYQNR010000096.1:0-8887 GCA_964418945.1 uncultured Desulfobacteraceae bacterium
AGTGACTATCGGGAGGGCGCTGTTATTTCAGGGAGTTACGGGTGGGGGACCCCCTAGCTCCCGTGCCTCTCCGGCACGGGAGAACAGCGGAGGGGGTAGGCATCCCACGGCCGTAACTCCTTGAAATGACCAGCCCGGGAGATCCGGAACGAACAAAAGGGACAGCCCTTCGGTGACGGCAGATCTTGTCAAGAACACGTATTAGGATTAAAGGATTCGGGGATTCGAGTGAAAATCTTAAGAACAAAACAATCAACCCTTGACCCTTTGAACCCTAGAACCCATTCGACACGCCGTTCGACAAGCTCACGGTCCTGAGCAAGGTCGAAGGACTCACGGCCCTGAGCACCGTCGAAGGGCCTTGGACCCTCATTTACTTCTTTACGTACTCATTAACCGGATGAAAGTAAAATCTTAGGGGATTAATGAAAAGAAAGATAAAGGGGTAAAGGATGTTAATAAAAGACCGGGCCTCTGCAATAAAGTTGCTTATCCTGGACGTGGACGGTGTAATGACCGATGGGCAAATCATCTTAAACCATAACGGTGAAGAGATAAAATGTTTCAATGCAAAGGACGGTCAAGGCCTTAGGCTATTAATGGGGGCCGGGGTCGAGGTGGCAATTGTCACGGGACGCAGGTCCGAAGCCGTTGAATATCGTTCCGGGGACCTCGGCATCAGCGAGCTTTACCAGGGAGTGGATGACAAAGAATCTTTTTGTATCCAATTACTGCAGCAGAAAAGATTGAAAAAGGAACAAGTATGCTGCATCGGCGATGATATTCCCGACATACCCATGTTTAATCATGTTGGTTTCCCTGTTGCGGTGGCTGATGCCGCTCTCGAAGTACGTGAGGCAGCCTGCCACGTTACAAAACATGCCGGCGGCAAAGGCGCTGTCAGGGAAGTCTGTGAGCTTATTCTCAAGGCCAAGGGCTCCTGGCTGGGTATTATCGGTGAAAAAGGGGGTGGGAGAAAATAGTCTTTACAGGTGAAAAGATACTCTGGTATAATTATTGCAGCTAATGATAACTTTAATACGACATTTACCTATAATAGGTATTGTAGCCCTATTGGCCGTAGTCGGTTTCTATTTGATAAAGGCAGGAAATGAAGGGCCTGAAGATTCCCCTCCAACTGATACTGTTAAGGACGAGAGTTTCAGGCTGAAAAATATACATTATATCCAGGAAAACCCCGATGGGGGCGCAAAATGGATACTTGACGCCGACGAAGTCAGGTTTTCAGAAGACAGACAGTATCTTTCATTCAACAACTTTCATCTGAAACTGGAAACTGAAAACAGTTTTGCGATAGATTTGTTGGGTAAAAACGGGTCTTATGACAAAACTGCCGACGAGATCAGCCTTAGCGGCAACCTGGAAGGGCACACCGATAACGGTTACAGTATAGCCACTGACCGAATCCGCTACAAACAAGAAAAAGGCCATCTCAATACAGATGGACCGGTCGAGATAACCGGCCCGTTTTTTTCAGTGACAGGCAAGGGTCTCCACGTTAACTTGAACACTGAGACCATAAAAGTTATTCACGATACCACAACAGTAATCGAAAGAGGGTCCCTGAGTCTATGAACCGTATCAATCCCCGGCCGTTTATCATAATACAGATGATATCTCTCCTTGCCGTTATGTATTCAAACACGGCATACACGGAAACCACACAAGAAAACAGGCCTATCCAATATGAGCCGGGATCCATAGTGGTCAGGTCGGACTCTTTTGAAATTGATAACACACGTCATGTGGTGATCTTCACGGGTAATGTTGAAGCCGTCAGCGATGATATAAATATTGATTGCCAGAAAATCGAGCTTTATTATGAAACCCTTGCTGGAGATGATGAACCTGAAAAGGGGAGGTTTCGTGTTTTAGAGATCATCGCCACAGAACAAGTCGTGATCAGCCGTACTGACGGTGGAACGGCTACGGCCGAAAAAGCCGTCTATTACCAAAACGATGAAAAAGTGGTTCTAACCGGCAAACCGGTCGTCAAGCAGGGTGCCGATTTCGTGGAAGGTTCGAAGATTACCCTGTTTTTAAAAGAAGGAAAAAGTCTGGTGGAAGGTAAGGCTAAAGCCGTCCTGTTTCCTAATGAAAGTGAGTAATAGTGGTAGCTCAGTTGGCTGTTAATACCGAGAGAATCGAGACCAAAGACCTGATCAAGAGTTATAGGGGAAGGATTGTGGTGGACAGGGTAAACCTGACCCTCGAACGGAACCAGATAATAGGGCTTTTAGGCCCCAACGGAGCGGGGAAAACAACCACCTTTTACATGATGATAGGACTTATTAGGCCGGATAGTGGGCGGGTCTTCTTAAATGATCAGGATATCTCAGCAGATCCCATGTATCTAAGGGCCAGAAAAGGCATCACCTATTTGCCTCAGGAACCCTCTGTTTTTCGAAAGCTCACGGTAGAGGAAAACCTCCTGGCGGTCCTGGAGGGAATGAATGGCACTTCTTTGGAGATAAAGGAACGTGTGAAAACACTGTTGTCCGATCTGGATATCAGCCATCTAGCCAAGCGCAGGTCCTCCTTTCTTTCAGGAGGTGAAAGGCGAAGGCTTGAGATTTCAAGGGCCCTGGTTACCGAGCCAAAATTCATGTTGCTTGATGAACCTTTCGCGGGGATCGATCCTCTAATTCTGAATGACATCAAAAAGATAATAAGGCAATTGAAGGATCGGGGGATAGGAATTATTATTTCCGATCATAATGTCAGGGAGACCTTGGATGTGTGCGATTCCTCCTATATAATCCATCAAGGGAAGATCATAGAATCCGGGGCACAGGAAGACATATTGAACAGTAAGATAGCACGCAGTGCATATCTGGGTGAGAATTTTAACTTATGAATCTAACCCTTTTTAACTAAAAAAGACGATTTTATGGCCTTACAACTGAAACAATCCCTCAGCCTATCCCAGCAACTAATTATGACTCCTCAGTTGCAGCAGGCCATAAGACTGCTCCAACTTTCCAAGCTTGAACTCCTCGAGACCATTACTCAGGAGGTTGAATCCAATCCCTTGCTGGATGAACAACCCTCCGAGGACACTGAGGAAGAAACACCCGTAGACGAAACCAGGGAAGAGATATATGAGGATCAGCCTTTCCCTGAAGTGACTATAGCGGAGAACCTGAATGGAGATATGGACTGGGAAACATACTTCTCAGAGTATAACCCCGCATGGACGGAAGGGCCCCGTGAAACCAAAGAGCCTCTCGCGATCGAAAACATGAATAACCGGAAGTCCGACGTGCATTCTCATCTCCTGTGGCAGCTCGCCATGAGTAATCTAAACGACAGACAGAAGGAGATCGGGATACAGATCATTGGAAACCTTGATGATGACGGATATCTAAAGATCTCTATCGAGGACCTGAGCCAGATCACTGCCTTCCCGCATGAGGAGATCTTAAAAATCTTGCGTTCTATACAGACCTTTGATCCAGTCGGAGTAGCCGCCAGAGACATGCAAGAGTGCTTGCTTATTCAGGCCAGATTCGCAAATATGGGGAGCACCGTCGTTGAGAAGATTATCCGGCATCATATGGATAATCTTGAGCACAAGAGATATGACCGTATAGCCAGGAATCTTTCCCTCAGCATGGAAGAGGTCTTATCTGCCGTTTCCACTATTACTAATTTCGAACCCAAACCTGGGCGACTCTACAATAACGAGGATACCGTATACATCAGCCCGGATATATACGTCTTCAAGGTGGGAGATGATTATGAGATCGCACTCAATGAAGACGGAATGCCGAAACTCAGGATTAATAACTATTATAAAGAAATATTAAACAGGAAAGACAGTCTCGAAAAGGGTGCCAAGGAATATATTCAGGAAAAATTGCGATCAGCGGCCTGGCTGATAAAGAGCATTCATCAGCGCCAGAGGACCATATATAAAGTCACGGAAACCATAGTCCAGTTTCAAAGAGGTTTTTTTGATAAAGGGGTAACACACTTAAGGCCTCTGGTGCTCAGGGATGTTGCAGAACATATACAGATGCACGAATCCACCATAAGCAGAGTTACTACAAACAAATATGTCCACACCCCACAGGGTATTTTCGAGCTGAAGTATTTTTTTAACAGCGCTATCAACAGCATGCAAGGAGAGTCCGTAGCCTCGGAAAGTGTTAAAGAACGCATCAGAAGTATCATCAAATCCGAGGACAAGAACAAGCCTTACAACGATCAGGAGGTTGCTGATATCCTGAAAAAACATAATATTTGTGTAGCGCGTAGAACCGTGGCAAAGTACAGAGAAAGTCTAGGTATTCTACCCTCAAGAAAAAGGAGGAACCCTTATTGATTCCTGGATGATTCACATTAGCTTCATTAATAGAGATTTACTCATTAGGAGGTAAAGTTATGGATATTTCTGTAACATTCAGACATGTCGAGCCTACGGACAATTTAAGGACATATGCGGAGGAGAAGGCTGAAAAAATAGAAAAATATTTCGATTACCCGGTTGAATTTCACATCGTGCTTGCGGTTGAAAAATTTAGACGCATGGCGGATGTTACTCTCAATGTAAATGGAACCGTAATCAAAGCTGTTGAGGTTACGGAAGATATGTATTCTGCTATTGACCAGGTCATGGATAAAATCGAAAAACAGGTGAGGAAATACAGAGATAAAACAACCAGGAAAAAGAGGCCAGAGAGTCTTAAGAATGAAGACAGCATTAACCCCGAAGAGGCGGAAGAGGTCATGGGGCCGGGTGTGGAAGGACCCAGGATAGAAATTGAAAAACTGGTGGCAAAACCCATGGACCCGGAGGAGGCAGCTATGCAGCTTAACCTGTCTCAGCAGGACTTCCTGGTTTTTAGGAACGCTCACTCGAGACTGATAAATGTAATATACAGACGCAAAGACGGCAACCTGGGGTTGATTGATACAACCAATTGATTTTTTAAAATAAGTCATTAAGGTGATATATAACTGTTATGAAACTGTCGGACATAATGGGAGAAGATAATCTTATCCCTGACTTAAAAGCCGGGGATAAAAAAAGAGCGATTGAAGAGCTGGCCGAGGCCCTAATCAAAAACAAGCCGTCCCTGGACAAGGATTCATTAGTTAGGATACTGCTGGAGAGAGAATCCCTGGGAAGCACGGCTATCGGAGACGGAGTGGCGATTCCTCATGGTAAATTTCAAGGGATTGACACTCCGCTTATATCATTCGGCAGGAGTCCTAAAGGATTAGACTTTGAATCCATGGACGGTCAGCCGGTTTTTCTTTTCTTCCTGCTGGTGGCTCCTGAAGGATCCGCAAGCATTCATCTCAAAGTCCTGGCAAGGATAGCGAAGATGTTAAAGGACGCTGGTTTTCGAAAATCACTCATGCAGGCCTCTACACGGGAAGACCTCTATAAAACCATTACCCGCAATGACGAAGAATTCTAAGTCTGCCGCGGTTGACGGACTGATAGGGGAAAAAACCAGAAACAAACAAAACAGGATCGGATTATGATAGGATTATTGATAGTTACTCATTGTGACCTGGGAAAGGAGCTCCTTAAAGCCGCCGAGTTTATTGTGGGACACGTTGAGGCTGCAGATACCGTCTCCATTTATCAGACATTGGAGTCCGAGGAGATTCTCAAGAGTGTGCAGGAAAAGATCTCCAGTCTGAACAAGGGTAAAGGAGTCATTATCCTTACCGATATGTTCGGAGGGACTCCGTCCAACATCAGCCTTTCGTTTTTACAGGATGACATGGTTGAGGTGTTGACCGGTGTTAACCTGCCCATGGTAATAGCCATCGTTCAAAATCGCTCCGATATGAAATTGAATAAACTGGCGGAAAAAGCCCAGGAAGCCGGAAAAATGAGCATCTCTCTAGCAGGAAACCTGTTAAAATAAGTATTCATCATGAACCAGATTGTAAGAATCGGCTGGAAAGGTTTATCTCTCTATGCAGAGCAGATAATAGAGATTGAAAATTCTTCCTTTCCATCTCCCTGGAGCATTAATGCCTTTAAGGAAGAGATGAAGAAATCTATTAGTCATCTGTGGGCCTTAATCCGGGATAAAAAAATCCTCGGATATATATGTTTCTGGATGTTTGACACAGAAATTCAGATTATTAATCTTGCCGTTCATCCGGAAAACCGGAGACAAAAGCTTGGACAGTCCATGCTGAAACGGATGATTGAAGCTGGAAGCTCTAATGGCTTGCAATCCATCTGGCTGGAGGTTCGACCTTCCAACGTGCCTGCAAAAAATCTCTACACAAAATTCGGATTTCACGAAGCAGGCCGTAGGAAGCGATATTATAATGATACCAATGAAGATGCTATAATAATGATGTTGAAACTCTCCGCACAGGAGAGAGATAAACAGCATTTGGGACCATTTTCAAAGAGCTAACCTGTTACAGGTCCGTAAGTTAATTTTAACAGGTTCCGTTAATTCCTATTAAACGCATTTAGGAGGGTCAAGATGTCTGTAAAAGTTGCGATCAATGGTTTTGGACGTATTGGAAGGATGGTCTTCAGGGCAGGATTAGGGCGCGAGGATATTGAATTTGTTGGAATAAACGATTTAACGGATCCGTCAACCCTGGCACATCTCCTGAAATATGATTCTTCACAGGGAGTGCTGGAAGCTGATGTCTCTGCATCTGATAATTCCCTTTTAATTGATGGGAAAAAGATCAGTATCTTCACTGAAAAAGATCCTTCAAAACTTCCGTGGGGAGATGTAGGGGCTGAATATGTGATGGAATGTACCGGTCTCTTCAGGGAAAGGGACAAAGCTGCAGCCCACCTGGAAGCAGGGGCCAGAAAGGTTATCATATCAGCCCCCGCCAAGGAGCCTGATGTTACCTTGGTTATGGGCGTAAACCACCAGGAATATAATCCGCAAAAACATCACGTGATTTCCAACGCTTCGTGTACCACCAATTGTCTTGCCCCGGTCTGCAAGGTGCTTCTGGATAATTTCGGGATAGAGAAAGGGCTCATGACTACGACACATGCCTACACCAGCGACCAGCGGCTGCTGGATTTGCCCCATAAAGACCTAAGAAGGGCGAGAGCTGCGGCCCTTTCCCTGATACCGACTACCACCGGAGCCGCTCAGGCCGTCTCCCTCGTCCTACCCAAGCTGGAAGGGAAGTTGAATGGACTGGCAATCCGCGTCCCCACGCCGAATGTGTCCCTTGTGGACCTTGTGGCTCAACTAAGCAAACCAGCCACGGTGGATGAAGTAAATAGCGCCATGAAAGATGCCGCAGAAGGATACCTTAAGGGGATCCTGGATTATTGTGACCAGCCTCTGGTCTCCATTGATTTTAACGGCTCGAGCGTGTCTTCAACTCTGGATGCCCTCTCCACCATGGTAATCGGCGATATGGTCAAGGTCCTTTCATGGTATGATAATGAATTTGGTTATGCCAACAGGATGATAGACCTGGCAGTTCACATGGCCGGAAGTTAAGTATTGGCTGAGAACGATTTTAGGATTCCAGGCATCAAGAAGTAACCGTGGGATTGAATTAGGAATTAAAATGAAAGAACTATAAAAGACATGGAGCATAACAGATGATCAAAAGAACACCGCTTATTGCGGGAAACTGGAAGATGAACCTCGGCCTGGAAGAAGCAACCAAACTCATAAAGGGTATAGCGGAAGGTATCAAGGATATGGAGGGGGTTGACGTCCTTGTTGCTCCCCCCTTCACCAGCCTGGCCGCGGTGAAGGAGGCCATAGGCGAATCTCCTGTCTTTTTGGCCGCCCAGAATATGCACTGGGAAAAAAACGGGGCCTTTACGGGCGAGATATCTCCTCAAATGCTGGTTGAAGCCGGTTGCAGCCATGTGATATTGGGGCATTCAGAACGAAGAAGCCTGTTCAAAGAGACAAATGAGATGATAGATCTCAAGGTCAAGGCGGCCATTACAGCAGGGCTTATACCCATCATATGCGTAGGCGAAACCCTGGAAGAAAGAGATAGCGGCAACACCTTTGACGTGGTGAAGGAACAGCTTGCAGGATCATTAAAGACCCTTACAGAGGCGGGCGAAATGCCGAACGCCACCATACTTGCCTACGAACCTGTCTGGGCTATAGGTACCGGCAGGACAGCCACCCCGGACCAGGCACAGGAGGTCCATCACTTTGTCAGGGAATGGATAAATGGGGCCTTTGACACGGATACGGCGGATAGCACAAGGATCCTGTACGGTGGAAGCGTTAAACCCGATAATGCAAAGGATCTCATGTCAAGACCTGATATCGACGGGGCCCTGGTGGGAGGAGCCAGTCTGAAGGTGGACTCATTTATGGGGATCATCAGGTTCTAGGGGTTAATACTTTGCCATTGCATTTTGGAACTTTTGTGACTATATTGTTGGATTAAAATAGCCCAAACCGTGATACATTGTTTAGTTTAGTAATTAAGGAGTAAAAACAGATCAATGCAGGTACTCATAATCCTTTTGCATGTTCTGGTATGTCTTGCCCTCATCCTTATAGTTCTGCTTCAAAAGGGTAAAGGCGCGGACATGGGGGCGGCCTTCGGGGGGTCCAGCCAGACAGTTTTCGGAAGTGCCGGGGCAACATCATTCTTGTCCAAGGTAACCGCTGCCGCGGCCATCATATTTATGATTACTTCTCTTATCCTGGCCTTTATGTTTGGAAAAGGGGAAACATCGTCGGTCATGGAAGGTGTCGAGACCCAGGCCCCTATCACCCAGCAACAATCCGCCCCTGTTGAAGGACAGGAAAATCCACAGGGAGATTAACACGTGCCGAAGTGGTGGAATCTGGTAGACACGCTATCTTGAGGGGGTAGTGGGCAAAACCCGTGCGGGTTCAAGTCCCGCCTTCGGCACCAT
>CAYQNR010000097.1:0-8813 GCA_964418945.1 uncultured Desulfobacteraceae bacterium
ATCGTCATTCGAAAAAAAAGTATATCTTTTTGATGGGGAGGTGTTTTTTCTCTTGACGAGCTCTTTAATGGGTGACCCCTTCATACAATGCTATTTTTGAGCATGAAAATGAGGATTTAAGGCTTGAAAACCACTACTTTTGAGATGATAATCTTTGAATATCAACCGAGTAGCCTGGTCCGACCTGGCCCTACTGGCTCTATAAGAACAGGGTGTGGTTTTAGATAGAATCGCCGGTGAAGTCGCGCCTTGAGTTCCGGACCTGTTAAACAGTTATACGGAATTGGTGACGAAGGTTATTCCGCTACTGACTCACGGGAAAGAACATAGAAGGAGGGTGTTCATATGGCTTTCAAATCGAGTTTTTTTAGAAAATTGTCTTTCTGGAACCCCATGGGGCGGGGATTTATCTGCGTAATGCTGATTGCTCCTCTTCCCATTGAAAAGACATTCGGAGCAGATATGACTGCCAAAACCTCGCGCTGTGCGGCTCTTGCGGAACTTGTAGAGCCGGGCTTCGTGGTTGAAAAGGCAGAGATTGTTCCGGCCGGGCCCGCGCCTGCGGCAGATGGCAGTGGTATTATAGATATCAGCGGTGAATCTCTCCCTGAGCATTGCCTGGTTCAGGGTATGCTCAATCCACGCATAGGTGCCGGCGGGCGAAAGTTCGGTCTGGGCTTTGATCTTCGTATGCCAACTAACTGGAATGGCCGGTTTGCTTTCCATGGTGGAGGTGGTCTTGACGGCAGGCTTGCGCCCGCTTTGGGTGATATTTTCGGCTCTGTAAGGCCCTCGGCGCTGGCGCGCGGTTTTGCCGTTGTTTCCACTGATGGTGGACATCGTGGCGATTGGCTCGATGGCTCTTTCGGACTCGACCAGCAAGCCCGTATCGATTATGCCTATAACGCACTGGACAAAGTCACACTTAAGGCCAAGGAACTGGTTGAGCAATATTACGGTGCTGCGCCAACTTACTCTTATCTGTTGGGATGTTCCAATGGGGGCCGTCAGGGGTTGATGGCTTCTCAGCGTTTCCCACTCTATTTTGATGGCATTGTCGCCGGCGATCCTTCCATTAAATTCTCCAGAATAGCCGTTGACGAAATGTGGAATCTCCAGGTAGCTGCCCGTATTGCTCCAAAGGATGACAAGGGCCGTCCCATCATTTCCCGTGCCTTTTCTGACGCTGATCTGCGCCTGGTGGCTGACAGCGTCCTTAAACATTGCGATGCACTGGACGGACTCGCTGACGGCATTATCAACGACTGGCGTGGCTGCGACTTTGATGCCGGAGTTCTAATTTGCAAAGCTGAAAAGACAGATACCTGTCTCTCTGTGGCACAGGTAGAGGCTTTGCGTGATATCCATTCAGGTCCGCGAACAAGTAAAGGGGAACCGCTATACGGTGTTTTTAACTATGATACAGGTATTGCCGATCCAATCTGGCGGGCTATGCATTTTGGTTCATCCGGCACGGGAGAATGGGATGCTGCTGACGCAGGACTTGGTTTAAGTAATATTAAATATTATCAATTGACACCTCCAGTTCCTGACCTCGATCCCCTTGACTTTGATTTTGATCAGGATGTAGAACGTACTCGTCATACGGGAGCAATAAGTGACGCCGATTCCACCTTTCTGGAGACCTTCGCACGTCATGGTAAAATGATTCTCTACAACGGGCTTTCCGATCAGGGCATGGCCTCCAGCGTGCTTGCCGACTGGTACGACGAGGTAGTCAGGGTCAACGGCGAGTCTATAAGGGAATCTGTAAGGCTGTTTCTCATTCCCGGCATGTGTCATTGTGACGGTGGTAAGGCAACAGACCGCTTCGACATGCTCGAAGCAATAATGACATGGGTGGAAGAAGGGCGCACTCCCGACCGGATTCTAGCTACCGGACAGGCTTTTCCAGACATAACGAGACCGCTTTGCCCATACCCTCTTGTGGCTCGATACAAGGGAGGCGATGTAAACAATGCGGATAGTTTTGTGTGTGCTGAATAACTGAATAAACACTAGTTAATAATCAATAAAAAACAGGAGGAATTTATATGCGAATCAGAATTTTCATTATTACTTTTATTTTCATTCTTCTTCCCATTGCGGTTAACGCTCAAGGGAATAATAATTCCTGTGACCGTACCTGTCTTGAGGGTTATATTGATAAATATATGGACGCAATGCTTGCGAATGATCCAGCCCTTGATCTATTTTCAAGAGACTGTAAATTTACCGAGAACGGAGTCAGGCTTCCTCTTGGGAATGAAGGTTTATGGTTTAATATGTCCGCCAAGGGAAACTACAAATTCTATGTTCCGGATGTGGAAACACAACAGATTGCCTTTTTGGGGACGGCACGCGAAGGCGGCGGCAATGGTCAGGGGGAAGGTCAACTGGTAGCTTTTGCCATAAGACTTAAGATAGTTAATAAACTGATTACCGAAGCTGAACAGATAGTTATCAGGCAGGCCAGCGACACTATGGGACTGACCGGGGATATGTCAACGGGCGCCAGTGTAGAGAAACTGGGAGCACCCCATAAAATTTTTATGGAAGCTATTCCAGTGAAAGAACGTGCCTCCAGGGAAGAACTGATCAAGACGGCCAACTATTACTTTTCGGGATTGCAGAAGAATGATCATGGCAAAGGCTATTATCCCTTTACGGACGACTGTCATCGCGTTGAAAACGGAACCCCGGCCACTAATGTTCCTGTTCCTGAGGGACAGAAACGGCCCGATCCAAAGACTGCTACCATTTATTCATCACACTGGGGATGTAAAGAGCAGTTTGAGTCAGGGACTATGGGTTTTATATCGCGAGTCCGGGACCGTAGATTCGTAGCCGTGGATCAAGAGCGTGGGATCGTATTTGCCTTTGGTTTTTTTGATCACGATTCACTTAACTGGACATGGCAGCTTGCAGAACTTTTTAAAATTGAAAAAGGTTATATTCGACGAATTGAAGCTATTTTTCACAGGTGCCCCTATGGTATGAACTCGGGTTGGAGTACCTATGAACAGGGGATATCTGACAGCATACAGAGTATTAGATAAGGCCAACCATAAATTGTTAATCTATGGTTGGAGCGTTCAGACTTCGACAATCGGGAAGTTTTATTTTGGTTCAATCTGGGCTTTCCGCATCCGGTGGCATATAAAATGCCACCCTACAATCAAACTTATTATTCTAGAAGAGTGGGGTTTTACACCCCACCTAATGATTAATATTCAAACATATTAAAGGAGATTCTTAAATGAGAATGAAAAAAATTGGCTTATCTTTGGTTACTATTCTTTTGTTATCTACTACTTCTTTTGCCTATACATCCGGGACCTGTGACCGTGAGTGCCTTGTCAAACTCATGAAAGATTACCTAGCTGCTCTGGTTGCCCATGATGCGTCAGCGGTTCCCTTTGACAGGTACGTAAAATATACCCAGAACACAGCTGAGATTCCTGTTGGATACGGCTTGTGGGAAACTGCTTCCGGTGGTCCTTCCGAATTTCAGGTATATGCTGCCGATCCGGTAAATCAACAGGTGGCCTGCCTTGTTATGATGAAGGAAAACAACAACGAGGATATTCTGCTTGGAGTTCGTCTTGCCCTGCGGCGGGGCAAAATCTCTGAAGTCGAACATCATGTGGTTAAAAGTAATGAAATCAGTATACAGAATTTAAAAAAACCTCGTCCCGGACTTGTTGAAGATATAGCTCCTGAAGATAAAACGCCTCGAGATCAGATGTTCGATATCGGGCTTTCTTACTATGACGCCCTTACAGGTGAAGACGGAACACTTGCACCATTTGCCCTGGAATGTCAACGCCGTGAGAATGGGGGTATATCTGTAGGCGGAAAGAAAGAAGATTTCCCTGAAGCAAAGGAAGCACCAAGAGATTTTGCGCCACCTGAGGCAATAGATCCTGAGATGATGAAACTGGCAATGGCGCTTTCGCTTGTACCAAATACATGTGAAGGTCAGATCACTGCCGGAGTATGGGGTTATATAACCGAAATCAGAAACCGACGTCTTCTGGTAATAGATGAGCAGAAGGGACTGGCTGTGGGATTTTCCAACCTCTATCACGACAGTAAGCTCAAAACCATGAAGCTAAAGGGAGTCCCTGGCGTGGACAGCGTTCCGGCCTTTCAGGGGACTTTCAATATGCCCGCTATCCATTTTTTCAAAATTAAAAAAGGAAAAATATATGACATTGAGGCAACAGGCCTGGTTCTGCCCTATGGAACCAAGACCGGATGGGAATAAAAGGTATAACATAAGTTTTGCAGCTTTTAGTAAACGACAGTTGATTAAAAAAGTTAATTATATCAGAATGATATAAGCTAGAATGAAGTGGTATTATTATTAAAGAGTTTTATTGGCTTTAAAGGATATAAAGCTTTCATCAACGACAAGAGCTGGATTCCCCGATCAAGTCGGGGAATGACGAATAAGCTATAGCGTTGTAGCATGTTGGGATGGGGTCAGACCAAATCAACTGATTGAAATTATAAATCAATATCATAAAATATACCCCTTTTTGATGCTTATGATCATATTTTTACCATGGCAAAATGGCCTTCTAAGAAATATTCATTCTATAAGTTATTAAGTTGGGAGAAGTTCCAGTGCCTTACAATGCTATTTTTGAGCATGAAAATGAAGGTTTAAGGCTTGAAAACCACTACTTTTGAGATAATAATCTTTGAATATCAACCGAGTAGCTTGGTCCGACCTGGCCCTACGCCCATTTAACCTATCCAGCCCTCCTGGGCCATAGCCATGAAGGCATCCCGTTCTTCTTTGTTCATCTCTGTCAGCTTCACCTCAATCTCCACACCTAGCTTGGTTACCACCTCTTCCACGCTATGGACAAGATAGTCCCTGATAGGAATTCCCAGAAAAGGCAGGCCCATGCTCAGTATAACCTTGTCATCCTCAACAGCTATATCTTTTATCATCCCCAGTTCAACCAGGGTGCGATCGATCTCGGGATGTCTTACCTTTGCCACTGCTTGGTGGATCTCTTCCTTAGAAATAGTAGTGGTCATCGTTTCCTCCTATGCTTCTTTTTTCACGGGATACTTGTTCTTGCCAGCGCGCACCGGAACTTTAGAAGAGGTTGGGTCTGGATCTCAGATTCTCATTCAAGCCCGTGGCTTTCTGCGGTCGGGATAAAACCCTTCATTTCGTACTCCTTGGAACGCCTAATGAGTTAACATGAGTCAAGAGCAGACCCCTTTCATTTAAGGGCGGTTTAGTCCTTTTTTATTTCTTGGAGCTTGATGAAAACAATGCTCAATCAGGATAACGATAAATATTCAACCCAATCTTTTCATCCCTTTCCGGGACAGACACATTTCCTTCCGTGGAAGCTATCATGATGGTCTTACCTGACTTAGATGGACCGAAATCCCTGGACAAATCTACTTTAACGATAAGGGTCTCCCCTTCAACGGTCATCTCTACATTCTTCATTAAAAAATCTCCTTTAAGATTGATTTGTCTGTAGATTGCATACACCACCTAAAACATCAAGGTTTTTCCCTTGAGTTCCATTAGCCTATCCGCACAAATCATCGGCTGACCCCTCGACCGCTCGATTTCTTGAACCCTTTACTTAACGTACATAAATCAAACAGAGACCTGATTCCCTTCAAAGAAGTTATGCACGTTCTGCACGAACGTCGCCCTTTAGGATAAAACCTTTCATTTCATATTTACCCGCCTTCGCAGAAAGCCGCCAACTTCAGTTGGCGGATGAATGCGGAAAGGGTATCCGCCGAAGCCGTGTTAGCAGTGCGGCGAATAGCCGCGTTTATTGCTAACATGATTAGCGTAGGCGGATGTGCTTCGGCGGGTTTCGCCGAAGCTGGAGCATTGGTGCCGCCGACTGCAGTCGGCGGGGCTCCACTGGAACACTCACTGATTAAACATAAGTCAAACGGCAACCCATTCATAAATCGTTTTGGAACCAACATCCCCTTTTACACTATCTGCTTTTCCGTGGTTGTATCCTTCCATCTGATCAAAAAATTCTTGAACGAATAAAAATAAAGGCTCAAATCTCCTATTAGCTCTTGCTTATTGTTTTCTTTATCCTCGCCTGGATATTCTATTCTTAATGGACGTGACATAGGCAGAGTTATACAATACATGTTTTGAAATGACAAAAGCTAATAGGAGATTTGACCCCTTTTTTTTTGGAAGCCGCTATTGAGAACGCAAACAATCCTCCGGACATGGGCGGATTCGCTTTCGGTCCACCCAAAAAACCTGAACCCAGTCCCCTGAAAGGTTATACCCCCGACGATCTGGACATGAAGGATGGGAATGTATACGTCAAATCCGACGAGAGCAAATCCGTCCCGCTCGCCAGGGCTGTAGGACAGGCTCATCTGTTTGCGACCTTCTCGGGCAGGCCTCCTACGGCTCTCTGGGCCACCGGCATGGGGAGATATCTCGATACCATGAACATCGCGATGTGCGAGGTCGCCGTAGACACAGAAACCGGACTGGTTGAGATAATCAGGTTTGGAGTGGTTGCAGACCCCGGTAAAGTAATCCGGCCAACTTCACTCGAAAGCCAGATTAACCAGGTGATGGATTTCAGTGCAGGATGCCAGCTACAGGAAGATTATTTCTATGACAAAGAGACCGGAGTAAAACTGAATGCAAATATGTTTGACTACAAGAAGGTTTCTATGCTGGACATGCCCCGCGTCGATATGAAGTTTCTGGAAACACGGGCAGGCAATGCTGCTTACGGGGCCAATGGCATCAGCCATTCGCTGGCCAATACGCATCTCGTTATCTGTGCTATACAAAATGCAATCGGCAAGTGGGTTGATCCGCCGGCCACTCCGGACAAGGTTCTCAAGGCTTTGGGAAAGGCATAGGAGAGTCAACAGGAAAGCATTTTAGTGACGCGGCGGGGTGCCGCTTTTGAATGAAGGAGTATATGGAGCCCCGTGTTGTATGTCAAACGGAGACTCCCTTTAAAATAAGAGATAACCATTCTAACACTTCACTCTCCGCTTCATTAACTTTGCTATTAGCAATTCCCAAGGCGTCCAGCACTTTTGAATCAGGACATATTTTTTTAATAGCCTCTACAGTTCTTGCCAGACTGCCGGTGCCATGTGTACAGAACGGTGCAATTATTTTTCCGGAAAGATCGTATTCCGCTAAAAAAGCAGAAACCGGTGTAGGTATGGTACCCCACCAGTTGGGATATCCTAGAAAGAAAACAGTATACTCTTTAATGCTTTCTATTTTGGTTTTCAAAGCAGGTTTATAGCCCGCGTTTATTTCCTTTCTTGCCTGTTCCAGAATTTCACTATGGTCTGCGGGATACTTATCTATGGTTTCAATTTCAATTAAATCTCCGCCGATATTCGTATGAATTTGTTTTGCAATTTTACGTGTATTTCCGCTATGAGAAAAATAGACGATCAGTATCTTTTCTTTATCTAAATCGATTTGCATATCTGCACTCCTTTTATTCTGCTGAAGATTAATTAACACCGTAAACCACCAGCTTGCCTGGTGGTCCGACCTTTGCTATGCGAGTAAGTGAGTGAACAGAAAACATGGACGCTGTTAGGTTTTAAAATTCGAGTTTGATTAACTTAATAATTTAACAGGGTGAATCTTGAATTTTGAAATTGATTTCCCCTGTTGCATTATCCTTTTTTTTCTGATAGAAAATCCAGTTAGTTGGAGCGCAGGCCTTTGTGGGTATAATCAATTAATTTTGTTAGTGTCAGGAAACTCCGCGATGTCAGGTTTAATAGAAATTATCATTATTGTTGCGATTATTTTAAGCATTATTCTGCTCCCCAGAATGCTGCGCAGGCAGCCTGAGTTTGAGATCAGACCTCTGAAGCGAGTCTTGAAACTTACCGGCTGGGAGCGTATGGCGATTTTGGCCTCGTTCCTCTGGCTGGCCTTCTTCGCGCTTTATCTAAAGCCGTGGAATAACGACTGGCATATCTTTTTGTATATGGGCCTTAGCCCAGTCGTCTTGTTCTGGGGCATCTTCTGGATCTTTCTCGGCTTCAGAAAAAAGGGTCGGTGATAATAGACCTAACCTTGTTTGGGATCGTAAAGGTAAAAGGGTCAGGTCTCCGGTTGACTTTTAGTTAGTTTTTTACTCAATTCATTGACTCTATTACGGAACTTTCGATCCTTTGACAGCTTCTTCTTAACATTTTCAACAACAGTGCTTGTAGAACTATATTTCTTAAGATTGTAATCCTTACAAATATCCATAAGACCATCACTTCTTATCATCCGGGTAAGATAGGTCGTTATAACTCCATATTTATGAGACCGGTTAAAATTCTGATATCTTTACATTAGATAGTTTTACTGATTCTTCTAGTATTTCAATGAATAATAGATAGTCATTTCTTTCAGTATAGATCTCTTCTCCTCTCCTGCCTCGGTTCATGACATGGTACCAAGCTCCAGAGTACTCTATTCTTAATGGTCTCGACATAATCTGTTTTCTTATTATCCCTCTAAACAAAAGTCAACCGGAGACCTGACCCCTTCATGGGATCGAATACAAGGTCATTCTGTCTGGAAAAGAAGTACAGGATATGTGCGACCAACTGTGCCGGTATCCTTCCCGGCCAATTGTCACCAAAGCGCTTGTCGCAGTCGTTCCAGTTCCACAGATCCCATGTCCTTAAACCCCACTTAAGTTCCCTGAATCGTTCAAGATCTTCCTTTCCTTCCAGTGCTAAAGACCAGACCAAAGGTTCCGGCCAGCCGTGTTTTTCAGCTACCTGGGGGACGGTGA
>CAYQNR010000098.1:0-8341 GCA_964418945.1 uncultured Desulfobacteraceae bacterium
GGAGATCTTTAGAATGTGGGGGATGTCGTCGATTTTCTTGTCATTAGACAGTCATTAAGGGGTCTCCGTTTGACTGTTTGGGATTCAAAGACTCAAGATTCCCGGCTGCGCCGGAATTCAAGATTCAAGATTCCGAAAAACCAGAGGTCAGAAGTCAGAGACTCAGAGATCAGTTATTGGGGGTCAGGAGCCAAGGCGCAAAACGCATAGGGCAAAGAGTAAATAGTTAAAAATAAAGAGTGAAAAGTAAGGAGCTATTTGATTGATAGTCTTTTTTTGTGAGCGGATAAGATCTGAAATTATGATTTCATTGAAAGGATTCTTTTCAAGGCAATACGATAAACTTCCATGTCTTCTTTCTTACTCTTATCGATTGCAATAATAATGATAGTATTAGCCATAACTTTATAAATAATTCTTATTCGTTTTTTATCAGCATATAACTTAAAGTATCCTTCGAGATTTATTCCTGCTTTATTTCCCAGAGGGCTGCCATATTTGGGATTTTGTTCCAGTTTGATAAGCTGTTTCAAAACCAATCTCTTCACACTTCCATCAAGTCGGTCAAAATCTTTCCGTGCCTCCGGAATGAGCTCAATTTTCCAAATCGGCACGGGTTAATCCTTCTGCGTTCAATAAATCATCCAGATTACTTGTTGGTTTACTGTCCTTACGTTCCTCGATGATACATGAGAGATAGACATGCTCCAGAATATCTTTTGCTTTTTCTGTCCGTTCCCACTCCTCATAAGGAACAATCGCAGCGGTCTTTTTACCTTCACTATCAGTAATAAATTGTATTTCCATCTTTTCCCCCAGTTTCATGATATTTCAGTTTATTATCTTTTAATTTTCATTGGTTGTCAATGACACGGTTTTTTATGAGGTTTCAGATTGCCGGCTGCCGCCACCTGTGGCGGAATTAAAGATTTCAGATTCAAGATTCAATATTGAAAAACAAGGGTTAAGGATTAATGGATTAGGGATTATGGGTGTTGAAGTTTTAGGGTGTTAAAGTTAACCCTCGGGTTTCATGGTTTTTATCAAGTTGTGGAGCATGGCGGAGATTTGTTTCAATTCGGCCACGAGATCATTGACTATTACTTTTTCCAGTAGATCAATTTCAACTGCAAAAGAGGGGGACGACCGTAAATAATTAAATAACTTTTTAGCTTTAGGTGATCGGTTATGGGTTAATATCGTGCAGGTCAGATCCCTGATGGTGACGTGCCACAACTACTAGATCCACGCCTTCATTGCTCTGTAAAAAATTCAAAATATCAAAAAAGTTGTTTGTTTTCGGGTTGCCCGCAGGACTCAGCATGCGATGAAGACTTTTACTGGGCTTTTGAATTTTTTTACTGAGTGTTTCAAAACCAATAGTGGCATTTATATAGTCACGCAGCATGGCCTTCCCTACTTCCACCTCGCCGGATAAAAAGTTATCGATAGCTTCAGTAAGCATTGCTTTACGGAAAGTAGGGTCCCTTTTGGCACGAGCCTGTATGGTTTCACGAAAATCTCTGGTTAAACTCATTGTTGCACCTCACTTGCTTTTTCGTTTCCTGGCCTTGTATAAAGGGGGACGCTGTTAAGTTATTAAGTTTCGAAAGCCACCTTCGGTGGATTCATAATCGTTAGGAGCGTTGAGATCGTTTTTAAGCACTATGCCAATTCTCAAGTTTCAATTTTGAGAATGGTTTAAAATCAACGATATTTCGTGTTACAAGAATCAGGCCATTCACTCCGGCTATTGATGCGATCTGTCCATCAACAAAAGAGACTGCTATGCCCCTGGATGATAATCTTGCCCGCTCCTTTGCATGCCACTCGGCAGCCCTCTTATCATATGGGAGAATCAGCATCGTACGCCTGACGATATCATCCAGGAACGAGGCAATAATTTCCCGTTTCCTTGACCTTGGAAGACGCTGACAACCAAACTGTAGCTCATGCCAGACAGGGGCAGCGGTAACAATCTCGTCTTGATGCCTTTCAATCATGGTCAAAACCTTTTTATCGGGGACGGTTTTTATTGCCTCTGAAAGGACATTTGTATCCAAAAGATATCTCATCCTCTCAATTCGACCTCTCTTCCAACACCTCTATCTCTAAGCCCCTCAAAATCCTTATCGGAGATCTCTATATCTTCATCTTTGATATTCTTTCGGAATCCTGACAAAGCTTCCCAGAAGCCGGAATAACCGTGACTAAGCCGCTCATATTCCTTAATAGAGAGTAATATTGCAACCGGCTTCCCCCGTCTTGTAAGCTTAACATTTGGACCTTTCTCCACGTAATGTATAATAGAAGGCAATCTATTTTTCGCCTCAACTATGGAAAATTGATCTTGCATAATAATACACCTCCTTGCTAATCATTGAGGCTATTATAGCCATCTTCATGGCCATTTTCAAGTGTTTTTAAAGGGGGACGCTGTTAAGTTATTAAGTTTTATGGTTTTTTAGCTCATAGGGCTGAAGATTCAGGCCTGAGTGAACAGGACTGAGGACTGAGAGCAAAGAGCAGAGCTGAGAGCATAAAGCGACACAGGTCAAAGTTTCTTATAAATATCGCTCCTGTGACCTACGCGCAAGACAACAATCTTACTGCCTTCAAGGTCGAAGATAACTCTATAATCTCCGATTCTAAATCGATAAGTCCCGAGATTAGAGTCCCTAAGTGTTTCAGAATGCCTATGAGGATCTTGTTCATATCTGAGGAGGGCTTTTCCTATGCGTCTTTTAATTTCAGGTGGAAGTTTTTGGATATCCTTGCCAGCCCGGTTAGTATATACGAGTTTGTACTTCACCGGCCAAAGACCTCGACATGTGACTTTATCCTCCCGGCCTTGTAATCATCACGAGCTTCTTTGATGCTCTTGAGATACTCGGGGGAAGTGGAGGCAAGCAGGTCTTCTAAAAAAGAATCTCTTTCCTTCTTTTTCATATTCCTTACTGCCTGAATTATTATTTCGGGTTTAACTTCCATTTTTATAGCTTTATTAAGCATGTCGACCTCCTTGAGATTTCTTTGTCATGAAGTAATAGACGATTATATAATCTAATACCCAAGGATCGCTGTCAAGGAATCTTGGGCGCCCCTTCGACAGGCCCTTCGACAGGTCATTCGGCAGGCCGTTCGACAAGCTCACGGTCCTGAGGAACATCGAAGGACTCATGATCCCGAGTCACACCGAGGGACTCAGGGTCCTGAGTGAAATCGAAGGACTCAGGGCTACGTCGAGCCAGGGAGGTCAGAGGTCATCAACACTACCAATGAACTCTACAAGATGTCTATCATATCTTGTCCTATATGGTTCCACAATAACCGGACTTATTATATAGTTTCGGCCATTTGGATATAATTCACGAAATGCTTTTAGTGTTTGCGGTGCAAAACTGTCCGGATTGATCTTACATTCAACTGTATCAACCTGCTTCCTCGACCTTTTAATTACAAAATCAATCTCTCTTTGTGATTTATCCTGCCAATAATACAGATCCCCTCCCTTTTCTTCCACATCAACGCGAAGCGCGTCCAGCACCAGATGCTCCCATAGAATACCCCTGTCATCCTCTCTGATGGTTTCCCACCCTTTTACAAAAGTGACAAACCCCGTATCAAAGGCATAACATTTAGGTCTGCGGATGATTTCCCTCTTTCCTCCACCGTGGAAGGGAGGTAACAGATACAGCGCGTGAGCGATCTCCATGCTTTCCAGATAAGTTTTTACTGTTGGCCGGCTCATTTCACTCGATTTTGCCAGTTGGGTGTAACCCACAAGACCACCGCTCCGGAGCATTAATAGCTGAAGCAACTTCAAAAATCCGCTTCTGCTGCGTATACTAAATAGTTCCTGTATATCCCGGGCATAATAGCTATCCATCCATTCCGAAAAAAACAGATTATTCTTATCTTGTGATAATAGACTTTCAGGAAGTCCACCGTTCAGTAAACGATGATCCAGATCATTAACACTGAAATCTTTGCCGCATTCACGCCACAGGACAGGAGGCAAGTAAACCATCGCCTTTCTTCCCGTGAGACTATCCCTGAATTTCGCGGTAGCCGCGAGTGTGGAAGATCCCGTGGCGAGTATTCTAAGGTGAGGATAGACGTCAGCGGCAATCTTAAGAACAAGGCTCGGATCCGGAAGCCGATGTATTTCATCGAAGATGACGGTACTCCCTTTGTCAACACTTCTGAAAAATAACTCGGGGTCCTTTAGCCTCCTGGATGTTGAGGGTAGATCACAGTTGAGATACACGGAATTATCAAGCATTGTCGCAAGGGTTGTCTTGCCTACTCTTCTTACCCCTGACAGCCATACAATAGGCCGTTTTTTCCATGCCTTATTTATTCGGTCTATCCAATAGGGTCTTTTTTTCATAAGTGAAACCGTTTTTTACAATTAGACGGCTAAATATAAAATACAATTTTTCATTTTTCAAGAAAAAATACGAACTGGGAATTAGGTCATAGGATGCACTTTGTACCGGTTCATAGCAATTTAGCTCCCCAGTTAAATATGAATTCAAAGGCATTTAACCCCGATTAAATATCAAAGAAGATTTAATCCCAGTTAAATAAAGTCTAACAAGATTTAACGAGATAAATGGGGCAGGCGGGGCAAGCATAGCTCATAGGTTATTGGTTAAATAGTTGATTCGTCAAATCGTTGAATAGTCAAATCGTTAATTGGTCATCAAATTGTTAAATTGTTATTTCGTCACTACTTGGTAATGGTGCAACATGTGGAAAGATGACAGATGACGGATGACAGATGTCACTACTTGCTACCTTCAGGAATTGGGGATACAACAATGGCCGCAAGGAGCGTGAATAAGATTGCGTTAGCGGGGATATGCAAATTAAAGTCGACGATGCTGTGTATCAGGATAGCTGTGATTGCTGTCATAGCACCTAAGGTGGTGGCGCGGATGAGGCGGCTGGGGTTTTTGAATTTTTTAAAGCCCTTTCTATATAGAGCGATTATCATCCATATTATTATCGGGATCAGGATAAGGCCTGTTTCAGAGATAAAGTGCAGGTAATCATTGTGCGCGTAAAAATATCGTGATGCCTGTCCAGGAGGCTGGTACTGGGTACAAACTGTTGCAAAGGTGCCGGGTCCTGATCCCAGAATGGGATAATCTCCGATCATTTCAATAACCCCGACCCAAACCTTGGCACGGCCTTCAAAGCTTGGCTCTTGCACATTTTGCTCAAGTGTCATGATCCTTTCAACCACTGGTGTACTCGCAAGGATAATCAATGCAAGGATTATGAACCCGGCTATTGAACCAATAAGGGATTTTTTATATATGAAATCCTTGCTGTACAAAAGGCTGAGGGACATAAAGATAAGGCCTGTGAGCATGCCTATCCAGCCTCCCCTACTAAGGGTAAGGATTAGGGAGGTAAGGATTAAGAGGGTTATGTAAAAAAGAATAAACAACTTACCTCTTGTGTAACCTAACATAAAAAGGCCAAGTAATAAGGGAATGGCCATCTCCATGTATCCTGCAAGGTGATTCGCATTTCCATAGGTCGATGACAGGCGATAGGGAACATACCGGATGTCACCATAGTCCCACCAGGGAAATGGGTTGGCGCCAAATCTCTTGAACAGTCCGAACACAGCC
This sequence comes from uncultured Desulfobacteraceae bacterium, assembly GCA_964418945.1. GTDB lineage: Bacteria > Desulfobacterota > DSM-4660 > Desulfatiglandales > HGW-15 > CAYUYB01. Next base: position 5,649 of record CAYQNR010000098.1, read on the forward strand.
AGGAACGTTGCTACTCCGATTATTATATAGATGAGGGTCCTTAGTTGTGACCTTGTCTTTATCAAGTGAATAGTGAGGTAGTAAATAGTGAGGTAGTTAACCAATAAAGTAAAAGCCCACAGGCTGGTCCATTTATGGACGGAAAAAAAAGATGACAGAAGACAGATGACGAGAAGACAGCAAAGAGGCAAGTCTAAGGGTGTCCTGATCCATTTCCAGTCCCGTGTCAGGCAGTTGTGTATCAGGAACAGTGTTAGGGCGATCAAGGTGACTATCTCTATCACCGCCACTGCCCAGGGTTGGACGGAACCACGCGCCAGCGGGGTGAAGATAAGCAGGGCGTAGAGGAGATAGCGGGGGATATTATTCAAATAGGTCATAGGTATTTTGTGGATTAGGGATTAGGGATTAGCAATTGTTGTGTGTTCCAAGTTCCAAGTTTCAGGTTTCAAGTTTCAGGTTCCAAATTACCAGCTTCGGGGGATTCCAAATTCAAAGTTCAAAATTCAACATTTAAGGCCGATGATATTTTGATCCTTTGTAGGTGCTCTTTTTTAAGTAAGACATAAAACCGGCTATTTTTCTGTTAAGATTAGTAGTTCGATCAATTAATTCTTCAAGACTTTCTTCATCTATATAACCAAAATCCATTGCCCTGTAACACTGAGAACGGGTTTCACCGCAAGATCCCTTTGCTATACTCAAGAATTGTATGAACTCTTTATTGCCGCTTCGCTCATATCCCTCGGCAACATTATCCATTATTGAACCTGAAGAAGCACGAATTTGGTCTCTGAAGCGGTAGTCTTTATTAAAAGGTCCCTTTGAAGTAACATCAAAAATGAACTGGCATAATGACCTTGCTTCCTGCCATATTTCCAAATCTTCAAAACGATTGATTCTCAAAATGAGCACCTCCGGTGCGTTACAAATTCAAAGCTCCAAATTCCAGATTGCCGTCTACGGCAGAGTTCCAAGTTTCAGGTTGCCGACTTCGTCGGGGTTCAAAATTTCAAGTTTCAAATTCCAAGTTCCAGCGAAGCTGGAGTCCTAATGCTTTCGCCACTAATGGTTTTGCAAATATGTAACCTGGAATATGGAATCTCAAAACCACCTCCGGTGGTTTTGACACAGCTCCGCTCCTTGAGTTACATATTTGGGATTAGGGGTTAAGGGTTATGGATTAATTTGGGGTTATGGGTTATGGATTAGGGATTATATTCCTTAATCCTAAAGTAATCCTTACCCCTTAATCCTTGCCCCTTAATCCTTACCCCATATTTTCACAGCTAATAGGTGCTAAGTTCCTCGTATCTTTGTTTATACTGCTTGTTATCCGGGCTAAGGGAAAGGGCCTTTTTATAGTACTCCGCGGCCAGGGACCAGTAGGCCATGCTCGCGTAGGCCTCTCCGGCCCGGGCATGAAAATGGGCGTGATCCGGTTTCAGGCTTATGGCGCTTCTCCAGTCCCGGGCAGCCCCCTGGTAATCCTCCAGGGCCAACCTTATGGATGCCCTGTGGTTAAAGGTCCAGGGTGAAGGGTTTGCCTGGTATTGGAGCGCCAGGGTAGCCTCTTTTTCGGCCCTCTCCAACTTTTTCACACGCTTGAGCACATTTGAAAACACGAGGTGATAATTGCTGTTTCTGGGCTCCAGGACAGTGGCCTTCTGTATAAGGAGTTCCATGCTGTCCCAGTCCTGTTCCTTTTCTGCTATCCGTGCCAGCCAGTAGCATGCCTCCGCGTTTGCCTTCCTGTCATTGACCTCCAGCAGGACCTCCCTGGCCCGCCCGTATTCTTCCTCCTCCATCAATGATCGGGCCAGGAGGATTTCCATGCCCGCGGTGGTGATAAGATGCCCCTTTTTCACCTGCAAATAAAACCCGGGGAACCCGGCCATCCGGTTCTCCGACCTGTAATAGCGGTATATCCTCCCCAGATCAGCCTCCCGTGACCTGCTTTTATCCAACCCTTGTATGAAGCTGTTTTCCGCGGTCTCCATATCGCCTTTTTTCATGTTGAGATATCCCAGTTGTATGTAATTCCCCGCCCTGTTTTCAAAGGCCCTATATTGGAGCGACCGGTTATAGTAGGATACGGCCTCATCCCACCTGTCCTCTTCCCCTGATATAGCGGACATGGCCATGCAGGCATTTCTTAAGGATGTGCCTGCCGCTATAGCCTGTTCCAGGCCCTTTTTCACCTCATCCCTTATTTCCGGAGACCAGAATTCCTCTTTCCTGATGTTATAATAGGCCTGGGGATAGACCCAGGCCAGGTCCCTTACTGTTTCCGGGAGTTCCTCATCATCATGGTAAAAGAGGTAACGGGCCAGGGCATAGCGCAAGGTGACGCTGTTGGGCCTCAGCCTGATCGCTTCCTGGTACCAAGGCAGGGCGTTATAGGGGGCATCTTCCTTTTCAGGGTATAGATGGTCATAGAGCATCTCCAGCCTGAACCGGGACCTGGCCACGCCATAGGCTGCCTCCGCGTCCAAAGGATTCAGCCTTTTTGCTGTTTCATAGAATTCTGTTGATCTGTTTACCAAGGAAAAGGACTCTTCAGCCACTTCTTTTGAAACACCCAGATCATAATAGGTATCTCCCAGCCCTTTCATTAATTGATAATCGTTGGGGTGATATGCGGCGGCCTTTTTAAAGCCTTCCAGGGCCATGCCGTAAAAGCCCTCCCTGGC
>CAYQNR010000099.1:0-7952 GCA_964418945.1 uncultured Desulfobacteraceae bacterium
GCCAGGGGGTCCCCCACCCGTAACCTCCTGAAATAACGGCGCCCTCCCGATAGTCACTCAAAAAAGGGACAGCCCTACGCCCTAATGCCATGCCTTAGGGGCAGATTAAGGTCACACTTGTTCTTTTCAAGACGACATCTCCAAAAGAATCCCACCCAAGGCTTGCAGTGTGCTTATTTTCAAGGGTTTGCTCCACCAGAACCCCTGGTAGAATTTCCTGTTGCTACGAAGAATGTGTGTGCCAAACCCTTGAAAATAAGCACACGTCCTCCGAATAATATAGATGTCATTTCGAAAAGAACAAGTGTGACCGGGAATTAGCTATCAGCTATTAGCTATTGTCCCTCGAACCCTTGAATCCTTTATTTGAATACCAATTCCCCATCCTTTACATCCATCAACGCCTTGCCTCCCTCGGTTATGCCGCCTTCCAGTATCTTCATGGAAATGGGGTCCTGGACATAGTGCTGAATGGCCCTCTTGAGCGGCCGTGCCCCGTACACAGGATCGAATCCTATATCGGCAAGCAACCCTCGTGCCTGGTCCGTCAATTCCAAGGTGATCTTGCTGTCCGCCAGGCGTCTCCTTAAAAGCCCAAGCTGGATATCCACGATCCGTTTGATCTCTTCCCGCCCCAGGGAATTGAAGAGAACCGTCTCGTCGATCCGGTTTAGAAATTCCGGCCTGAAGGTGTTCCTCAGGGCATCCATGACCCTTTTTTCAAGCGCTTTAGGGTCACGTCCTTCAGGTTCGTTTATCCACTGGCTGCCCACATTGGAGGTCATGATCAGCACCGTGTTTTTAAAGTCAACCGTGCGCCCCTTTCCGTCGGTCATCCGGCCATCGTCCAGTATCTGGAGGAGGGAGTTGAACACCTCCGGATGGGCCTTCTCTATCTCGTCGAACAGGACCACGGAATAGGGGTGGCGTCTTACCGCCTCGGTGAGATATCCTCCCTCATCATATCCGACATACCCGGGAGGTGCGCCTATCAGTCTTGCCACGGAATGCCTTTCCATGTATTCCGACATGTCGATGCGTACCATGTACTGTTCATCATCAAAGAGAAACTCGGCCAATGCCTTGGCCAGTTCGGTCTTTCCCACTCCTGTTGGTCCCAGGAAGATGAAGGAACCAATAGGCCGGTTTGGATCCTGCAGACCGGACCTGGCCCTGCGCACGGCATTGGCTACAGCAGTTATAGCATCTTCCTGGCCGACCACCCGGCTCCCCAGTCTCTCCTCCATACTCAGTAGCTTCTCTTTTTCGCCTTCCATCAATTTGGCGACAGGGATATTCGTCCATTTGGCAACGACCTCCGCGATATCGTCACTGTCCACTTCCTCCTTGAGCATTTTTCTATCGCTCTGGAGTTCCGCCAGTCTACCGTTTTCTTCCTCAAGACTTCTTTCCAGCTCGATCATGGTACCGTATTTCAGCTCCGCTGCCTTGGACAGATCCCCGTCCCGTTCCGCCAGCTGCGCCTGGGACCTGGCGCTCTCCAGCTTTTCCTTGATATCGCTTATTCTCCGGATGGCGGCCTTCTCTTGCTTCCAGTGGGCCACCATTTCTTCGGTCTGTGATTTCAGATCCTTAAGCTCTTTGTCAATTTTTTCCAGCCTGTCTTTGGAGGCCTTGTCTTTCTCCTTTTTCAGGGCCTCCCGCTCTATCTCGAGTTGGGTTATCTTTCGCTGGATATTGTCGATTTCGGCAGGCATGCTGTCTATCTCGATCCTGAGCCTGGAAGTGGCCTCGTCGATAAGATCTATTGCCTTGTCGGGCAGGAAACGATCCGTGATATACCTGTGAGAAAGGGAGGCTGCCGCTACCAGGGCGGAATCCTTAATACGCACCCCGTGGTGCACCTCGTACTTTTCCTTCAATCCCCTCAGTATGGAGACGGTATCCTCCACGGTGGGTTCTTCCACCATAACAGGCTGAAATCTTCGCTCCAGGGCCGCATCCTTCTCGATATATTTCCTGTATTCCTTAATGGTGGTGGCGCCCACGCATCTCAGTTCCCCCCGGGCTAGGGCCGGCTTGAGCATATTGGATGCGTCAACAGATCCTTCGGCGGCCCCTGCACCTACCAGTGTATGCATCTCATCTATAAACAGGATTATTCCGCCACTGGAATCAACGACCTCTTTGAGAAGCGCCTTGAGCCTGTCTTCAAATTCTCCCCGGTATTTGGCCCCCGCGATCAGGGAGCCCATATCCAGGGCCACGACCCTTTTATCTTTCAGGGTATCAGGGACATCGCCCTGGACAATACGCTGGGCCAGCCCTTCCACGATGGCGGTCTTTCCCACGCCCGGTTCACCTATCAGCACCGGGTTGTTCTTGGTCCTCCTGGAGAGGACCTGGATGATCCTCCTGATCTCGTCGTCCCGGCCGATAACAGGATCGAGATCACCCTTGGAAGCCACTGCCGTAAGATCCCGGCTGAACCGCTCCAGGGCCTGATATTTATCCTCGGGGTTCTGATCGGTGATCCTCTGTCCGCCGCGGATATCCACCAGGACCGCCAGGATCCTGTCCCTTGAAATCCCTGACGCCTTCAGGAGCCTTGACGCCTCACCCTCTTTTTCTTCGGTCAGGGCTATAAGGATGTGTTCAAGGCTTACATATTCGTCCTTCATCTGTTCGGCCTCTTTAAATGCCTGCTCCAGCACCGCTTTTGTCCTGGGAGATATGTAAGGCTCTCCGTAGCCTGTACCTGAAACCTTGGGCATCTTTGCCAAGGTGCTTTCCGCTTCCCTTTTCAGTTGCGCCTGGTTTGCTCCTATCTTGGCCAGTAGGGGCGGAACAGCACCCTCCTGCATCGCAAGAATGGATATCAAGAGATGCTCAGGTTCGATCTGCTGATGCCCTGATTTCTCAGCCAGTTGCTGTGAAGCCTGCAGGGTTTCCTGGGCCTTCAATGTAAGTTTATCAAGACGCATCTCTATTATTCGTTACCTCCTGCATGGGTGAACAATAAAAGGGGTTTTTATAGTCCGGGACTGGCATCAGCGCAACGGCAAAATGACTGGATGCCAAAGCCAAAACTCTTAATAAAATTAAGTCCATAAAATCATAAGTCAAGTAAAGTCGGGGGGGTTGATTCTTTGAATTAATGGAGAAGATTCAAGAATTCAGAGAACACGGGACAGGGGAGGCTAATGAGCAATGAACCGTGGAATGTGGAATGCGGAAAGGAAAAAACAGGGTAAGGATAATATTGACACGGTTTTGAGGATCTGATAAGTATCAATCTTCCTCATTCCTTCATTCCGGGCTTGACGCCGGCGGAATAATAAAGGGGTTGGTTTTATAATGGTTTTGGTGTAGTCGTGATCCGGGTATTTTCCTGGGAAACATTGCGCAAGGGGGCCGTCATGATAAAGAATACGATAAAGTTTACTTCCCTGTTGTTTGTCTTTTTGTTTTCAATCATCTTATACAATCCAGTTGTGTTTTGCCAGTCTGAATCTCTTCGGGAGGGGATGGATCTGTACCAGCAGGAGAAATATGGGGAGGCTATTGAGGCGTTTGAGAAGGCGCGTGCCGAGGATCCGGATTCATCTGTTGCCGCGTTCTATCTTGGGCTGGCCTACAAACAGACATTTGATTATGAAAAGGCCTTAGGTCATTTCAGGGACGCGGTAACACTGACTCCGAGGATCAAAGAAGCCGTTATAGAACTGGTGGATGTCGCGATGCAACTAGGAGATATAGAGGAGGCAAAAAGATGGATAGGGGTGGCGGAGGAAGCGGATGTGCTTCCGGCTAAGACGGCGTTTCTCAAGGGGTTGATACTGAGGGAAGAGGGTAAAAACAGAGAGGCTGAGGAGGCTTTTGAAAAGGCGAAATCCCTGGATCCGACCATTGCCCAGGCCTCGGACATACAGATTGCCCTTGGCCATATAATGGAAAGAGAGCTTAAAAAGGCCAAAGAGAGTTTTGAGTCCGCCATTACGCAGGATCCCCAGTCGGATCTGGCGGGTTTTGCCAGGCAGTATCTGGATACGGTTGAACAAAGGCTTGAGCTGGAAAGGCCTTTCCGTTTTACGCTGGGTATTTTTGGCCAGTACGACGACAATATGGTCCTGAAGCCGAATGACGAGGCGCTTGCCTCGAGCGTTACCAACGAGTCGAGCAATGTGCTGAACTCCTCCTTCAGGGTGAATTATGTGCCTGCCATGCAAGGCCCGTGGCTATTCAGCGCGCGGTATGCTGTTATGTCCAGTCTTCACGAGAAGAATGTGCACTCCCACGATTCCTTAAGCAACTATCTCTCGATCAATCCTGGATATAATTTTGGCAACTTTGCCGTCAACCTGTCCACGGAGTATAGCCATTCCATAGTGCGTGGACCGAGCTATAAGAAGTATTCGGGTTCTTTCAGCTCAGGCCCCCTGTTTCGATTCGCGATAAAAGGAAATCAGCTTCTGGAGATATTTTCCGGGTACACCAATACCGAGTATTTCAAGCCTTCCCTGGCGCCGGAGGAAGACAGGGATTCTTACGGGTATAAGAGCTATGCAAGCTGGATGTGGCTATTTAAAGAGGACTCTCTCCTGAACCTGAGATATCAGTTCAGGTATCTGAATGCGGAGGGCCAGAACTGGGATAATATAAGTCACGGGTTTTCAGCCAATTTTGCCATGCCGGTGGCGGAGAAGGTCAAACTTCAGCTCAGCGGCAGCTTTAAGGACCAGAATTTTGAGAACACGCATACCAATTTCGATGTTAAGAGAGATGATACTGTTTATTCCTTTTCAGGAGGGTTTACCTGGGAATACTTCGAGGATACGACCTTTGTGGCTCAGTATTCATATAACCGGAATGAATCGAACATCAAGGCCTATGATTATACCAGGAACCTGTTTACCATGGGGGTAGAGTATAGATTTTAGGATTTAGCAATTAGCAGTTAGCAATTAGCATTGAGCTTTTTTGAATTTCCGGGTCCTGGCTAATGGCTCCTTAGATAACAAAAGATATGGCAACTCAAACTTCCAAAAAAGGAGGCACCAAAAGGTTGGCAGACCGGTCTGTTCATGTCATTGGGCAAAACCAATTTCAGAATGAGTTGCTGTCCTTTTATCTTAGGGAAGAGATGGGTGTTCAATGCACCCTAAGCGAGGGCCCTTCCAGGTCTAAAAAAAAGGATGTCAAGGGTGCCGGCAAGAACCTGCTAATCCTTATTGAGTGTCCGGACAGAGATATTGAGACATTCCTGAGTGAACTTGAGATCGATGTTAAAGGGATCCCGGACCGTCACAAGACGGCTATCTTCAATGTTGATCGTGGACAAGGACTGGAGGAAAGGGCTGTTGCCATGGGAATCAAGGGAATATTTTATAAAGAGGATTCCATTGAACGCTTCCGGAAAGGGATAGGAGCGATCTTTGAAGGCGAGCTGTGGGTCTCCAGGGAAGTATTATCGAAATATGTAAAAGGAAACAGGCCTAAAGCTGTTTATGTTAACCAGGAGGAGACAGCGCTTACTCCAAGGGAAGTGGAGATACTGGCTATGATATGCATGGGGATTAAAAATGAGGAAATCGCCGATAAGCTATGTATAAGCCCCAATACGGTCAAGACGCATATATACAATATTTTCAAGAAAATAGATGTGCCGAACAGGCTTCAGGCAGCACTCTGGGCGGCAAAGAATCTTTAGAAAATCAGGGTTCGGGGATTCGAGGAGTCAAGGCCCTTTCGACAGTGCTCAGGGCCGTGAGCGTGTCGAACGGGTTCAAGTGAGCAGTTAATGCGAAAGCATTAGACAGATTTTTTATCCTAATACTTTATTATTATTTTTTCGGCTCATTTTGCTTTTTAAAAATACTAAAAAAATCATACTATTTACTTATTGTTTTTTTATTACTAAACTATATATAATATACCCATGAAAGCAATACAGGGTGAAAAAAGGGGATTAAAGCGATTCGATCTTGAGATTCCCGCCAGGATCAAGGTTACATCCTCCGAACGGAAAGAGAGAGCCCTTGATCTGCTGACGACTGACATAAGTTCCGGAGGTGCCTATTTTCATACTTCTCAACCTTTATCCGAAGGCACGGATGTGAAAGTAGATCTTATCCTTCCCTTGGATAAACTGGTCAAGAGGCTGGAGAAGGGGGAGAAAGATTACAAGCATGCCTACATAAGGATTTCCGGGAAGGTGCTTCGGACCGAATCAAGAGGTATGGCTATTATTTTTAGCGAGGATTATGAGATAAGCCCCTGGCACGGGGCTAAAGCCGTGGAACATTGATTTGATAGCGATTAGCTATCAGCATTCAGCTATACAGTAAGACCGATTAAATGGTGGTGTTTTAGCTGATGGCTGAAAGCTGAACGCTGAAAGCCAGATAAAAACCATACACGCTACTCAGGTTTAAGGAGGGGTGCAATGAAAAAGATTATCTCATGGGCAAGGTCAGGCATATTGTTTTTGATCCTTTTTGCCTTTGTTTGCGCGATGCTGATATCCAGCCAGGCCTTTTCAGCGGAACGGTCTATAGCGAGGCTGACTGATTTCTCAGGGACGGTCCTTATCAAGAGCCAGGGGTCCTGGGGGGTGGAGCCTGAGGAGGGGCTTCCCCTTTACTCGGATGACAAGATCGTCACCAAAATCGGCATTGCCACCGTAACGTTTAATGACGGCGCGGTGATAGAGATTAATCCCAATTCCAACCTGCTTATAGAGGAGAGTGAAGAGGAGGAAACCGGTATCGGGGAAAAGATCTCGGGTCTGAAGAGACGGCTCCGCCTGTTCCTGGGTAAGATGAGCTTCAGGACCGCCAGGGGCTCCGATACAAAGACCAGTCTTGCCACCTCTACCATGGTCTGCGGGTTGAGGGGTACCGCGGGTACTCTCAGTATAGGTGCTGATGGTCAGACCTACCTCCAGTTCACGGAAGGCGGGGGTGATACCATAGGCGACTTCATCTCCGGGGTGGCGGCGGATGTGCCCACCGAGCTGGCTAACCTCAGTCCTGCCCAGCGGGCGGCCTTTGTGGCCGCGGCCGCGGCGGAGCAGGCCAAGCAGGCCCAGGAGAAGCTGGCATCGGGCGAGATTACGGATGCCGACGCGGTCTACGCGGCGGCGCAGGCTGCAGAAGCGGCAGCTCAGGAGGCCAAGGCAGCGGCTGAGGCCATGATGAACAACCCTGACCCGGATATCCAAGCCGAGGCGGCGGCGGCTATAGCGGCGGCTGACGCGGCGATAGCAGCGTCCCAGGAGGCTCAGGAGCAGGCTGTTGAGTCTGGCGCTACACCCGGGGCGGCGCCTCCCCAGGAAGGAGAGGCCGAGATTGGTTTTGACGTGGAGGTCACGGATTACAGTAAGGGAGACCTGCTGGAAGAGGATGACCGGAGGATGGCGGATACTTATCCACCTGTCATATTGCTGAGCCTTAAACCGCAAACAATCACCCATCTAAGCGAGGCGTTATTTGAATTTTCAATAGATGACAATACTAGTGATATAGATAAGATTCTGGTCTCCTACAAATTGGACGGAGGAGACGTGGTTGAGCTGGAGCCTCCTGATGAAGAGACGATCGAGGAACTTGGTGACGAGCCCTATTTCTATACCATAGATTTTTCCGGGCTCTCGGAGAAACCGCACCAGTTGATAATAATAGCGGTTGACGAGGAAAATAATACCGCCACCAAGAGCTATACCTGGACAACGGACTACACCGCGCCTGTAGCTTTGATCCCCACCAAACCGGCTGATATCGCCAATACATCCTCTTTCGGCTTTGACGCGACGGACACCAATAAAAGCGCGGGCATAACCTATCAATACAGCCTTGACGGCGGCGCGTGGACATCGACCCCCGCGGCCCTGAATCTGTCGCTGGCAGCAACGGAAGGGACACCTTACACGATCAGTGTTAAGGCTACGGATGCGGCCGGGAATACAGGGGCGGCTGTCAGCTATACCTGGA
>CAYQNR010000100.1:0-7762 GCA_964418945.1 uncultured Desulfobacteraceae bacterium
AGCTGAGAAGATGTTCGCCGGTTCAGACTGCGGCCTTTGTAAAGACACCAAATGGAAGTTTGAAAAAAAGAAGATGCCATAAAGAGAATCGAAAACAGGAGTAGCAACTATGAATGGAAACATCAAAAAAGCAGCAATATTTCTTTTTACAATCAGCCTGTTATGTCTTTTTTATTCATCCACATGCTGTAACGCACAAACAAAAAGTAAAATCATAACCGAGGCGGATTGCACTATTGAAAACCTTGGCAGTTCAATACCGATTTCTGCAATTGGTGAACCTATAGCAGGTGTAAGTCTTGAAGCGCCGGTATGGAAAAAGACTGAGGGATCGACTCCAGCCTATTGCAGCGTGAACGGGTACATGGCTCCGGTCTCCGGAGAAGCCAATGCAAAGCCAATCAATTTCCGTGTCGTTCTTCCAGCCTCCTGGAGCCGCCGGGCCGCCCAGATGGGAGGGGCAGGCATGAACGGATCCATCCCGAATCTGCTGATGGGTACGGATATGTCTTCCAGAACATCTCTCGTAAGCCTTGGATTTGCTGCATATGGCAGCGATTCCGGACATCAGAGCGCTATGATGGGATTCTCGCAGGGAGCGCCTAAAGAAAAACCGGCAAATTCTGATGACTGGACATTGAATGAAGAAGCAATGAAAAACCTCGGGTATATGCAGCTGAAGAAGACGCATGATGCCGCCATGGTTCTGATCGAGAGGATCTATGGGGAGAGGCCCAGATTTAATTATTTCTTCGGTGGTTCCCAGGGAGGCAGGGAGGCCCTCACCGTGGCTCAGAGGTATCCTGAGGACTATGACGGCGTTGCGGCCAACGTTCCGATAGTAAATTTCTCGTCGCTGATGCTCGCGCCCGAGCTGATTCGAATCCAGGAAAAGCCCCTGGACAACTGGGTGACCCCGGCCAAGGTGAATGCGATCCGCGGCGAATTCATGTGTCAATGCGATAAGCTGGACGGACTCATTGACGGGATCATCAATAATTACATGGCATGCAGGGCCATCTTTGATGTTACGCAGGGTGATCCCGGCAGAGACCCATGGAAAGAAAAGAGATGCCCTGACAATAGGGACCCAAATCCTGACGACACAAGCGCGAATGCCTGCCTTACGGACGGACAGATAGATACGCTTCGCCTTGTATACAGCAGGTATCTTTTCGCGACCCCATTAGCGCACGGCGTAAAGTCATTCGGCATGTGGCTGCCGAACACCGACCCTTCAGGAAGCGGATTGATAATGCCGGCTCGATTTCGCGGCCAGGAGGGGGCAGATGAAAACGCCCCCATGCACAGTCACCTGGGAGTGCTCGGAGTCACCGGTTTTTTAATGCAGGATTTAAAGGCCAACCCCCTTGACTATTTTGAAGGCGGTGTCTTTGATGCAAGGAGGAGGGAAATATCATCCTCGCTGGATTCCACTGACCCGGATCTGGATGCCTTTTATAAGCGCGGAGGGAAGATGATCGTTGTCATGGGAACCAATGACACGCTGGCGTCTCCCGGCGCCCAACTGGACTACTACCAGTCGGTAATTGATAAAATGGGCAGGAGAAAGGTCGATGCATTTGCCCGTTTCTTTGTGCTCCCCCAGGCAAACCATGGCTTAATGGGGACGAATTATTCCGTGGATGGAGATGGGAAGTCCATTCCAACCGGACCGATACCAACCGGTTTTAACCGGTTCACCCTGCTGGTTGACTGGGTTGAAAAAGGTATAGCCCCATTGATGTCGGTTACGGTCACGGGTGGAGACCGGAGTCTTCCCATGTGTTCCTATCCGGCATATCCGAAGTACAAGGGCGGTCCTGTTGAAAAGGCTGAGTCGTATGATTGCATAATGCCATGATTTGGTTGGATGTAATCCGCCGTCGTTTTTAAATGGATACTATCAGCACTCAGCCTTCAGCTATCAGCTTATGCTCGGAAGCGCGGCTGTGATCACAAGCCCGTGACTTATACCCGCCATACCCCTATCTTTTTATTAGTCATATTTTTTAGGCGGCTTAATACCTAAACCAGCCAGAGCTCCAACACCGGCCACTACTGCGACAATGATTATCGAAATGTCGTATCTTCCAGTAATATGCAGGGCTGTTGATCCTGCTGCAACTCCTATGGCTCCTCCAAAGATGCCTAATCCCATTGTAAAACCGCCAACACTGCCGGTTATATGTTCGGGATAGTTATTTGCAATGAAGGACATGTTGATTGCATTCGGCATACCCATAAAAAATCCGGCAAGAAAAAGGCATACAGCTAACAGCGGCATGCTGGATGTTACTGCAGGAGAAATGACTGTGAGACAAAAAACAGCAGTGAGGGAAAAACTGAGGGTAACTGCCCTGCCATACTTGCCATGAAAAATATTCTCGGCCATTACAGGAGAAATCAGCGACCCCAATATAAAAGCAAATACAAGTATGCCCATCATTCGCCCGGAAATTATTGATCCTAACCCCAGGCCGGCAGGGGGACTAACCGCTATCCGGCCCGGAGTCAAGTCCTGGTAACCCTGCATCACCCATGCCAATGCAAATGCAGAGATTAATGTCGCCCAGAAGGAAGACAGCTTGAATACTTTTTTAAATTTCTTCAGTACATCATCTTTTGCTGCCTGATCAGCCAATGAGCCGGGAGCTTCCGGGCCATAAAGAAAAATAATGCTCAGGACAACAGCAATAACCATTAACCCGCCAAGAACCGTAAGGGATGTATTCCATCCTCTTAGGTCCGCAATAAAAGGGCCAAGGTTCAAACCGATAATAATGCCTGTTGAAAGTGCCGCACCTGTAAAGCCCTGCACCATTGATCTTTGATTTGGGGGAAACCATTCAGCTGCTAATTTGGGACCTGACGCGGTAATTGGCCCACAACCCAACCCCTGAAATCCTCGAAGAATGATTATTCCTGCGATTGATTCACCAAACACAGCAATCAACAATGCCGCTACAGTTTCCATTGTACAAAACAGGACATATGTTCTTGCAAGTCCCCAGCGGTCAAGGATCATACCGCTGATAAGTCCGCCAATTGCGACCATTAGCGTAAAAGGCAGCATCGACGCCGCAGTTGCAGTTCCCAGATTTGCATGCAGAGATTCGGCTATTGAACCAACTAATGGCGTTGGCCCGATCAGGGCCATCCCCTGCAGCAAATGAGCTACGATAAGCGTAATAAGCACATACCACCGATAGCTGATATAAGTTGTCGTCATCCGTGTTTATCTTCCTCTCTTCATAACTTCCAAAAGATACTCCTGAAGCCTCTTCCTGGATTTATCAGCCTTTTCCTTTGGCCAATCCTGAAATCCGCGACCGGATTTGAAACCAAGGGCTCCCTCTTTGACCATATTTTTAAGGAGTGGAGATGGTTCGGGTGAACTCTCCAAATGTTTAAGAATGTATTCATGAATTGCCAGGATCAGATCTGTGCCGACCATGTCAGTATTTTCAATAGGGCCAAGGACAGGCAGCCTTAACCCAAATCCGAACCGAATGCATTCATCCACTGTACTGGCATCAGCTATTCCATTTTCAACAATAGAGATGGCCTCCCTCCACAGGGCGTGCTGCAAACGGTTTCCTACAAAACCCGGAACATCCCTGTTTACACGGACAGCGTGCTTTCCCACAGCCTGGAGCAGGGAAAATGTATGATCCATTGTTTCATTGGATGTATCTTCTCCACGGACTACCTCTACCAGTGGGATCAGGTACGGTGGATTCCAGAAATGGGTCCCCACGATTCTGTCACGGAATTCTGCTCTTGACGCAATTTCAGTAATACTTATAACTGAGGTATTTGTGGCAAGTATAGCTTCCCGGTCGCATAACCTATCCAGTTCATGAAATACTTTCTGTTTCAGGTTAAGATTTTCAGACACGGCTTCTACTACAAAATGGGCACCGGTAGTTGCTTCAGACATGTCTGTAGTGCTCCTTATCCGTGAAATGACAGGATCAATATCCTTGTAGGCCCCGATATCGTTATCAGCCATAAGGGCCAGGTTGGACCTTATATTTTTTATAGCCTGAACAAGCAACCCATCATTCAGGTCCACCAATATAACGTTATACCCTTTTGCGGCAAATACCTGGGCAATACCATGTCCCATCAAGCCGGCGCCTATGATGGTTATATTCCTGATCTCAGGCATTCAACTGTACCTCCTAACCGGCAGCATAACCGCCGTCTACACAGATGACAGCACCTGTTACAAAATCCGATGCCTTTGAACAAAGGTAGATAATGATCCCGATAAAATCTTCAGGTTCGCCAAGTCTGCCTATGGGGATTCTCCTTAAAAAATTCTTGTAGAATGCCTGGTCATCAAACATCCACTGTGTGAGGGCTGTTCTGAAGACTGTTGGCGATATGGCATTGACATTTATACCGTGTTGTCCCCATTCGCAGCCGAGAGTCTTTGCGAGAAGATGGACGGCGCCCTTTGAGGGGCTGTAGGCAGAATAGTTGGCCATACCGAGGTCCCCGCGTGCCGATCCCAGCAGAATGACCTTGCCTCCCTTCCCCTGTGCAATCATTACCTTTCCTGCTTCCTTGCAGAAAAGGTAAGTGCCTTTGACATTGGCATCCATGATCATTTCCCATTCCTCAAGCGGCTGCTCAACAATGGGTCCTGGTTTATTTACTCCGGCCGCAGTGATAAGGATATCTATCCTCCCGAATGTATCGACTGTTTCCTTTACCACCCTTTTTACATCTTCATGGTCTACAGGAGAACCTGCTGAGAAAGAAGCTGTGCCTCCCTCCTTTTTAATCCTTTCCACAAGCGGTTTGAGTTTATCCTCACTTCGGCCTGTTGCCATGACCTTTGCCCCTGCCATGGCTAAAGCCATGCTGATTGTACTCCCAAAACCGCCAGTCGCTCCTGTGACAATAGCAACCTTTCCCGTAATATCAAAAAGGTCCTTTAATAATTCATCACCCTTTTTCATTGTCATCATTCAACTCCTTTCCTCATATTTGTTTACAGGCTCAGGAATAAGATCATAGTTAGAAAATGATAAAAAAGTTCTTGGATTTTAGTCTTTCCCTGCGCCTTAAGCCTTGCGCCCTGTACCCTTTTTTTAATAATTCACCTCATGAATTCCTTTGAGACCTAAAATCTTCCTTGCTTCATCCGGTGTTGCCGGTTCATATCCAAGTTCACGTATTATCCGGATTGCCTTTTCAACCTGTTCGGCGCTGCTCTTTGCCAGTACGCCCTTTTCCAGATAAAGGTTGTCTTCCAGACCTACTCTCCAGAAGCCACCTTCAAGTATGTTGACAACACCCATGGGGAACTGGAATCTTCCGGCAGCGCAAACCGACCATTTAAAGTCGTCGTGAAACAATCTTTTTGATTCCCTAATAAGATATAACAGGTTATCGATCGTGGCTGGAATTCCTCCCAGGATACCCATCACAAACTGAAGGTATACGGGAGTCTTAAGGTAACCTTCTCTTACAAGCTGGGCGACGTTATTGACCTGTCCTACATCATAGATCTCGATTTCCGGTCTGGTACCAGTCTCATTCATCGTACTTGAGTAGATATGGAGAGATGCAAAATGATTGGAAAAGATGAAGCTCTCGGTACCTTTAAGATAACCTTTCTCCCAGTCATATTTGAATTCCTTATATTTTTCCAGTACAGGGTACAGGGCAAAATTGAGAGAACCCGCGTTAAAGGTAGCCATTTCAGGTTTTAGCGCACTCACAACAGCCAGCCTTTCCTTTGGTGTCATTGTATAACTCCCGCCTGTAGTGGGTGTTATGATAACATTGGACCTGGCCTTGATCCCGCTCAATATCTCCCTGAATATCTCAACGCTTGAAGACGGGACACCGTTTTCAGGATCTCTTGCATGGACATGCACAACAGCGGCGCCTGCATTATATGACCTGACAGCTTCTTCGATCAGGTCTTCTATCCTGAATGGAAGGTATTGGGACATGGATGGTGTATGGATAGCCCCTGTAAGAGCGGCTGTGATAATTACTTTTCCCATTTATAAAGATCCTCCTTATCCCAGATCTACTAGATCCGCTGATCCAAATTGATTGCTTCAGTCAGGGTAATTGATCACTACCAGCATACTTGCCGGTTTATTGGTATTGTTAATAAGCTCTCTACCCTCGTTGGGGCCTATGAAAATAGAATCCCATTTGCGAAGTACATATTCTTCTGTTTTGGACTTTATTGTGATCTCTCCTTCCAGGACAAAGTAGATTTTTTCGAGAGGATTATCCTCGTAGGCCCACTCGGCTCCGCCTCCTGGTAGAAAATGGGAAAGTCCCATCCAGAATTTTTTTGCCCCTGACTCCTCATTTCCATGTAACCTCATAGCGGTCATTTCGAAGTGGCCTGGGGCCGCATAGGTTAGTACATCCTTCAGTTCGATTTTTTTCATAATTTCTACCTCCAAATTTATCCAGACCCCTGAGAGTAACTGGCATCAATTTTATATTCAGCACAGATATCCGGACGCAGGGAACAAGGGCCATGAGGACCTATGGCTGTAGCACGGGGGTGATCAAATGCCTGCTGATCAACTCCCACATACTTGACACCCTTTTCCGGATATGACTGTCTTCCAGACCCAGCCCCTCGCATAGCGGCGAACAAAATCGGCATGCCTGTCACTTACTATCGTTCGCAGGCGGGGCCGTACCCCGTGCCGCAGTAGGTGTAAGTCCTTTCCGGTACGTCGTTCAGCTCTGATTCTTCAATCTCCGCCACGCAGCGGACCATCGAGCCGTCACCCATATACCAGCGAATCGGAAAGCAGTAGAACCGGAACCGCTTGCCTGACACCTTGTCCAGGTCTCCGCCCAGGTTCTCGACCCCTACAATGCCGTGACCCAGCATCTGTTTGTGGCAGGGCTCCCAGGTCCCCTCACAACCTATCGCTTCAAGGTCACCAAATTTGGCATCATAAGCTGCCTGGCCATGCAGCTTGATGTAGGCTGCTTTCTCAAATTCGGCATAGGCCTCTTCACCAAACTGTATGGCATATTCTTCCGTGATAGGCTTTCCCGAATTTCCGGGCAGATTCATCTGAGGCGGGCCGTTCTTGCCCATAGCCGTATGAAGCGGATGATCCAAAGCCTGCATGTCCATAGCCACGCACTTGACCTGGTGCTTTACGAACCACTTGCCGGCTTCAACGCCGGTACCGCAGGAATAGTGATAGTACTCTTTGGAGTCGTCGAATTTGCGATGCATGCCGGTATTCAGGCAGACAACCATGCCTTTGATCTCCTCCGGCTTGATGTTGGCGCGCTTGCAGGCATCTTCGAGATGCCAGGGCAGGATCAGGCCCCAGCGTTCGATCTTGATTTCAAGACAGACCGCGTCACCTGTGTAGGCGTCTACAGGCATTTCGTGGGTATAACGAGCCCTTTTGCCGTCGAATTCGCGTTCCATGACGTGACGAGGTGCATCGGCATGAGTTCCCGTATGCTGCACACAATCAACCCTCTGGGTAAGTACACCGCCCTTTGCCATCGTGTGCATCGAATCGATGACCGGCTTTACAAAATAGGGCCAGCGAGGGATCTCCACACTGAATGGATGGGTCAAGTCTACGAATACTTTCTTTCCCATAAGAAATACCTCCAAGAATGTTAATATATTTGATGTACCCTATTCAGATTATCATTATTTACATCGGAACAGAGTATTACTTTTGGTAATTGATTAGGTTATGGCACCTATGTTAAAGGTGTCAAATGGACCTAA
>CAYQNR010000101.1:0-7707 GCA_964418945.1 uncultured Desulfobacteraceae bacterium
AGAACCACTGATAATAATCACAAACTGCCGGTCGCCCCAAATCTTTTGAATCGTCTGAAGTAATAGGTGTCAGGCCTACACAGTTGACAGATCCGTTTCTCTGATGTATAGGGATTAGCTGAATCTTTAAAAATCATAGGGGCAGCAATGGGCAGACCATTACGAATTGAGTATCCCGATGCTTTTTATCACATAACTGCAAGGGGAAACGAGCGGCAAAATATATTTAAAAGTAATAGAGATCGAGAACGTTTTCTCGGTTATTTGGAGTCAGCAAGCGAGCGTTACAAAGCAATCATTCATACTTACAACCTTATGGACAACCATTACCATATTTTATTGCAAACACCGGCCGGAAACCTGTCTCAAATCATGCATCACATCAATGGCGCTTATACGAATTATTTTAATGTGAAACGAAAAAGATCCGGTCATTTGTTCCAAGGCCGATACAACGCGCTGCTGGTAGATATTGATGAGTATGCTCAGGAACTTTCCCGCTATATCCATTTAAATCCTGTCAAGGCCGGGATGGTAGAAAAACCTGAACAATACAAGTGGTCAAGTTATCGTGATTATATAAATGTGAACAAATCGTCAAAATGGCTTTATACTGATTTCATACTTAGCCTGTTTAGCCGAAAGACTTCTGTTGCCAGGAAGCAATACCGCAGGTTTGTGGAATTAATGGTCGATGTGGAATATGAAAGTCCGTTAAAAGATGTTTTTGCTTCAACGATACTGGGTAGTCGCGGTTTTATAAACCAAATAAGAGAAAAACACCTGGATAGAAAGAAATCAGATCGTGATCTTCCGGATTTAAAGCAATTCTATGAAATGCCCGACCTAGAGGAAATAATCAAACAGGCCGCCAAAGTATTGAGTGAAGATAATGCATTATTAAAAAGAGTTCAGATCTACTTGTGTCATAAATTTAGTGGGCAAAAATTAAAAGTAATCGGATTGCACTTTGGAATTGGTGTATCTGGTGTTTCCCAGGCAAGCCGACGCGTCGCTCTGCAAATCAAAGACGATAAAAAACTGAAAAAAAAGATTGATAAAATTATTTCAAATCTTGACTTGTCAACTGTGTAGGCCTGACACCTATGGCTTTATACTGATGCTCATTTTTCCTTAAAAATCTCTCTCTTCCCGTGTAAAAGGATATGACTGATCGTCATTCTCCGATGGCCCCGCCACGACGCCGGTCGCCAGCGCAAAAGGATGCCACAAAACTTAAAAAAGCAAGCGCCTCGCTGGGGATCCAAATATGCGCTTGACAACAGCATTTTTATATGTACAATAATCTGTACAGGAGATGCCTTATGGAAGCTATAACCTATACAGCCGCCAGACAAAACCTTGCAAAAACAATGGAAAGAGTATGCAAAGACCGCGCTCCGGTAATCATAACACGTAAAACCTCTAACTCCGTGGTCATTATGTCGCTTGAGGACTATGAAGCCCTTGAAGAAACGGCTTATCTCTTACGGTCACCAAAGAACACGAGGCGTTTGATTGAATCTATCGCCCAACTTGAAAACGACAAAGGGACCGAAAAGGAACTTTTAGAGTGAAGCTCATCTTTTCTGACCACGCCTGGGATGATTATCTCTTTTGGCAGAAAACCGATAAAAAGGTTCTTCGTCGTATCAATACCCTCATCAAAGAAACGAAACGAAATCCATTTGAGGGTATTGGAAAACCTGAGCCGCTTAAACATGCCCTTTCCGGCTACTGGTCCCGACGAATCACTGATGAACACAGGTTCGTTTATAAAGTATCTGGAAATGCAATTTATATCGCCCAGTTGCGCTACCACTACTGATTATTTCCTTTAGCCCCAACGCTATATTTCTATGAAACCATATCGAAGATCTGCATCATCTTCCAACGATGACTCTTCGATTTTGTGCTCTCCAAAATTCAAAACCAAACCAATATCAGTTCTCCTATTCCAGATACCCGGTCTGCCGGTGGAGCCCCGCCGACTGAAGTCGGCGGCACCAATGCTCCAGCTTCGGCGAAACCCGCCGAAGCACATCCGCCTACGCTAATCATGTTAGCAATAAACGCGGCTATTCGCCGCACTGCTAACACGGCTTCGGCGGATACCCTTTCCGCATTCATCCGCCAACTGAAGTTGGCGGCTTTCTGCGAAGGCGGGTAACTGAAATATTCATCCCCGGCAATAATCATATGATCCTGCAAGCTGATTCCTGCTGTTTCCAGCGCATTTTTAATCTGCTCTTTTAAGCCCAAAAAAGTCGAGGAAATATGGATATCTAAAGACCAGGTCCGGTGTTAACCTATCATCCTCCCGCAAAGCGTAAAGGATAAGGATTTAGTAAACGAGTTCAAGAGATAGCTGGTAGAATCAACAAGAGTCAACGGCAGACGGTTTATCTTAGAATTGTGTATATCAAGCCATCGATTTTTTCGAAGTGGCGGTCTGATGTTATTAGTTCCGCCCCATGCTCCATTGTCTGGGCGGCGATCCAGATATCGTTGGTGGGGATTGGTGTCCCCTGAAGTCTAAGTTGTTTTGCTATCCTTGAATAGCGGTCAGATGTTATTTCATTAACCTGGATCAATTTGATTATTTCATGTTCCAAAAACCTGTTAAGATCATCCATATTATCTTTAAATCTACCGCCATTGCGAAAACCAAACAGCAGTTCTCCCAACACGATAGGAGAAATCAAAATAGACTCGGCCTTTAAAATGACCTCGACAATCTCATGGCTGTTCAGCTTAAAGCCGACATAGGCGCTGGTGTCCAGCAGGAGTTTCATTTCCACATCTCCTCATCGATCTGTTCACAGGATTTGATGGATTCCATAAACTCATCGGCATCTTTTTTGCTCCACCCTCCTGCCAGTTTTAATAATGACTCCTCGTGGGGATTTTTCCTTTTAAATCCTGATTGTCTGTAGATTATTTCAAGAAGAATATTATTCAAGGATTTTCCGCTTGCTACGGCCTTTCTCCTGATCTCTTTTTCCATCTCAGGATCCAGGCCTCGTATGGTTATCTGTCCCATACCTCACCTCCTGACTCATTTTGACTTAATATGCGCTTCATTGGCAAGATTGTCAAGGGAAAATACAATTTTGTCTACTAAGAATGGGATCTGTTAGACGCCAAGATGCAACTTGCCGATATATTTGACATATAACTATTGGTTTCATTATGGCACGGTCCTTGCGTTATCCAGTTTGTGAGAAGATTGATCGAACCTTACGCTAACCCATCCCATCCAAGGCGGAGGACAACGTGGGGGTTGGAAGGAGAAACACCAATGAATTCGGGAGATACTGTTTTTGTCTTAATATCAGCGGCCATGGTCATGCTTATGACACCCGGCCTTGCCCTTTTCTATGGCGGCATGGTGCGAAACAAGAATGTTCTGGCCACCCTTATGCAAAGTTTTATCATTCTGGGATTAATAACCCTTGAATGGGTGCTCTGGGGGTATTCCATGGCTTTCGGCCCGGATTACAGGGGCCTCATCGGTGGACTGGAGTGGTTCGCTCTTAACGGCGTTGGAACGGGCCCCAGCCCGGTTTACGGGAGCACTATTCCTCATTCCGCATTTATGATATTCCAGTGCATGTTCGCGGTAATCACCCCCGCGTTGATTACAGGTGCCTTTGCCGAAAGAATGAAATTCAGCGCCTTTCTGATTTTCACCCTTGTCTGGACCACAGTGGTATATAATCCTGTATGTCACTGGGTATGGGCCTCGGGAGGCTGGATGAACAAAATGGGCGTCCTTGACTTTGCCGGCGGAAATGTAGTTCATATTAATTCAGGCATCGCCGCCCTGGCCGCCGCCCTGGTAATCGGCAAACGGCACGGTTACGGAAGCACATCGTATATTCCCCACAATCTTCCCATGACTATCACGGGGGCCGCGCTTTTATGGTTTGGCTGGTTCGGTTTTAACGCAGGGAGCGCTCTTGCCTGTAACGGACTGGCGGTTAACGCGTTCGTGGTTACCCATATCTCATCGGCCGTGGCCTCTTTGTCATGGATTTTCGTGGAATGGATACACAGAAGCAGGTCCACAACACTGGGTGCCGCCAGCGGGGCAGTGGCAGGACTTGTGGCAATAACTCCCGCGTCAGGATTTGTCGGGCCGCTATCCGCGGTAATTATCGGCGCGCTGGCAGGTATTATCTGTTATGGCGGCATTCTTCTCAAAAACAAACTCGGATATGATGACTCTCTTGACGTTGTAGCTATCCATGGTCTGGGAGGGATGTGGGGTGCCATCGCTACCGGGCTTTTCGCTAGCACGGCGATCAATACAGCCGGGGCAGACGGACTTTTTTTCGGAAACCCCTCCCAGATACTGATCCAACTTGTTTCGGTTATTGCAACTATAGCCTTTTCTTTTTCCATGACATTTATTATCCTCAGGGCAATTGATCTGCTGGTAGGATTAAGAGTAACCGGAGAAGAAGAAGAAAGAGGCCTGGATATAAGCCTCCACAACGAAACCGGTTATGACCTGTAGAATCAGTGACCATAAGTAAAACACGTGGATTAATTGTGATTTAAAAGGAGATGCTATCATGAAAAAAGTAGAAGCTATCATAAAGACATTCAAGCTTGATGATGTGAAAGAAGGCCTTTCCTCCCTTGGAGTCAAAGGGCTTACCGTCAGTGAAGTCAAGGGTTTCGGTAGGCAGCGTGGGCATAAGGAGATATACCGCGGCGCGGAGTATCAGGTGGACTTTGTTCCCAAGATAAAGATCGAGGTCGTGATGCAGGATGATCTCGTGCCCTCCACGGTGAAGGTGATCCAGGAAAAGGCCTCAACAGGGCAGATAGGTGACGGCAAGATATTTATTTTACCGGTTGAGGACGTTATTCGAATAAGAACCGGAGAAAAAGGAGAGGATGCCATCTAGAAACACATCTCCATTTGGGGTTCTCACAAAGAATTGATATTCATTATTTAACAAGGGCATATTTCTTCTTTTGGTTACAGGCTATGGTGAAAAATAATAATCCAGCCGGCATGGATGGGATCCGGGCTCATGATTCAAATCATCAATCAAGGACTCTGCCCGCCTGTAATGATCTGATAAACTCTAAAGAAGATATCCTATCCCGCTTCTTACAAGGTGACTTACAAGGAGACTTCCCGGAAAACTATTCCGAGATAATCGACCATTATTTCAGATCAAGTGTCCAGGAAAGCGATACCGGCCGGGATCTATTCAAAAAAAGTATACCTTTCGCCTTTATAGCCGTAGGTGGTTACGGCCGGAAAGAATTATGTATTTATTCGGACATAGATATCCTTATTGTTTTTAATAAAAAAATACCCCCTGACACGAAGGCCCTCACGGAAGAAATCTTTTATCCCTTGTGGGATCTCGGTCTTGAACTGGGTTATGGAGTCCGAACCATAAACGATTGCCTGACACTGGGACGCGACGACTTTGAAGTCTTGACCTCTCTATTGGACGCCCGTTTTCTATGTGGCGATTCACCGCTGTACCTCAAACTAATCCAAGATTTACGGGAAAAAGTCGTGGTAAAAAAATCCGCTGCCTTCGGCAAATGGCTGGAAGATCTTGATAAAATGCGTATGAACGTTTATGGGGATGCCAGCCATCTGCTTGAACCAAATCTTAAAGAAGGTATCGGAGGCCTGAGAGATTACCACCATATTCTATGGAGCGCCAAGGTCTTTTTTAATATAGGAGAAATAGAGGAACTCGAGTACATCGGGGAGCTCTCTTACAGGGAATACCAAGAACTTGATGAAAGAATTAAATTCATTCTATTAGTAAGGAACCATTTACATCAACTTTCCGGAAATAAAAACGATCGCCTCAGTTTTCAATACCAGGAAGAGATCGCGCACAGACTGGATTACAAGAATAAGAAAAAGATACCGGCGGTGGAGCAATTTCTGGGTAAGTTGCACGCCTATATGGAATCCATAAAAGGCCTTCACCGTTACTTCCTCGCCAGCCACATCCAAAAAAGACGTAAGGGGAAAAAAGATCTTCAACACGGAGATACCTCACAAGTGTTTTATATCTTTCGGGACGAACTTATGTTTAATTCAGCCAGGGGAATAATCAACGACCCTGCGATACTTATGGATATCTTTGAACAAAGTTCATTCTCAGGTCTTCCCCTTTCCATGGAAGCTAAGAGGCTGGTAAAGGAATTTCTTTATCTGGTAGACGATACCTTCAAAAGATCCAAAAGAACTGTTCAGGGTTTTCTGAATATCCTAAAAAGTCGGCACACCGTTGAAACACTGGATCAAATGTTTGAGACAGGGTTTTTAGATGCGTTTATTCCCGAATTCGGCAGGATGAGGGAAAGGGTACAATTTGACGCCTATCACATATTTCCGGTCGGCAGGCACGTCCTGAAAACCGTTGCTTACCTGAAGAATCTCTCAAAGGAAAAAGATCTGATGCTTGTAGATACACTGGCTGATCTGGGTGACCATGAGCACCTTTTATTGGCAGGCCTTTTCCACGATATAGGGAAAAACGGCAAAGCCCACGCCCGGCGAGGAGTAAAAATAACTAAAGCCATATTGGAAAGGTTTAATTATCCGATAAAACAAACCAAGGAAATCATCTTTCTGGTGGAAAATCACCTCCTTCTGGCAGAAACCTCCCAGCGTAGAGACCTCAACGATGAAAAGATTATAATCCAATGTGCCAGGGAAATAGGGTCCATTGATAGATTGAAGGCATTGTATCTGCTGACTTGGGCCGACTCAAAGGCAACCGGTCCCAGGGCATGGAATGATTGGATCGCTAAACTTGTCCAGGAGCTATTTTTCAAAATTCTTCATATCATCGAAATGGGAGAACTTGCCACACCGGATACCTCGGAAAAGGTTGGAAAGGTAAAAAAGAGGACCCGCCGCCTGACTATGGACAAGATTAGCAGGGTAGAATTTGAAAACCTCTTTAATTCAATATCGCCACGATACAAATTAAATACCGGAGTTCATGAAATAGCACATCACCTGGAGATGGTAAAAATGCTTGAAAAGGAGATTGCAGGTAACAGGAGATCCACAGCCTTTATCCTTGATGTAAAAGAAAGTACTCACGGGAAATTCTGGGAAGTAACACTCGTTGCCAAGGACAGACACGGTCTCTTTTCTGATATCGCGGGAATAATGGCCCTGAACAATATAAATATCTTATCCTCTAACATATATACATGGGCCGATGAAACAGCAGTGGATATCTTCTCGGTCACCGGGCCTCCTGATTCAATCAACCCTGATGAAAAATGGGAGAAGATTACCAGGGATCTGAAAGACACATTTAACGGCAAATTAGCATTGTCATACCGCCTGAGTGAGAAGGGCGTTCCATCTGTTTTGACCGTCCGCAAAAGGCCGTCTCATCCACCGGAGGTAATCATAGATAACAAATCATCTGATTTTTTTACCCTGATAGAGGTCTTTGCCGATGACAGGATCGGTCTTCTCTATCTCATTACACGCACGCTTTTCGAGCTCCGCCTGGACATCCATGTCGCCAAGACAGGCGTAAAAGGAGATCAAATAGCAGATGTCTTTTATGTGCGTGACCTGGAGGGTCAGAAAGTAGAGGACGAGAAACAGGTCCATGAGATTAAAAATGCCTTGATCCACCATCTTTCACAGTAATAATATAGAGATTTTCCTTTTTTCTTGCCTTTTCG
>CAYQNR010000102.1:0-7615 GCA_964418945.1 uncultured Desulfobacteraceae bacterium
CCATTATGGACATGCAACGGGTCTCCCGGGGTAAACACGCATCTTTCCACACACGTGTGATAGGGGAGGTTCTTCACATTTTCATATTTGACGTGACTATTATAACTTCCACCGAGTAATCGGGTACGTTCATCAAAAAACAAAGGGGCAGACCTTTATTATTAACAGATTCGAAGGAAAAGAAGGGCCGCTTATCTCTTGTTCGGTGAAACCGGGAAAGGGATATAAATCCATAGTTATTTGGCGAAAATGCCAACATTAGCAAATCCGCTAAATAGAATAAGATCAGTACAAAACCAGCTTTTAACAACCCAATCAACCCGACCGGGCTATGAAACGCCCGGCCGGTTATCGGCACGTTAACCGTCAAAAAACATAGAATTTCTTCTTGAAATTGACCTTGGTATGATATATTATCATACCGGAGGTGATAAAGATGACAGCTTCAAAAATTGCCATTACAATTGATGACAACACGCTAAAACAGCTCGATATTCTTGTTAAATCCAAGCTGTTTCCAAACCGCAGCAGGGCTATACAAGAGGCTATTGCAGAAAAATTGATGCGTCTCGAAAAAAGACGTCTTGCGCAAGAATGCGCAAAACTTGATCCTAATTTTGAGCAATCGTTAGCGGAAGAAGGTTTGTCATCGGAGTTGGAAGAATGGCCAACATATTGAGGGGTAATATCCATTGGGCCGATTTAAATCCAGTCATTGGAAGTGAGCAGGGCGGATTACGTCCTGTTCTTGTGCTGAGCCATAATGTATATAATGAACGGTCGGGAACGGTTATCGCAGTCGCATTGACAAGCCAACAACAACGGGCCGGTTTTCCTCTGACCTTGGAGTTAGAAGAAAAAAACCTTCCAAAGAAATCCTGGGTCAAGATCAGCCAGATTCGCACTCTTTCTGTAAAACGCATCGGGAAAAAAATCGCAACTGCATCCGATGAAGAGCTTTCTCTTATTATTGAAGGTCTAAATGAAATAATCGGCGGTTAACCTGTCACTGGTGCGGATGCAAAATACGCACCGCACAGTTTAATGTTATGAGTATGGAGCATTAAATGATACTTAGGGAATTTGAGCAACACGATATTAATTCTATTGTGAAACATGCCTCGAATTTTAATGTTTCAAGGTATCTTACTACAAAATTTCCTTATCCCTACAAAACGGAACACGCTGAATGGTGGGTCAATGTCGGCAGCAAAATTGGGTTGCATAGGGCTATTGACATTAATGGTGAATGTGTAGGAACAATTGGAATTACTTTCGGTGAAGGTGAACATTTATATTCATGTCAAATAGGTTATTGGCTGGGTCAATCCCATTGGGGTAAAGGAATAGCAACGAAAGCATTATCTATAATGACAGACGAAGCATTTTCCAGAAATAAAATAGCACGTTTGTTCGCATCGGTTTTTAGCCCAAATAGAGCATCAATGCGTGTTCTCGAAAAATGTGGTTATGTCCTTGAGGGAATTATGGTTAAATCTGTTTATAAAAATGATATATTTATGGATGAACATATTTATGCAAAGTTGAACTCATAACATTTCACTGGTGCGGGTGCAAAAAGCCGCACCGCACAGTTCAATTGTTGAGCTTTCAGAGGAAGGAGAAAATATGATGGTTATTGGAAATAGAATTATGAAATTTTTAATAATTATATCAACGATTATATTAGTTGATTTGATTTATTTTGAAATTGCTAAGCCTGCAAATAATACGCGAATAATTATAGATAAAAAGCTCAAGCTTGGTATGCCACTAAAAGATGCGATCGATCTACTTGGTCCACCTGAGAGGATACAGGTTAGTAAAATTGGCACGGTTGTTCTGCCCTATAATACACTTGGGCTTTCAATTGAGGTTATGAGCGATGGAACTATAATCGAGGGGATACATCTCCAATCTTCCTTTAGAGGCCAGTTCGCCTCAGGACTCGAGATCGGTGTAGATTTTCAAAAAAATCCTGTCTGTATACAATCAACCTGACATCATGACAAAAGACATTATCGAGTATTCTGATATAGCCAGGATATTTCAAATCCACCAAGGAAGACTTGTAGGAGCAGATCTCTATTCAGGGAAGAGTACATTGTATCGCCAAGTGTCAAGTAAAGAAACAGGAAAGCATGAAGAAGTTCGTGTATTTGACCTTTTTGGGTTTAAGGTAAAAAATACATATGAAGGAGTCATCATCACAGAAATCAGACCTGCTTCTGTTGCCGAAGATGGAGGACTAAAAGTAGGAGAGCGTATCAGAAAAGCTTCTTTAAAAGGCTATGGAGTGCGTAATATTTATTCTGTGGGTGGGCTGGAAGCAATATTAAAAAGAGCGATCGAAAAAGGTAAAAAAACTGTTAATATTTTGCAGAACAAAAACCATTATGACATAGTTGAAGTCCCAAAAAGAAAGTAGGTACTAGTTTAATCAGCTCAACAATCGGCCCGCACGTGGACCGCTCGCAAACTCGCGGCCTGTGAGGCGTGTGTTCGTTGCTAAGACTATGAAAGTATCACCCATAAAGCTCAAAGACTCCAAGGGGTATAGTTTATCCCTAACGATAGGTCGCATCTATGAGGTCCTCGGAATTGAAGCAGATACATATAGGCTGCTTACAGATGCGGAATCGAAACCATATGGTAATGATCCAGTTCTTTATGACCCTACTTGTTTTAAGGTCGTTGATCCACAAGAACCAGATTTTTGGATATGTCAATATGGTGAAGATGGTGAACGCTATTGCTACCCTCCAGAATGGAGTGAAGTTGGCTTTTTCGAAGATTATCATAATGGAATATCTGAAGTTCGTGAAAGGTTTTGGAATCTGTTGAAGTCCTACTATCCGAAAACATGGAAAGAAAGAAAAGGAACAGCGAACATCGGGTTTCAGCGGACGCCTGACAGCGCGCGCTGAAGCCGCGCATTAGCCAAAAAAATAAGAAATTGACAGGAGACCATGAATCCGGAGATAGTTATCAGGAAAGAGAAGGATGCCGATGTTGACGCAATAACCGGGGTGACTATCGCAGCATTCAAGACCTTGGAGATCAGCAACCAAACAGAGCAGTTCATCATCAAGGAGTTACGCGCTGCTGAAGCCCTCACGGTATCGCTGGTCGCAGAATTGGATGGCCGTCTGATAGGGCATATTGCGTTCTCTCCGGTGACCATTTCGGACGGCACCCGAAACTGGTACGGGCTTGGACCTGTTTCGGTGTTGCCGGAACACCAGCGGAAAGGCATTGGCAAATCTTTGATACAGGAAGGGCTATCACGGCTGAAAGACCTGAATGCTCAGGGCTGCTGTCTTGTGGGTCATCCTGCTTACTACACGAAATTCGGGTTCAAGAATATTCCGGGTCTTGTGCATGAAGGCGTGCCAGAGGAGGTGTTCCTATCACTGCCTTTTGCTGAGCACATTCCCCAGGGCAACGTCACGTTCCACGAAGGATTCAAAGCCGATGGCCAACCTGTAATTCAAGCGGAGCGCGAAGGGCGTGCGCCCGCTTAGTTCATCGGTTATCTGATCATTGAAACAGAGAAACGAAACGCGGAATCTAAATGAATTTAAGAACGGAATCGATTCTGTTAGGTCTGATTATGTTGTGGTGTTTACTCTCAGCTGAATCAGGAATAGCAGCAACAATAACAGCAAGAGAATTTAAGGATTTGCAAGTCATTGGCCACCATTTTAGTACATCGATTATAACACCTACGCGACAAATGTCCATCAAAGATCCCTCAGAAGCTCGTTATATCGTATTGAAGTTATTTAGCACATTACAAAAAGGCGGAGGGAAGGTTTTCACTAACGATTTCATGTTACGGTATTTCCACAGTGATGGCAGAGAAGACCGTAATGAATGTGGCGCTATTGCTACGGCTGAGACAGCAAATATAGGAGAATTTGACAATTTTGTTGGTGGCAATGGAGCTTTTATAACCTTGGATAGTGGCAACATTTACTTCGGCTTGGTTTTTTATATAGAGAAAGATGTAGATAGGATCGACATACATCGCCTAGGAGTCGCAGAGCCCTTTACATATCATTTAGGCACCGAAAGGTTGTATAGTATTTCCGTTTTTACAAATAAGGATTTTAATACCCTTTCGGAAGCTGTAGAAGTAATAGAAGCAGGTGGCTATCAGGTCGTAGCTTCATCGGAGACTCTTAACAAAGAAATTACTGGTACAACCATTCTTTATATGGATGTTGCTGAAAGTCAAGCCAGAGAAATATCACAACGACTGATGACAAAGCTTGGAGTAGTTCCTACAGTTAAAAAGATGGACGTGATATCAGAAGATGATATAGTTGTATGGCTTGGGAAGTGATTGTTGGCTAATGACCATTATACGTTCATCATTACAAGAAGAATGCTTTGATTGAATCAGAAATGACAGATAACAATTCGATCAAGCTGACCGCAAACAGCCGGGTCAAATTTGAAATGTGGCTGCCTTCTTTGTAAGTCTTTGGTTTTCATTGTCGTTCCTCTTTAATGTTTGCGCCAGCTTATCTCTAGCTTTATATATTTGTTACAGATAAAGAGAGGTATCAGAGAAAGGCACGATGAATAATTCATTAAAGGGAGCTTTCTTGTCAGGTTTGATATTTCCAGGCCTGGGTCAGGTTGCTCTAAAACACTATAAACGTGGTGCTGTCATAATCATTGCGGTTTTGGTCAGTCTGTCCATAGTTGTAGTGAAAGCAGTACAACACGCTCTTGCCATCCTGGAGAAGATTCAGCCTGAGGGTGGTGCAATTAGCATGAGTACTATCTCGGACGCAGCCACCCAGGCATCCACCACTTCCGGGAGCCTTACATTCAATCTCGCCTTGTTGCTGGTGATTCTCTTCTGGATCATTGGGGCTATTGACGCATACAGAATCGGGAAGAAGAATGACATCGAAGAAGGTTCAACGACTCAACCTTCAAATGGCAATGACAATTGATCACATAACCACAGGATTAACTTGACTGGTATTCCGTTATCGCTCCATACCAGCAAGTTATCCCGAATGTTAAAAGCATTCATTAACATTCAAATCTTATCATCGTACACAGCCGGAAAACCATCACGCTTTTTAGGTGCCATTGGCGACGCAACAATTCATGATGCTTTTAACGGATAGCCTCTCTTTTCTTTCCTGTTACTGAGCCCGGAACTGGACAAAACAAATGTTTATTTCGGCGAACGGGAACCGTCTTTCGCGATTTTTTCATATTTTCCGGTCAACATCACTTCGATAAAGACTATAGGTTTATCGATCCTGATGATGTTGATAGGACAATGGGGCACGCCTGGCGGCACGTTAATGGCCACGGGATATGTGATTACATGCTTCTCCATCTCATCGCCGAGGCACACTTCGACTTCAGCTCCGAAATCGCGGATATTGTTCGGATCACCCCCGAGGAAGCAAAGAACCTGGTGGAAATCATGTTTATGCGGCGCTTCACCACCTATGTTGGAAATCGGCGCTGAAACCTTGGGACGTTATAATGCAGCCGGTTCCTAATTGATCAGGCGTGACTGTCAGCGATTCAGTTTGAAAGAACGTCTTGTAAACATCTGTGATAATATATTTGCCGTATTTTGTCTCTGGCATATATACCTCCCTATCGTTGAGTTGTTGAATTGATAGGAATTGCCTTTTTTGAAGGTAGAGTGTAGGGGGGATAGCCTTGTGTGTCAAAAGAATTTCAGGCGCATGATATAGTGTGAATAAACAGACTATCTGGCCCCTTCACTGTTTTATTATTCATGCACATCGAGTCCCCATCTTTTAAATAGAAGGGTATAGAATTCGGGCTGTTCAAAATCAGCCTGCATAAGCTTGGTTAAATGGGTATACCCGAGTTTTATCTCATCATAGTGCCTCAGGCCCTCTACCAAGATTTTTACTTTATCCTTTGTCATGGAGAAAATAATCTTATTTTCATCGGTCAGAGCCCGTTCCTGTTCACCCGGATCAGGGAGAGTAATCATATAGTTTTGTTTACCCTCGACCAGGGGAACGAGGGAGTAGATACAGGAGTCTATGGGATCGAATTCGGAGGTTACGTGGACACCCTCCTTGTATTTTATTGCCATCAGTATATTTCTCAGTTGGGCGTTGTTGGAATAGATGAAAACCACATCCGGCTCAAAGGTGGTATTCCTCAAGGGGGCTGTGAGGCAGCCGATATACTTTCCCGCCTCAAAGCATGGAAATGTCATATCCTTTGCTAATTCAGGTTTTTCAAGGAAATGACCGAGGAACTTCGAACCGGTACCACCCAATGCCTCCATTATTTCTGGATCATCACCAAACTGTGGATTATATAATCCCCCTTTCTTGAAGAATTCGGGTTGTTCCACCAAACCGTAACCGATGACAGGTGCATAACACCAGTGGTCTTCTTTCAACATAGCCACGGTTTCACCATTGCGTCGTGAGAGAGAGAAAGCCTGACATTGAGCAAGATGCTTATTACGATCCCTTTTGGGTCTTACTGCTTGTGCCGGAATTTCTTCTTCCTTTTGAATCATTTTTACGGCTATAGGGAAAGAATCCAACCTTAGAACATCTTTTATTTCTTTACCATAACTTCTGTACTCTTCGATTGTCGCCATTTCAAAGTCCACCTTTTTCTGAATGGATTTAATAATGAATGATAGGAACGATTCGGGTATTTAACCCGAATTAGATTGAAAGGTAACCACCGTCGACGAAAATTGTCTGTCCGACCACAAAGTCGGACTTATCCGAGGCCAAATAAAGCGCCGCTGAGGCGATATCATCCGGTTTTCCGAGTACTCCCCGGGGCGTTTTTTCAATTGCGTTTTTTTTGAAATCTTTTCCCTGCGTTGATACATCATTAACCATTGAGGTCTCAATTACTCCCGGACCTATCGCGTTTACGTTTATTCCGAGAGGGGCGAGGTCTACTCCCAGGGAAATAGTCAAGCTTATGAGACCCCCTTTCGAGGCGCAATACCCGCAATCATTCTGTAGGCCAATTCTCGCGCCCATGGATGCGATGTTTATTATTTTCCCCTTTTTTTGTTTCATCATATATTTGACTGTATGTTTAATACAGAGGAAGGCTCCTTTCAGATTTATATCCAGTACTCGGTCCCAATCCTCCTCGGTCATCTCCAGAATCGGCTTCTTTATCAAGATACCCGCATTGTTGACCAAAATGTCGACCTTTCCGAACTCTTTAATGGTTTTATCAACCATATTTTCAACATCTTTGGAATTGGAGACATCGGTTTGTGCGAATAAAGCCTTATGACCCGCTTTTCTAATCTCTTCCTCGACTTTTTTTCCATTATCAGATCGGATATCCGCTATAACTACGCTGGCTCCTTCTTCTGTAAATCTTTTGGCGATAGCGCGTCCGATTCCCGAACCTGCTCCGGTTACAATTGCTGTCCTGTTTTCTAATCGTAGTTTCATGAATTTTATGCTATTAAAAGGAAAAAAGATTGTCAATATATTAAAGAAAGACAGGCCCTTCTCTGTAAAATTGAACACCTTGTGTTAGAGGGAGAATAAAGGGGTCACCCATTAAAGGGCTCGTCAAGAGAAAAAACACCTCCCCATCAAAA
>CAYQNR010000103.1:0-7432 GCA_964418945.1 uncultured Desulfobacteraceae bacterium
CATTGGTTACAGTTAGTTAACTATTATTTAAAAATCAACGTTGGGACAGTAGTGAAACAATATAATGAAAATAGGCAAAAAAAATAATTTCTGTCACATTTGGTCACATCCTTGGAGTGATGGATATGATCGGTGACTCATTTTTTATGTATGTAATATATGATATCGTTATAGACTCTCATAATAGCCGTCTATATTTATTTGTTGTTAGATTTGTATATTTCATACCAATCTGGATAAAGATTCTATATCAAAACATACCATTATTATTTACTGGCAACTTGTTCAAATAACAATAAAAAAATATATAAATAAGGTGTTAACTTGTATTTTATTCTAAATTATATCTCAATCACACTTCAAGAAAAGATGGTCTAAAATATCAAATAATAATTTTAGGTATATTATTATATTTAATAATATATATAAATTATTTCATTTAGATGTTTAAAAATTATAAAATATCTTCAAATAACATTATTAAAATATAATTTATTATTCATTTTTTAATATGGTGGTATTTCATTTTTAAAATAATTATATATTTTTATTTTGCTTTATTTTCTTGCAAACCTAATTAAAATATAATATGATTTATAATATGATCAAAAAAAAATTATTTACTACGAAAATTATAGAAGACACTTTGAAGAAATTGAAGCATTTATCTGTAGATACCGATAAATCTATTGCTGAGCTCACTCAAGAGGCTATGGAGGATTTATTGATAAAATACGAGAATAAGAAGAATAAATAAATATATTTTACATTTATTTTTTTATTCTATTCGCTATTGACAGAATTTTTCTTACATTATATAAATTGCTCTCTTCAAGATTATGGAATCCAAGATCAAAACATGTTTCTTTAAAATGTGATAAGTATGACTATTAAAATATTTTTATCTGAAGAGCAGCTTCAACAGCTAAGTATTTTAAGAGACCTTAAAGATGAGGATCTTAATAATATTGTTAAGGAACTCAAAGAAATAAAACCGACTCCTCTTAAACCTTCCGATTTAAGTAAAATCATTGTAAAGTATTCTCCTAACAA
The DNA here is from genome assembly GCA_964418945.1 of uncultured Desulfobacteraceae bacterium. Lineage (GTDB taxonomy): Bacteria > Desulfobacterota > DSM-4660 > Desulfatiglandales > HGW-15 > CAYUYB01. The sequence continues at coordinate 1,054 of CAYQNR010000103.1, forward strand.
CGTAGATGTAATTGTTAGACTACTTTTATCGCTTTATAATATTCGTCGTCAAGGCGATTTGACTTCTTTGGAATTATTAGATGCTCTAATAGATGGAATAGATAGCGCGGAGCCTACATGGGCAGATGATGAAAAAGAAAAATGGAAAAACAGACAGCCTTTATATAAAGAATTATTTGCTTTAGAATCTATTTCGACAGTTGTTAAAGGTCTAGATTTATCATATGATTACACAAATTTACTTCAAAAAATAAAAATACTCACAGATATAAGACCAATATTTAATGAAGATGCTTCAGTGATACTAGGATCGATTATTTCTCATACTTTACGAATCAGTTATGATACAAGAGAAGGGCATAAAAATCTTAGCTTAGCAATTGATACAGAAGATATTAACAATCTATTGCAATCATGTGAACGCGCAATAAAAAAAGCCAAAACAGCTAAATATTTTATGGAAAAATCTGGAAATCTCCGCACATTTATTTGTGGCGAGGAAAAATAATGAATACGCCTATAAGGTTAGAAGATCTCCACATCGGCATCAGTAAAAAACATTACTTCAAATATTCAAAAGAGAGGTCAAGAAATATAGAAGTTTTTGATCAAAATTATCCGAATATTGAAGATACATTATTTTCTCAATGGTATGATAAATTTTCTGTTGTAATGTATATATCAGCTTATGATCACAAAAATTTATTTAGAGAGCTCTTATATTTTAGAAAAAATTGGAACATAATACCAAATATGGGGCGTATGCTAGTAGAACAACGAGAAAAATACAGACGTATCTTTGCTAGTAGCTATGCTTGGTTGATAAAAGACTTCATTCTTATAGAAGAACCATATAATAGTAATCATTTATTGCCAACAGTGACAGATTCTGATATCGAATCTAAATATTTTTTTAGACCCAGCAAAAAGCTTGCAGAGCTGGTATTTTATCGAATGAACAAACCCAATAATCAAATGATAGAATCATTAAATAAAATGTGTGAGGATTTGGCGCAATCAGGAATCAGGGAAATAACTATTGATGATGTCTCAGAAAATATTTCAAATCATATTGAAGGAATCCTAGCTACAATAGCAGGACGAATGATTTATGGAAAAGAGGTAGTTGAAATCTCAGAAGATAATAGGTTGACATCCGAAATCTGTTCGATGATAACTGATCGGCTTGAATTAGATGCTTATGATCCTCGTCCGGTACACGACCACATTTATTCGGAGCTTGTTGAATTTGCCCTGAAAGCTAAACGTAAACGACAATGGGGTGAATTGTTCTATGATACATCCACCCACACCCTTAAGCTTCAAATAAATCCGGAAAATATCACCTTCCCAGATATTAACCTAATTGATGATGACGCTTGGATAGTTACATAAGTGATGTTTAATTATGAAACAACTCCGATTGTTACATTTATCCGATCTTCATTTATGCAAAAATTTTAGAAGCTTTAGGCCTTATGTATTTGATGATACTGTACTCGAAGCAGTCGCTAAATGGGCTTATTATTATAAAGAAAATATTGATGCAATAATAATTAGTGGAGATATAGCAGAGTCAGGGTTTATTGAGGATTTACTTTTCGCAAAAGATTTTATTGACTCAGCATCAGCATATCCATCACGAGTACCCTGGATTAATATTGAAGGGAGGCCAACACTTCAGTCATGTAATAAACCTATATTCCTGATGCCTGGGAACCATGATCGTTATAAAAAGCCACTTGTCCCAATCCACGGTGGTGCTAAATTTGGTGAAATATTTATTAATTATTGGGAAGATGAGATTAACGAATATAAATATATTCGAAGATGTTTTTTGCCAAATAGTGATAACCCTTTATTGGCAATTCTTTTCACCGATTTCTCACTTGAAAAATTTTCTGACGGTATAATACATCAGGGGGGGCCATGGGGGCAGGGAAGAGTCTACGAGGAACGCCTTTCAGAATTAATAGATAATACAAAAAAGTTGATCAACTTGGAATATCCAATTGCTGTAATATGGGTAATTCATTTTGCACCACTATATGAAAGATATTTTAAACTAAGAAGAAACTTATGGTTACTTAATTCTGAAAGACTAATCAGCAAAGCCGATGAATTTGGAATTAGACATATTTTCTGCGGACATGTACATGAGAGCAGATATTATAAAGTTGGAGTGAATCAAGATGTAAAAATATATTGTGCTGGGACTTCAACTATATTATCAGGACCTCCTTACATGCATTATAGAGTTATAGAAATTGATAATGGTCTAGTTAGTAGTATAAGAAATATCAATTTAGTTTGGGATCCTGTAAAAAAGAACTTCCAAGTTGAAAAAAGTTTTCTTCAGGTATAAAACTGACACATCAAGTCACATCGCGAGATTAACATATTTAAATCCATATACAATTTATGCCTCCACCTGATAAAAAATCAGGTGCTCTTACCCACCTTACTACCAAGTTGAAAATGATGCGCTCATACATATAAGATTAATGCTATATTGGCTTACACCTATTATTCTCTTATCAAAACCTTCCATGGAGATGAGATATGACTCCGATATCGTAAATCGGAATGACGATTTGATAATCCGTTTTCGTGGAAGAGTAAGCCAATCATTGTCTGTAACGCCGACAAAAACTCGCATTCATGGTTTCCAAAAGTCCTTAAAGTGCTTGTTTTGATATCAAAAAAGTCGCTTTAAGCATGTATTTGGGCCAATTTTAACAACTTTATGCTGTTGTTTCAGTAAGTTATCAAGGTCCGACCTAGGGCGTGCAATGACATCTTGATTGGGCATCATTCTTGAGTGTTCAGAGTTCAGTCTTTAGGAAAAGCAATCGTCCATGTGACAAGCCCTGTGTTTGTGTCCTCTTCTAATCGCGCGGTTTAAGCACTGCTGACTGCCTACTGCTTACTCCCCTCAACATCTGAACACTTATCTTCTTTTTACTAACCCGTCATTCCTCACTGCGTAATCCGTTTGAGTTGTTCAAGCGCTTCTTGCAACTTATCGACCGCCTCCTGCAATCCCTGACGAAGGGTCTCCAGGGCGTCGGGTATCAGCCCCGGCGCCGTCGGCGCAACCGGCTCCTCCCCGACTTCAACCACCGGCGCAACAGCAGGCAGGCGACCCACGAGGGCCTGGATCGAGTCATCCAGGGTCCGATGCATGGCGATCTGGCGGGAGTCGGCCAGGATGATGCGCCGTAGCTCCGGAAAATCAAGGGTCTCAGGCTTGAGAAAGACAGGTTCCGCATACAGGAGATAGTCGCCGAGAGGAATGACCAGGAGGATGCCTCGAGACACTTCGGAACCTACCTGGCCCCAAAGGGTGAACTGCTCGGAGATCACGGCATCATTGTCGATGCGCGCCTCCACCTGGTTGGGACCGTCCACGTGCCGGCCTGTGGGAAATCGGAACAGGACCAGCTCACCATAGGCCTTACCATCATTGCGTGCAGCCATCCAGCCTACCAGGTTGTGGCGTTTGTTCGGTGTAAAGGGTTGAATCAGGATGAACTCCTCCTTTTCCTCGCCGGGCAGACGTGCCACGATGTAATAGGGCTTCAGCGCTTCGGTCTCGCCGAAGGACATTTGCACAGGGATGTCCCACTGATCTTCCTTGTTGTAGAAGACCACAGGGTCTTGCATGTGATACTGAAGCAGCATCTCGGTCTGGACGTTGAAAAGGTCCAGGGGGTAACGGATGTGTTGTTGCAAAAAGGCCGGCAGCTTATCCATGCTTTTAAAAAGACCGGGAAAGATGGCTTGATAGGTGCGGATCAGGGGGTCCGCCGGGTCGAAGACATAGTAATCGAGCGTCCCATGGTACGCATCCACGACCGCTTTGACGCTGTTCCTCATGTAGTTGAACCTGCGCTGAAAGGGTGTGGAGTATGGAAAACGGTCCGTGACCGTGTAGGCGTCCTGAATCCAGAACATACGGCCGTCGGCCACCACGCTGTAGGCTTCCTGGTCCCTCATCAGAAAGGGGGTCACCGTGGAGAAGCGCTCCTGAACCGTTCGGCGGTACTGAATGAGGCTGTCCGGATTAATTTCCCCTGAAATCAGAATGTTGATATCCATGAATTGCCAGGCGTAGATCAGGCGGCGGAAAAAAGAGCTCAACACAACCCCGCCCTTGCCCTCATAGTGCGTGTAAACCGGCCCGTCAGTACCAGGGTAATTGAATTCCTGCATGCCGCTTCGGGTGATCATAAAATCCAGGCTCTTAAGGCCGTAATAAATCTCAGGATGCTTCAGCGGGATTTTCCCGACAGGGGGAACATCCTGGATCAGGAAGGTGGGACGCCCGTCGGCTTCGACTTCGGTGACCGGACTCATGGCCACGCCGTAGCCGTGGGTGAACTGGAGATACCTGTTGACCCAACGTTGAGCCTCCTCAGGGAGCTTCTCGGCGGCGAGCTCGCGAGTGGCCAGCATGACCTGCCGGAGCTGACCGTCCGGCCTGTAGCGATCCGTATGAACCGCCACAAAGTCGTAATAGAGCCGGAAGAACTGGATCTGGTTGTAGATCTGAAGCAAAGGCCCTTCGTCCCAGAGCCGGACATTTTGAATCGTTCCATCGTTCTGGGCGGCAATCTGTGCGTCCAGCTCGCCTAGGGCAGGATGGCTTCTGTCCTGGAGGTGCTCCAGACCGTAAGCCTGACGCGTTAGCTTAATGTTGCTGGCAAGGTAAGGGGTCTCCCGGGCCAGTTCGCTCGGCTCCACGATCAAGCGCTGGACAAGCCCGGGGACGATGTTTCCTGCCAGGAGGTACAAGGCGACCCATAGACCTACCGAATAGAGGATAAGACGATTTGCCTTGGAGTAGATGCTGGCTATCAGCAGTCCTGAGCTGACCAGTGCAATCACGGTCAAAAGCGTGCGGACAGGAAGGGTGACATGGTCATCCGTATATCCGACCCCAAAAACCGCGCCGGTGGGGGAGAAGAGGAGTTCGTAACGGCTCAGCCAGTGACCTACGGCAATCAGCACGAAGAGGCCAGCGCCGAGAATAGCCAGATGAGCCTTGATTTTTCCTGTGAGCGCGAGGCGATCTCCCCGAAGCATGGCGGATATGTAGTGAAAGCCTGCCACGATGATCATAATCAGCACCACCACGGTGATCAGCCAGGAGCGAACAAAGCCTAATGCCGGGAGGGTGAATACATAGAAGGAAAAGTCTTTCTGGAAGATGGGATCCGTTTGATTAAAAGCGACTCCGTTCAGGAAACGAAGGATCATTTCCCACTCCGAGGCAGCTCTTCCGGCAAGGAAGAGGGCGGCGAGCACGGTTGCGCCGACGGCAAACAAGATCAGCAGCTTCTTGGCACGCTCAAGGCTCTTTGCCGGCAAGCCCTGGATTCCCTGGGGCTTCATTCCTGCATCAAACCGAAACGCCGCATAGAGGTTGGGCGCTGCAAGAACTGCGAAGATCAGGGCCCCGAGCAGGAACAACCAAATTTTGGTGGTTATAATTCTCAAGAGGACCTGTTCGTGGCCCAGGCTGCTGAACCAAAGCCAGTCCGTATAGAACGTCCGGCACCAGCTCACGCCGCCCAAGATGACGATCAGGATTACAGCAAGCAGGATCCACTTGACGATCCGGGTCAGTTTTGCGAAGTTCAGATCTTCAAGCCTGATCTGGGGCATCTGGTCCTGAGGGGATTCAGGGTCGAAAGGACTATTCATGGTGGCACCTCCATTTCATAACCAAACGTCTCGGAATTTCAACAACCTATTGGAATCATATCTTGTGAGCGGAGTGACTTAACTTCTAAATGTCTCACAGCAAATCCCGCTAGTCAACCAATACCGGTTAGAATCGAAAGACAATTACGAATAGCGGTTGATGGAGGGGCAAGTGGCCTACGGCAGAGGAGTCGAGAGGAATCAGTAAACGAGAATTTAGCTCAAATTTCTAAAGAGATCAGGAAAGAAGAAGGCTTGACATCTGAGTATGTTTTCACTTATGCTAAATGGTCTATTAGCCGAGTTGACAGGGCCTTAAAAGGAGCTCTGGACCGGGCAGGAATTGAGGATTTCAAGTTTCATGATTTGAGACATACCTTTGCAAGCCATCTGGTTATGAGAGGTGCAAGCCTTAAAGAAGTCCAAGAGCTTTTAGGCCACAAGACAATGACTATGACATTGAGATATGCACACTTAAGCCAAGAGCACAAGAAAAAGGCTGTAGGTCTTTTAAACGGATTGACACCTTATGTCAAAATTGATAAATCACAAAATGGTCACAAATCAGATCCTGCCAATAATAGCCAACGGCTAACCTATTGATTTTCATGCTATGCCCCCGTAGCTCAGGTGGATAGAGCACCAGATTCCTAATCTGGGTGCCGTGCGT
>CAYQNR010000104.1:0-7415 GCA_964418945.1 uncultured Desulfobacteraceae bacterium
AAAGGGGATTGCTTTTTCTGTAGAGCCTGATGAATAGGCCGGGAACGAACTGATGACGAAATATCCGAAAAAACTCATAAAAAACAACAAGAATACAAGTAATTTTTCTCTCATGTACATTCCCCTTTTTATTTATCTCTTTTTATATAACACCAGGAATAACCGTCACAGCCTTATAGTGTACGGTTAATTCCTTTGTTAACCGCCGATCCCCACGGCGCCTCACCTGAGCGACTCAATGTACTTGGTAATCCTCTTGCGGTCGAAGTATAGTACCGAATGGCACTTGGGGCACTTCGTTTTCAGAACGCCTACACGTCTGATGGTATCTGTCGGGACGCCCATCTTCTGGAAGCAAACTGAACATGAGAACTCGCATATTTCCCGCTGCACTTGCTGCTGGCTGATGATGGCAAGAGAAAACATAGGGGTCGCGTTTTCACCCTTGGCACATCACGGATTAATCATCTATCTACAAGCAGTACGAAACGGTGAAGGATGAACACCTGACCATCCTGTTCTCCTTCAGTTAATGTTATGGCAAATGTTCAATGTCTTCTAAATCCTTGTGTCTGCCTGCGGCACGTTTATTCTTTTTGAGGTCCTGGAGCGAAATAAAGTTAATCGGAATCCCATCAATTTCAATCACCTCTCGATTGGCGTAACATTCATCAAAGGTTACTCCAGAGGCACTGGTTATAACTTCAAGTCGAACAGGGGGTATACCCATTCGGATCACTTTGTTTTTTTCTAAAAAAATATTTTCTGCAATCTCCTCATTAGGCATACCAAAATCACGACATGCTGAAGTAACCTTTTTAGAATTTGGTTCACTCATTTCGACCCAGATATCCATATCACCGGTTGCACGTGGATAGCCATGGTAGCCTACGGCATAACCTCCAACTAGAAGATACCTCACTTTATGAGAGTTCAGAAGTTTCAAAAAATCTTTGAAGTCTGGATGTAACTCTATCTTCGCCATAAATCATCCTTCTATTTATCTCGATAGCTTGAATTCGTTCAACTGGAGTTTTTGAAATCCAATACCTCTTTTCCTCTTCCAAATCATGTAAAGAAGTAACTTTCACGACTCTTTTATCTAAACTCGGAAGTTTATCCATATCATCGATCCTTTTAATTATTATTTTCTGCCATAACATATATACTATACATCTGCCGGGTTTTTCGGATTATTGGAAATTTCAGCTATTTATATCAAAATTATGAAAAAAAGGCAAAAAGACAAAAAGCAACGGGGTCAGGCACTGACATTTACAAAAGATATGCTATGGAGAGGGGAGAGGCCGTTTATGCATGGCGTGGATAAGGATATTATGGGATAGAAGAAAGGAATTTCAGGTAAATATATAGCAGGATGTACCCCTTGCATTTGACATTAAACTATGGTGGTGTTAAGTGATATTAACTGGGCATAAAGAATAAGGTTTTATGAAGGCCGATTATGTACCGTCTTGGTTTCTTGGCTTGTATAACTTCACTATTGGTAAGTTTATTGCTGTTTACACCGGAAACGGCCTCCCACCCCCATGTTTTTATAGTCACCCGATATACCCTGGTTTTCGATAAAGAGGGTTTGGCCGGCATCCGCGTGAATTGGCAATTTGACAAATATTTCAGTGCTATGATCTCCGGGGATTATGACTCGGACCACAATGGGGTGATCGATCCGGAGGAGAATCAACAAATCGAAAAAGAGGCCTTCCAGAACCTGGAAGACTACGGTTTTTTTACATTCATCAAGATCGATAAAAAACCGTTTGAGATCAAAATTGTGCGAGATTTTCTAGCGTCCCTGGATGAAGACGAACTGATCTATGAATTCTTTATACCCTGCCAGGTTAGCGCTGCTCCATTTTATAAGGAAATCCGTATCGCGGCATATGATCCCAGCTACTATACTGCTGTGTATTTTGCAGAGAATAATGCGTTGTCTTTGGAAGAAGAAGATGAAATCGAATACAAATCACGAATTGCCGAAAACAAAGAAGAGACATACTATTATGGGATGGTACACCCCTGGGAACTCACTTTTTGTTTTCGTTCCAAATCCCAAAGTTAACCTGTTTTTAGATTAGTAATCTATTTTTTTGGTGTGTCCTGTAAAGATGAATGATTGTAGCAAATTCTTGTTATGTCTCCTTACCGTTTTGGTGTTGATAGGAAACTTTGTTGGCCCTGTTAAAGCACAGAATCCTTTTACCGGACAAAAGGAATCGGACAAGCCTGCATCCCAATACAGGACATCCCAAGCACTGCTTGATCGATTAACTTTGTGGCAAAATCAGGTACGTGAAAAGATCTCCGCTCTGGTTACAGAGTCTAAACAAAGCCGTTCTCTGCGTCCCATAGCAGCCCTGGTTCTTTTAGCTGTGGCCTATGGAAGCCTGCATGCCGCGGGTCCGGGACATGGCAAAGCCGTGGCCGCTTCCTATATATTGTCCCATCGTCCCCATTACCTGAAAGGGCTTGTTTTCGGCAACCTGATTGCCTTATTCCACGGTGCCGGCGGCATCGTATTTGTTATGCTCGTCTATGGTGTATTACATATCAGCGTGTTCAAAAACATGATGCGGGTCAGTGATATCACACAAACCGTAAGCTATTCTTTGATCATTTGCTTGGGGGTTTTTATGCTCGCAAGCGTGGTCTGGGAATGGCGTAAAAAAAGTCAACCGTCATTCAGGCATCAACCGGAAGAGAGTATGAGTAGAAATACGGCGGCTGCCTTGATTATCGGAATTATTCCTTGCCCCGCAGTCATAATGGTAATGTTGCTGGCCATATCCATGGATCTTGTCGCATTGGGAATCTTGCTGGGCATCTGTATTTGCCTGGGAATGGCCGTTACTATTTCGGCGGTAGTTATTGTATGTATGGCAGGAAAAAGAATATTGATCAAACCTTTAGAGTCCACGGCCGGCCGGACTCAAACCGTTGAACAGGCCATCCGTGGTATATCCGGACTATTGGTGACAACGTTTGGTATTCTTCTGTTAGTCTCCGTGATAGTTTCCTGAGGATGGATTCAGTTGGCGTAATTCTTGCTCATCATGTAGTTTATAGCGGCCTCCAGGCCGTCCAAGGTGAGTTCGAACATGGGGAATATTTCGCGGATCATGTCTATTGTCCTGGTGTAAGGCCATTCGTCCTCCAGTTTGGGGTTGAGCCACACGGAATGGGGGAAGGTCTCGGCAATAAGTTGCAGTCTCCTGTAACTGGGCTTGGCGCTCCGTTCTTCCAGGTGGATGGACCCGTCCGTGGCCATCAGTTCATAGGGCGCCATGCTGGCGTCACCCACGATTATGAAACGGGTTTCCGGGTCCAGCCTTACCATCTCGTCAACAGGGAAGGGCTTTCTCATCCTGGGCGGATCTTCCCAGAGGTTATCGTATATGGTGTTATGGAAGAAAAAGGTCTTGAGGTCCTTGAACTGGGCCCTGGAGTAATAGAAGAGGGTCTGGAGTATCCCGACATAGGGTTCCATGGACCATCCGCCGTTATCTATGGACAGGATGACCTTAAGCCTGTCCTTGAGGCCCCTGTCATACACGATCTCTATTTCGCCGGCGTTTTTCATGGTCTGGTAGATGGTCTCGTCGATATTTATCCTGTCCTTGGGTCCCACCGGGACCATATTCCTGAGCCTCTTCAGGGCCTCGCCTATCTGGGACTGGGTGAGGGGCCCTTCCTGGGAGTAATCCCTGTACCTCCTGTCCATGGCCACCTTGAGAGCGGACTTGTTCCTGGACACGCCCCCGACCCTCATGCCTCCAGGATGATATCCTGAATGCCCGACCGGGGATGTCCCGCCGGTTCCTATCCATTTGCTTCCCCCGTGATGGGCCTCTGTCTGTTCTTTTAATCTGTCATAGAAATACTTTATCAATTCCTCCGGGCTCATCTTGGAAAGCTCGGATTCATCAACCCCGAGCGCCTCCGCCATCTCTTTGGGGGATTTAAGCCATTCCTCCAGCATGGCCCTGGCAATGTCGGTCAGTACGTTTTCGTCAGGCTCCTGGAGTTCGGCCCCCTCAAAATAGTGGGCAAAGACCTGGTCGTAAAGGTCAAAGTACCGTTCACTCTTGATCAGGATAGCCCGGGCAGAGGTATAGAAATCGTCGATGGAATTGATGATTCCCATACTCAGGGCCTTTTGCAGCCTGAGAAAAGAGGTAGGGGTTACCGGGATCCCCACCTTTCTTAATAGATAGAAAAAATCATTGAACATGTTAGTGCTGGTCCGCGTTGAGTGCTTTTATTGTATTTTACATCATTGTATAAACACCGGTTGTTCCTTGAATCGGCCTAGGGCTCAAGGCACAAGGCTCAAGGTGAAACACAAATTCCGGTGCTTATCACCGGTGTTCACAATCCTATCCTGATATCCGTTTTTATTATTTGCCTTATGCCAGCCGCCTTGCGACTTTTCTTTGTTATCTCCTGTACCGTGCTGTCATGTTCTGGGCAACACCATAATCAGGGCTCTTCTTGAAAAGCACACCCAGGTAAGGCGTGTCTCCTTTGACCAGATCCTTTATACTGAAACCTGGGTCGGCTTTAAGGGCCCTAATCCAGTTGATCAGCTCCCTGGTAGCGGGTTTCTTTTCGATCCCTTTATAGTCCCTGAGACGGTAAAAGGTTGAGATCGCGTTATCCATGAGGTCTCTGCTTATGTCGGGGAAATGGACCTTTACGATCCTACTCATCATATCGGGATCCGGAAAGGCGATATGATGAAAGTTGCACCGCCCCAGAAAGGGGTCTGACAGATCCTTTTTCGCGTTGGAGGTAATTATAATAATAGGCCTATGTTTTGCCTTTATGGTCTTGTCTATCTCTATGATATCGAATTCCATCTGATCCAGGACATCAAGCATATCATCCTGAAAATCAGTGTCGGCCTTATCTATCTCATCAATCAAAAGGACCACCCTTTCATCGGAGATGAACGACTGCCCGATCTTTCCCATCTTGATGTATTCCTCGATATTGCTCACATCCCTATTTGAATCACCGAACCTGCTGTCATTAAGACGGGTCAGGGTGTCATACTGGTAAAGGGTGTCCACCAATTTCATGCTTGATTTTACGTTCAGGACAATCAGTCTCATTCCCAGGGCCTCTGAGATGGCATGGGCCAGCATGGTCTTTCCGGTGCCGGGCTCTCCCTTTAGCAAAAGAGGCATCTCCAGGGCCATGGTGATATTGACTATCTTGGCGAGTTCCTCATCCAGGACATATGTGGTAGAGCCTGTAAACTTGGTTATTAGATTCTCATCAGTCATGCTAGAACTCCTTTATCTTGGGTATTTTTCTGTCCGGAAGGAGAAGAGGAATCAATCCCATTTTTTATGTATTAACCCATTAAGATAAGCACTAATCTATCAAATGCAACATATATGTCTAAAAACCTTCTGTCAAATCCCCCGCTCTGCCAGGCATCACCCTGATATCAATTCAATTGCCTCATCATGTATCCTTTGCCAGAGGGATTCGCCCCCGAAGCTTTCGATATACACCTTCATCTTGGGTTCAGTGCCCGAAGGCCTGATAGCCAGCCAGGAACCGTCTCCCAGCAGGATCTTGACTCCGCCCATGGATTCGCTGTTCCCTGGCGCCCTGGTTATAATGGATTTGACGGGGAGGCCGGCTATATCCGAGACATTTAGCGACTCAGGGGATATTTTCTTTAGAATCTGTTTTTGCCTTTCCGTAACCGGGCGATCCGCCCTTTTATAGAAGGGTTCGCCGTGTTGCGGTACTAGTTTATCCCTGTAGATCTCCGCCGGGGTATTACCTGTCCTGGCCAGGATCTCGGCGGCCAGGAGGGTCATGCAGAATCCGTCCTTGTCCGTGGTCCAGGTTGTGCCGTCCATTCGCAGGAAGGAGGCGCCGGCGCTTTCTTCTCCCCCGAAACCCAGACTTCCCTCCAGAAGCCCCTGGACAAACCATTTGAACCCCACCGGCACTTCATACAGCCTTCTTCCCAGGCTGTTTACCACACTGTCTATCATACTGCTGCTGACCAGGGTCTTACCTATAAGGATATCTCTTTTCCACGAGGGCCTGTTTTGTATCAGGTACCAGATGGCCACGGCAAGGTAATGATTGGGGTTCATAAGGCCGCCGGGGGATATTATGCCGTGCCTGTCAAAATCCGGGTCATTCCCCCAGGCGATATCAAACCTGTCGGCCATAGCGATAAGGTTGGCCATGGCAAAGGGTGAGGAACAGTCCATCCGTATCTGTCCGTCCGAATCAAGAGGCATAAAAGCGAAAGCGGGATCCACATGACTGTTGACCACCTCTATGTCCAGGCCGTATTCTTCGGCGATCGGGCCCCAGAAATGGACCCCTGACCCGCCCATGGGATCAGCGCCCATCTTGATGCCTTGTCTTTTGATGGACTCCATATCGATTGTTGTTGACAGATACCTGACAAATGGGGTGATAAAATCCTGTTCATGGGTTGTGTCAGTCTTTAGGGCCTTATCATAGGGCATCCTCTTTACATCTGAGTTTCCGGCATCCATTATTTGATTAGCCCTTTTCTCAATCCACCCTGTTGTGTCGATATCCGCGGGACCTCCATTAGGAGGATTGTACTTGAATCCTCCGTCTTGGGGCGGATTATGGGACGGGGTAATCACCACACCGTCGGCGAGTGCGCCGGGGTTTTGTCTGTTATGTTCCAGTATGAGAAAAGATATGACAGGGGTAGGAGTGTATTCATCATTGGCGTGGATAACCGTCTCAATTCCATTGGCCGAGAAGACCTCCAGGCCGGTCCTGAAGGCGGGCACGGATAAGGCGTGAGGGTCAAATCCCAAAAAAAGAGGTCCCTTTATTCCCTTTGATGTTCTGTATTCGCATATGGCCTGGCTGATGGCGGCTATATGGGGCTCATTGAATGTGCCCCGTAGAGACGATCCCCGGTGGCCGGAGGTCCCGAAGGATACAAGTCCCTGAGGTCCATGGGTATAATAGGAGGATACCAGATCAGGGACATCCACCAGCATGGATCTGGGGGCGGGTTTACCTGCCAGTGGGTGAATGGGCATTTTTATGGCTCCTTTCAGGATATCGAGATTGTATGGTAATCCGGATGATAAAGTAGATTCTACTTTAATAGTCTATTTCCCCAATGTAAATACATATGATTCATCCCCTAATTCGTGTTATGCCTTGTTCAGTAATCCTCTCCCAGCGGGTGGAGATTTCCAATATGAAATCTCTGAAGCCTGGCATCTTCGGCGGTTGCCTGGCAGCGAAGGGCGTGGGTGCGGGAGGTGGTAGGAAGATCGTCTAAAAATGGGGATAAAAGGCCAGCAGACTGTTTTTACTCAAAGAATCCCATCAGGTTTTTAAGGCGTTTTACCACCCTGGGAAGG
>CAYQNR010000105.1:0-7231 GCA_964418945.1 uncultured Desulfobacteraceae bacterium
AGCGAGGAGATGATAGTCGTATCACATAACTGGGATGAGATACGACGGACGATGTGGAACTACGTTGGGATTGTAAGGACAAACAAGCGATTGGCCAGGGCGAGGGCGAGGATAGAAAATATTCAGGCAGAGATCAAGGAATATTACTGGGATTTTATTGTTACCAGAGACCTTCTCGAATTGCGTAATATTGCACTTGTCGCTGAACTAATCATAACCTGCGCCTCCATGAGAAAGGAGAGCAGGGGGCTACATTATAACCTTGATTATCCTGACAGGGATGATGAGCACTGGAACCGTGATACAGTAATTTGGGGTTAAATCCGTTTCTAATGCCTGATTTTCAATCGATACGCTTGAGCCTTTAATCTCTAAGTCGTTAACCTCCTCCCCTCTTAGGGGAGGATTAAGGTGGGGTCTTATTGTCTTCCTTATCATTAAGCTCAATCCATGTCTTAATGAAGGCATAAATTAACCCCGCGCCTATAATCGCAAGGACAAGATACAAAAGCCCCATGAATATGATGTATCCTATATTCCATTGCCACTCAAAAGAAAATGGAGTCATATAAATCTCCGAAAATATGGTTTAAGGTTTAAGGAGTAAGGTTTAAGGTTAAAAATATCTTTAATTTCTCATCTGATTAATTATACATATAAAGTATATTAAAATTTGCCCTTTCACCATATACCCTATATCTTACACCAAACATTTTATACCGTATATCTTACACCTTATACCCCAAACCTTATACCGTTTCTAAATTCAATTCCCTCTCCTTGGGGAACACAGGAAGATACCTGTAGGAAACCGAAAACAAAAGGAACCCGTATCCTATCATTGCCAGAGCGATTCCCCATTCCTGCCATGTTGGCAGATAGCTCCAGAACCTGTCAAAGGGCATTACCGGTATGGCAAGGGTCACTACTATAAACACAAAGCGATTCAGAACAATACCGATGCAGGTCATGATGCATGCGATAATAAGCCATCCCCCGTGCTGCCTCGCCTTGGGAATAAGCAGGATGACCGCGGGGATTATTCCAAAGACGATAATCTCGCAAACCAGGAGCCAGATACCATACGCCCCCTCGCTGTAAAAATCCATAAAGCCTTGCCCCGCCCTGGGAACGATTCCGTATATCCAGCCGAGGGTGTCGGCTATTTTAAGGATTATATATACTCCCAGCAGCCATCCGGATATCCCCGCAAGGGTCTGAACAGCCTTTTTGGTAACAAGCTTTTTTCGTGTTATGACCTCCGACAATCTGGTGCATAGGATGGTAAAGCAAGGTCCGGCAGCTATGGCTGATAAGACGAACAGAAAGAATGTCCACGGCCATATGTAGAAGCCGCCCCTTGCGGCGAAAGGCCTCGCGTACAATACACCGAACATTCCTCCCAAAGACCCCTGATGGAAGAATGAGAGAAAGGTGCCGATAGCGGCAAACAGGGCCATGATATGATGAAGATTGTTCCCGAACAGGCGGAATTCCCGCGCTTCACCAAGCTTCCTGTTTTCCAGGATTATGGGCAGATATTCTATGGTCAGGACCCCCAGATAGCAGGTAATGCAGAAAGAGACCTCTACAAGCATGGAATGGATATTGGCGTGCCAGAAGATGAACCATGCCCTTATAGGTTGTCCTATATCGATAGCCAGCATGCCCATGGCCCCCGAGTAGCAGATGAAACCTATTATGACCGCGGCGTTGGTTATGTCCTTTAATTCGTCTTTCCCGATAATGTATGTGAGAAACCCCGTGAAGAAGGCGCCGGCGCCCAGGGCGATTACTGCCAGATCAAACACTATCCACAAGGCGAAGGCGAATATGTTGCTCATATTTGTCTGATTAAGACCTAGGGCGAGACATAAGACCGCGGATATCCCCCCCCATGCCACAAAAGCCAACCAGGGCAGTGTCCAGAAGAAAAAGGCCGGCATGGAACATCTTTTTGTGCCTTGCGGCATCAGAGCGGAATCCATCATATTCCCTCCTCCTTGTAATCCACAGCCCTTGGTCTCTGATCAGAATCATCCATCAGATAATTATCTGCCAATCTTCTAACCCAAGGCTTGGAAGAAAGATAATAGACCTTGGGTTTGGTGCCCAGATTTTCCAGCAGCCTGAACGCGTTGGGGCTCTTGATAAGTTGGGAGACCCTGTGTCCAGGATTATTTAGATCCCCGAATGTAATGGCCCGTGCGGGACAGGCCTCCATGCAGGCGGGGATGTATTCATTTTCCTCGATATCCCTCCGCCCTTCCGCGTAGGCCTTGTTTTTGGCCCTCATTAATCTATGGTGGCAGAAGGTACATTTTTCAACGACTCCCCTCATACGCGGTGATACTTCCGGGGAGAGAGAGCGTTCCATTCCTTTGGGAAAGGGCTTTACCGGAGAATATCCGTCCCACCAGTTGAAGTATCTGGCATGATAGGGGCATGCGGCCTGGCAATATCGGCATCCGATACAGCGAGAATAGATCTGGCTGACAATCCCTGTGTTTTTGTCAATGGTTGTGGCGGTGGCAGGACAGACCGATACACACGGAGGCTGATGCCCCCCCCTGCCGTCTTCTTCACAATGCATGCAGGGCCTGGGGAGGTAACACACCTCGGTATGGGGAAAGGGTTTCCCGTTTGTCATCTTATACAACTGCATCCAGGTTATGCTTCGCTCCTTGTCGGATTCATCACCCCTGACCGTGACGTTATTTTCGCACGCACAGGCGATCACACATGTGCCGCATCCCGTGCATTTGTCGAGATCGATCACCATACCGTATCTTTTTTGACCATGACCCTGTTTATTTTCCATGGTTTATAACCCCTTTACACCTTGACTAATCTTACCGGGGTGTCCCACCACACGGGCTGGCCGCTCAAAGGATCCAAGCCCCCGTCAATGATATCATTGGGATTAACGCCTTTTCCCCTGAGAAAATCATCATAGGCCCAGTGGCCCAGTCCCAACAACATATAGACTATGCCCGGCATGGCCCCCTCAAACACATGAACGCGAGCCTGTATTTTGCCTTTGGGTGAAATAACTGAAACCATGTCGCCTTCTTCAACATCCAGCTTTGCCGCGGTTTCGGGATTGACCTCGGCAAAGGAATCGGTTTTCAGTAGCTGGTTATCAAAAAGTATCTTGGTCAGGTAAGGGGGGCTCGGTTGCCAGCCGCTTGCCAGGTTGATTATCTCGTAAGGGACCATCCTGAGGGGAAACAGGCCCTCTCGCGAATCGGCCTCGGATAATTCATAATGGGGCATGAAGGCTTCGTCACCAATAGTCAAGGCACCCATATCTTCAGGATCCCAATTATTAAAGGCATCCTTAATCCTGGTGCTGAAAAACTCGAACTTTCCGCTCGCGGTATTGAACAGATCCTCCGGCTTTTTTCTAAATTTACCGGGACGATACCATAATCCTCCGGTGTTTATCCTTTTCCACATCTCATCAAAGGTAGTGCATTCGGGGGGGGCTCCATCGTACATGGTCAGGCCCTCCCCTGAGTCGAAAAGGCCCTTGGCCCTGATCTTCAGGACATCTTCATAATCATGCCACGGGAAGGAGGCCTTTACAGAGCCTTGGAGCATTTTTGCCAAACGGAGGATAACATCCCCGGAATTCTTAGTGTTGTAAAGAGGATCTACCACCGGCCGGGTCAAGCCATAGAGGGGATACTGCAGTCCTGAAGGCCACACCACATCGTCCTTTTTTTCGAGGTAGGTGTGGTCCGGGAGCACAAGGTCCGACATGTAGGCGGTTTCATCACGATAGGGTGAAAAACTTACGATAAATGGAATCTTTTCCATGGCCCTCCTGAGATCTCCGCCGTCGGGCAGGGTGAAGCAAGGGTTGGATGAAAAGACAAGCAGGATGTTTACAGGTGCTTGGTTGCTGGTTAAGACAGCCTCGGAAAAATTGTTAAACAGGCTGTGGCTGAACGGATACCTACGGCTGCCCGATCGGTCAATGCGTGGGTTTTTGAGGCCCTTCTCCGCGATTAGATCCAGCTCAATATCCGGAAGCTGAGCTAAGGGTATCGGATCCTGTATTATTATGCCACCGGGCTGGTTGATGTTACCCACCAGGGCATTAAGGGCGCGTACGGCCATAAATTCGTAAATACTGCCGTTCAGGCGGCCTTTGCCTTTCCCGCACAGGGCGAGAGGGGCGCCGGCCATAGCAAAATCCCTGGCCAGGGATACGATATCCTTTTCCTCTATTCCGGTAATATCGGCGACTCTGGAAGGGGAATATCCTTCCAGAACCATGCTCGCGAACCCCTTGTGCGTGTTTCCGTACGGAGATTCCCAGTCAGAGAAACCGAATGTCATGTTTTCCACAAAATCCCTATCATAGGCCCTTTCCTTAATGATAATATGGGCAAGACCCAGGGCAAGGGCTGATTCCGTTCCCGGCCTGGCAGGGATCCATTGGTCTGCCTTGGAGGCCGTGTCGGATGCCCTTGATTCCACCTGAACGATTCTTATTTTGTCCTTAAGGGGAGGGGCTTTCCAGGTTCTCCATGCGTTAAACACTCGCCCGGGTGATCCCCAGCCATCCAGCAGTCCGCAGCCGAAACTTAATATATAATCAGAATTTTCCATATCATAGGTGGTAGGGCCGCGGTTTCCCTGCATAAGCAAATCAACCATCCTGCTGGTATCTACCGAAGAAGGGATCCTCATATAATTAGTACTGCCTATTGCCTTGATCAGCCTTTCAACCATTAGAGACATCGTTGATTCTATGGTATTACCGTCAATAGCGACGATGGACTCGGGTTTTCCGTTTTCCCGATAAAATGAAATCCTTGCCGCCAGCATATCAAGCGCTTCCTCCCAGGATATCTCTTGGAAATCACCGGATCCCCTCAGCCCGATGCGCTTCATGGGACCTGTAAAACGATTCCCTTCATTATAGAGCAATTGCAATCCTCCCATACCCACAGGGCAGAGACCTCCGGCATTTACCGGGTAATCACTGCGACCCTCTATCTTAACAGCCCTTTCTCCTGCTTTCCGGACTTCAATGCCGCAGCCTCCGGGGCATAGTTTGCACAGGGATTTCTCATGTGTCATCTCGTCCACTGGCGGCACGGGCACCCATGGCCAGTTCTGGGTCCATATGGCTAAATCGTCCGTGAGTTTCCAGGGAAAAGGAGATAGGCCGGTTCCGATCACCCCCCCCACAAAGAATTTTACGAAATTTCTTCTGTTAATACCTAAGACTTGAGTGATGTTTTTGCCCTTTAATTTCATGTCTATCTTCCTCTGCCAATTAGCACCGTCACAATCAATATTCATGTTTACTTAATGGTGGATTGCCAATATCCCTTATTTATGGCAGACAAAACAATCGTTATTCTCTTCATGTCCGCTTTCAGTATGGCATTCTGCACAGTCGTCCATCTTCATTCGGTCCCAGGTGTTTGACTTGTATCCTGTTATATTTTCGCCCCAGATATTAATGCTGTAACCGGTCAACCGATTTTTTTTGTACGCGGGCAGTTGATGGGTCTCTGCATGATCTCCATGACATATCCGGCAATCTATATTTCCCATCTTCACATGGGCTATATGGGAAAAGTAAACAGAGTCGGGTTGGCGGAAATAAGAAAGCCACGGGATTTCTTTCCCCTTAGCCACGTACTTGTTCAAGAACTTTTTCTCTTCAGGGCTCTCCCCCCAAGGGGATTCCGGATCATTATGACATTCCATACATACTTCCAGCTTGGGTATCCCGATAAAGGATCCGTCATCACGGAAGGCATGACAGTACAGACATATTTCAACATCCCTATCACCATAAATCATTTCTACTATATAAGGATCTGTGTGAATGGCATGGCTGAAATTAAGAGGCTGTTCCTGATGGGAATAGAGGATTATGGGGAATAGGACCCATCCCACAAACAGCGCCAGTATCAGCCCGGCAGCAAAATAGACCGAGCCGCTGCGTACAGAGGAGGAGACAAGCCAGGAAGAATACCCCAGGATCGTGTGAAAGAGAGATAGAACACCGTTCTCTCTAGGTGCCCTGTCAGAGGAATTTCCTTGATTCTTCATTTATTGATCCTTTTAGGTATAACCTGGGCGCAGTTTTGTGAAAAGAATAAAAATCGGGGAGTTTTTACATGCCCACCCCTTTTTTGTCAAGAGAAAAGCCGGGAATCTTATACACTTAAACAGGTCAATCCGCTTTTGTGTTTAAAGGGAAAAGGCACTTATCCACCAAGCCGTTATCAAAACCTGCTTTTATGGATTCCCGCTCTTCCTGAAGAAGGCGGGGAAGATGGGGAAAAGCGGTCTTAAATTCAGAATCTGGGAAATTTCCTCATCCGCTTACGGCGCCTTTTGGCAGCCTTGGCCTGTTTTTTCTTTTTCTGTACACTTGGCTTGTCGTAAAATCGTCGTTCCTTGATCTCCGAAAAAAAACCCTCCTTGGTCAATTTCTTCTTGAGATCCTTTATGGCTCTTTCTATCTGATTATTTTGTACAATTACTTTCATATTATGGTCTCTTCACTATTATGTTGTAGATCTTGTTTCGGACGGTCGCGGCATCTCCGACGTCCCGGTCATTAAAAAAATAAAAGCATCCCGCATTGTAACGAGATGCTTTCCGTACCTTCATAACATCCATCATGCCGAAATTGTCTGCGTTATAACTTTTTTACCATTAGATTTTACCCCGTTAATCCGTCAATGAAGGTCCGGAACAGCATAAAAGCCTTTAAAGAAACAAAGGAGGTTCCAAAGAGTAAACAACCCTTCAGATCTTTTCCAACTTTTTTTTCCACAGGCTATAGGAATCACCCCCTTCGATATCCAACCCAATTCTCCCCTGTATGTGCCGAGAACCAGGCTATTAAAGATTAACAAGAATTATATATTAACTCTAACAATATTCCAAATATTGTCAATCGAATTCTAGGGTCTTTTCTCGGATCCTCCCATTCTGCAATCTATATCAAATATCCCTGTTGTCCAAAATCCACCATCAAACTTACAAATAATTCATATTAGCACCGGATTTTGGTATAACCCTGGCCACCATATAGATGTAATCTGCCAATCCGTCTTTCCCATCGCAGCGGTGACCTTATAGAGGCCCGGAGCTGCGCTACTATGGCAAAGGGTTGTTCCTTTTTGTAGTGACTATCGGGAGGGCGCTGTTATTTCAGGAGTTACGGCTGGGGGACCCCCTGGCCCCGCCT
>CAYQNR010000106.1:0-7142 GCA_964418945.1 uncultured Desulfobacteraceae bacterium
CTCTTTCCTCTTTCCTCTTTCCTCTTTCCTCTTTGCGCCTTGCTCTCTAAAGCGAATGATAAAAATCCATGTACGGAGGAGTGCTCTCCAGAGGCCATTCCTTCCTTGCCAATGCATCCATCAGCCCGGGGATAACATCGGGCAGTTCCCCGGCCAGGACCCCGGCCTGTCCCATATCCTCCGCAAGCAGATCAGCGGCCAGGCCGTGCAAATAGACTCCGGCACTCGCAGCTAAGGCTGAATCCCACCCTCTGGCCAGGAAACCGGATATCAATCCGGTAAGCACATCGCCTGATCCTCCGCTGGACAAGGCAGGATTACCCGTAGGGTTCAGGAATATCTTCCCGTCAGGTTCGGCTATCAGGGTCCTCGCCCCTTTAAGCACCAGACAGCAGCCGTGCTCCTGCGCGAATCGAGAGGCAGTCCCAACCCTGTCCGCCTGTACTTCCTTAGCCGTAAGTCCAGCCAGTCTGCCCATCTCGCCGGGGTGAGGGGTGAGTATCTTTCCCTTGCCCATCCCTTTCATGGACCCTTTGTCCTTGGCCAGGGCATTCAGACCGTCGGCATCTATAACCATGGGTAATTTGCATTCCTTAATGATCTTCCTCACCAGATCGGAGGTCTCAGGATTCTGCGACAGCCCGGGACCCATGGCAACAGCGCTCTTTCCCTCCATAAGCCGGACTATCTCATCCTTCGCCTTAACAGAAAGGGTCCCCTCAGGGGTCTCAGGCAGGGTTTCGGTCATCGCCTCGGTCAATTTGGCCTCAAGGATACTGTTCAGACTTTTGGGGATACCCACTGTAACCAGCCCTGCTCCCGCCCTCAATGCCCCCAGAGCAGCCAGCACGGCTGCTCCGGTCTTGCCGGTTGAACCGGCCAGGATCAGGAGATGCCCTCTGGCACCCTTGTGTATATCCCTCTTCTCCTCACCAAAAAGGCCGCTGAAATCACCCGCTTCAAGCATCCGGCATGGAGATTCTACGCTTGCGGACACCATATCCGGTATCCCTATATCAATCCTGACCAGACGGCCCACCATATCCACCCCGGGAAACAGCACCTGCCCCAACTTGGGGTATCCAAAGGTCACGGTCAAATCCGCCCTTACCGCCACACCCATCACCATGCCGGTGTCCGCGTTCAGGCCCGAGGGTATATCAATAGCCATAACAGGCTTTAAGACACTGTTTATCTCCTTGATAACCTGACCGTAATAACCACGGACCGGTGAGTTAAGGCCCGTTCCCAGGATTGCATCTATGATATAATCGCACTCCTTAAGGTACTTCCTGACCTTTTTCCACCCCTCCGGGTCGGGCGCTTCCCTGATATCCAGGTTCATGTGTCTTATAATCTCAAGGTTTAAAAGGGCCTCACCGGAGATCTTTCCGGATTCCCCTATCACTATAACCATAACCCGTAATCCCGCCTGGCTCAGGTATCTGGCTGCAACATACCCGTCACCACCATTATTTCCCGAGCCGCAGATCACCAGGACACTGGAGCCGTCTGCCGGATCAAAATGTTCAAGAAAACTCCTGGCCGCGCCGCGCGCCGCATTTTCCATCAGCACGGCGCCCGGTATCCCTATCTCATGGATGGTCATGCGATCCATTTCCTTTATTTCCGCAGCCTTTACCACTCTCATAATCCGCCCTCCAGAATCACCATGGCAGCCCCATAGTCACCTTCATCGGACATGCTCAGGTGAAAGCCTGTTATGTTTTCCTTCCTGCATCTGTCATATGATCTACCATGCACCCTTAGGCCCGGTCTTCCCCCGGGATAATGAAAGACCTCGATGTCAAGCCACCTGATACCCTTTTTCATCCCCGTCCCCATGGCCTTTGAAAAGGCCTCTTTCGCCGCGAATCTCATTGAAAAGGCTGCTGCGGGGAAGGGCCTGCTTTTACATATCCCCGTCTCGGCCTTGGTGAAGACCCTTTGTATAAATCTGTCCCCCCATCTCTTTATGATGCCTTCCATACGGCCTATATTAACAAGATCAATGCCGATTCCGTAGATCATGGTATTTATCATCTATTCATTTATCATTTGACATTTATCATTGAACAGCGCTCAGCTGTCATCCGTCTGCTGTCTGTTGTCGGTTGTCCGTTGTCGGTTATTGGTTAAATGGTCGAATAGTTAAATCGTCAAATCGTTGAATAGTCAAATCGTTAAATGGTCGAATGGTTAAATGGTCAAATCGTTAAATGGTTAAATTGTTAAATGGTTGAATGGTTGAATAATCAAATCGTTATGACCCTATTTAACAAATCAACCATTTAACTATTTAACTACTTTATCTTCTTATCTTCTTACGTTCTGATCCTCTTTCCTCTTTCCTCTTTACTCTTTACTCTATGCGCCATGAGCTATGAGCTGTGAGCTAATTTGCGCCTTGCGCGCTAAAACTCCCTCACAATCTCCAACATCTCCCTGACCGCCCTCTCCATGCCGACCAGGACCGCCCTGGCGATTATACTGTGCCCTATGCTGTATTCCTCAATCCGGGGAAGGAACCTGAACCTCTTTATGTTCGTATAGTTAAGGCCGTGCCCCGCGCTGATCCCCAGATTAAGATCGGCCGACGCCTCCACAGCCTTTGCTATCCTCTCAAAACGGATCTCGGCCTCTTCCTCGTCGGCCCCGGCCTCAGAATAATGCCCAGTATGGATCTCCACGATATCTCCCCCTACCTTGTGGGCTGCTTCTATCTGTCCCGGATCCGGATCCACAAAAAAACTTACCTTTATCCTTTCTTCAGAAAGCCTTCCCACCACACCCTTGTAACGATCCGGGTTCGACCTTACATCAAGACCTCCTTCCGTGGTCAATTCCTGCCTCTTTTCCGGGACAAGGGTGACCATATCGGGCCTTATATCCAGCGCGATCTCTATCATCTCCTCCACGGGGGCCATCTCCATATTAAGCATGGTCTTTACGGTCTCTCGCAGCAGACGCAAATCCCTGTCATTGATATGTCGTCTATCCTCCCTCAAATGACATATTATACAATCCGCGCCCGCCAGCTCGGCTAAGCCTGCAGCCATCAACGGGTCCGGTTCTTTAACTCCTCTGGCCTGACGCACAGTGGCGATATGGTCCACATTTACGGCCAATCGTGTCATGTTATTCCTCCCTTATAAGCGAAATAAGTCTCTTTTCCTCTCTCGTCATGATCCGTTCGTCCCGCGGGGACCTCTCATGATCATAGTCCATAAGGTGCAATATCCCATGAATCAGCAGACGGTAGATAACCTCCTCCGGCGACTCATTTGTTGCCCGTGCCTCTCTGAGGGCCGTATCCACGGATATTACCACATCACCCAGCATGCCGGATCTTACGCCGGAGTCAGAGCCATCCGACATGGGAAAAGCCATCACGTTCGTAGGTCCCTCCCTGCCCAGATAAGATCTGTTCAATTCAGAGATATGGGCGTCATCGGTAAAAAGGATACTCAGTTCATCCTTATCACAGCCCAAGTCTTTTAAGAGTCTCCCTATCTTCCTCCGTATCTCTCTGCTTTTTACTCCGGGGATCTTCCGAAAATAGTTTATCTGTATCTCCATCATCCCTTCTTGCCGTGTCTTTTGCATCAATTTCAGGATATTCCACGCGATGATGAAATATCCCGCCCAAGGTCTTGTTGAAGCTCCTGGCAATCTCGTGGAGATCCTTTAACGTAAGCTCGCACTCATCCAGCTGTCCGTCGGAAAAAACCTTGTTGATAATCTTTTGAACAGTACCCTGAATACGGGCCGGAGTCGGTTCCGCCAAAGACCTCGTCGCTGCCTCTATCATGTCGGCCAGCATCACCAGTCCCGCCTCCTTGGTTTGAGGCTTTGGCCCCGGATACCGGTAATCTTCCTGCTTAACCTGGGAGGACTTACCCTTCCTGTTGTTGTTCTCTTGTTCCCTCGCCTTCTGATAGAAATAGGTGATAAGGCATTTCCCGTGGTGCTGCCGTATGATATCGATTATCTCCTTGCCCAGTTTATGTTCCTTGGCCAGCTCAACCCCATCCCTGACATGGGAGATAAGTATCAGACTGCTCATTGAGGGGGCCAGTTTCTCGTGCCTGTTTTTATCCCCCTGATTCTCGACAAAATAAAGGGGTTTTCTAACCTTTCCTATATCATGATAATAGGCGCTCACCCTGGCCAGCAGGGGATTGGCGTTAATGGCCTCGGCCGTGGCCTCCACCATGTTGCTGACAATGACGCTGTGGTGATAGGTCCCCGGGGCACGTAACATAAGCTCCCTTAGCAGGGGCTGATCGAGATTGGCCAGTTCAAGGAGTTTGAGGTCGGTGGTAAAACCGAATCCCATCTCCCCCAGGGGAATTAGGCCGGTGGCTATGACTCCCGAAAGGAGGCCCCCCACAAATGCCGCTGCCAATGCCACCGGTATCTCTATGGAAAAAAGGGATCCATAGATCGTCTCTATGGAAAGACAAAGCAGCATGTTGATCAGACCTACCTTTAAACCGGTCTTGATCAGTATTCCCCTTTCCCGGTATTCCCTGACCCAGTAGGCTGCCGAGAGGCTGCTTATAAAAAAATACAGAAAAAAACTAATGCTTTCATCTATGGCCAGGGAGGCCAGCACAGAGATCAGCAAAGAGAATATAACCGCTATCCTCATACCCTGAAACACGGTTATCAACATGGCGCCACAGGGGATGGGCAATGCGAACAGCAGCGCCCTTGTGGTAAGGGGATGGAACCCCCTGGCCACGTCTTCGGCGATAAGACCGTATGCCCACATAAAGATAAAAATACCCAGAAGTGTCACCGCGTTAAACAGGTCATATCTCATATCTTCACCGGATGGTCTGTAGGTCACTAAACCGGCCGTGTACACGAACGCGAAAAGGACTCCGATAAGCAACATCATACCGGGGACCCGCTGGAAGGCCGCCTGGTCTCCCGCTGACAGGGCCTCCGCCGAGAGCTTGACGAGATGGTCCTGTCCTATCCTCTCACCCTCTCTTACAATCATCTCTCCCTTTTTTATTTGATAATACACAGTCTTCACGGATTCCCTGGCGTTATCCTTCCTCAGTTCGGTTTCCCTCTGGTTAAAGGTCACATTCGGTTTGATAAGCAAAACCGCCATCCTGGTGGAAAGTTCAGCGGTCTCCGGAGCCAGTCCCTTTTCAACAAGGTCCTGTTTGCGATTATTTATGTATTCGGCGGCCCCTTCGATATCAAAAAACCTGCCCGGGTCGGCAACCTGCATCTCTTCACCTGTCTGAATATCCTGGATAATGATGCCTTTCTGGGCATGATTCATCAGCACTGATTTGTTTCCGACAATCCCTTTTTGAAAAATATCCGTGACCAGCTGAGAGATATTTTCTTCCAGTTCCAGTGAAAACCCGTTCTGGATAAGTTCCTCGAAAAGGTCATTGTCCAGAGGTATCTCCAGTATCTTAAAGAATCGATCCCTGATAAGTCCCTTGTCCTCGGCCGAGTATAAGGGGATCTTTTCGGGAGGCAGCAGCTCCTCGGTATCCGCCATATCCACGGCAATAGAGACCCACGCGTCGGCCAGGGCCTCTTTCAGCTTCAGTACGAGATTTGAGGAGGAAGGATCGAAATCATACACATAGGGGACATCTTTAACTGCCTCCTCCCTGTTCTTTGCAGTGAGGGTCTCGTTCTCCACAAGGATATCCTGCGAGGCCTTGATATCACTCTCCGCCACATCTCCAATCCTGTAAACCTTCGGACTATTCAGGATATTGGGGAAAAGGAACACGCTGATAATCAGGCTCAGGACCACGATAATTATCCATGGCAGTCTCCTTTTTCCTGATGAGCCGAGGAGCCTTCCGGCGATATTACTGACCGTTACCGCCGTCTTTTTTCCCGTTTCTCTCATAAGCGTCGATAATTTCCTGTACCAGGGAATGCCTGACAACATCATCCCTTGAAAAATATACGAACTTTATGCCCTTTATGCCCTGAAGAATATCCCTGGCCTCAATCAGACCGGAGGCCTTTCCCGCCGGCAGGTCCGTCTGGGTCACGTCTCCTGTTATTACTGCCTTGGAGCTGAAGCCGAGCCTCGTCAGAAACATCTTCATCTGATCTGTGGTAGCGTTCTGCGCCTCGTCCAATATCACAAAGGAATCGTTTAAGGTCCGACCCCTCATAAACGCCAGGGGAGCGACCTCTATAACCCCCTTCTGGATAAGGCTTAAAGCATCTTCAAAATCCATCATGTCGTGTAACGCGTCATAAAGAGGTCTGAGGTATGGATTGACCTTCTCGTACAGGTCCCCGGGCAAAAATCCCAATCGCTCTCCTGCTTCCACGGCGGGCCTGGCAAGTACCACCCGGTTTATCTCCTTCTTGGCCAAGGCGGCCACTGCCATGGCCATAGCAAGATATGTCTTCCCCGTGCCTGCAGGTCCTATGGCAAAGACAATATCAAAATGTCTTATCGCGTCTATATATTCCTTCTGATTAATGCTCTTGGGAGATATGATCCTTTTTTTGGAGGAGATATAAACGCTATCCAAGAATATCTTTTTAAGGTTTGCCGACCCATCACCGCTCAGTATGCGAATAGCGTATTCAACATCGCTTGCATAAAGCGGGTAATGATTACATAAGAGTTCATATAACTGTGTCAGGACGTTTTCGGCCAGCTCGATCTCCCAGTCCCTGCCCTTGAGTATAAGCTCTGTGCCCCTGATATTTATCGAAACCCCCGTCCTTTTACCCAGAAGCTTCAGGTGGGAACTCTGTTCACCGGCCAGCATCCCAATAAGCTCCTGATCGGGAAAGCTTAGCTTTTTTGTCAAATTAGAGATCTTTTCGTCAGTACTTTTCCCCAATAGTTGTCTTCCTCATTGGTTATTGGTTATCAGTTATTGGTTATTGGTTAAATGGTCGAATAGTCGAATGGTTAAAAGGTCAAATTGTCGAATTGTTAAATGGTCAAGTAGGTAATTGGTCAAATGGTTGTGACACTACTTAACCAATCCACAATTTAACGATTTAACTAATTCAGGAATTTCCCATTTAACTATTTAACTACTTTACCTTCTGATCTTCTAATCCTCTTTCCTCTTTCCTCTTTCCTCTTTCCTCTTTACTCTTTACTCTTTACTCTATGCGCT
>CAYQNR010000107.1:0-7079 GCA_964418945.1 uncultured Desulfobacteraceae bacterium
AAGATCAGGAGTTGAAGAGGGTTTTGCGCTCCAACTCCTGAATTCCTTTAAGAGATTTATCCCTTGATAATCCTGGGGATCATCATATGGTTTTGAGGACATATTGATAAGGGATTCTGATAAACGCAGCCGGCAAAGGCGGCGATATATTTTCTCAAATCAGGCAGTGATACCACTTCATCCACAAATCCCCTCTTGGCGCAGTAGATGGGCCTTGATTTATTATAGTATTCCTGGGCCAGCTCATTCATTTTGTCAATTACAGGCTGGAGAGGCCTTCCAGCATCCCGCTCCTTGACGAGTCTTCTGGAGAAGGAAGCTGCCGCCGCAGTCTCCCCGTGCATCACATATATCTCCGTGGTGGGGGTACCCAGGGTGAAGGCGTTGTGGTTATTGGCGGTCGGACCTCCCATTATATAATGCGCGGCTGCTGTTCCTTTTCGAAGCACTATACAGATCTGTGGCACATCCGTTTGCTCTATGGAGTAGATCAGTGACTGGCCGAGCCCCAGAAGTTCCGCCTTTTCAGCGATATCACCCACGTCGATTCCCGAGGTATCCTGGAACCAGACGATAGGGATCCTGTCCCTGCCGCAAAGCGTCACGAATTCGTTCATCTTTATAAGCCCCTGGCGGTAAAGTTTTCCGCCGATCCCGGGGTAGGGCGCATATTCAGGGTACTTGGCTCCCAGAAAGCCCTGCCTGTTGCCGATAAAGGCGATCAGCAGACCGTCTATCTTGGCAATACCCGTGTATACCTCAGGGCCGTAATCAGGCCTGAACTCCATATGCTCGCTGTTATCAAAGATGCGGGCCAGGGTCTCGTCGAAATTGTAGCTCCTCTTCTGATTGAAGGCTACTATCCTGTTGAGATCATCGGACGGGAACTTAGGCTCTTTCGGCTCTGCCACCCGAAAGAATGCAGGATCATAGGCAGGCATCATATCCATGTATCTTTTAAGGGCGTCAAGCACGCCTTCCTCTGTCTCATATACCTCTTTAAAAAAGCCTGTTTCATTGTAATGTATGGTGACACTTCCCGGAGGCACCTGCTTGAAATGTCTTGTTGCTTCTATAAGCTGCTCGGCCCCTTCCTCGTCAAAGAAGCCCTTAGGGCTCATACCTCCCACGATACCTCCGCCTCCCACAGCGATATTGGCGTCCTTATGGGCGATTAGAAGAGTGGGACTGATGCCCTGGTATCCCCCTCCGGCAGGGTTTGTTCCGTAGATGCCCGCCAGGATGGGAACACCCAGTTTTTCAAGTTCCGCGTGCCTGAAGAATGTGGTACCGTTTCCTCTCCGATTGGCATATACCTCTTCCTGTTCCGTAAGCTTAACACCGCTGCAATTAACCAGCCATACCAGAGGCACATGCAGCCTTTTGGCCATATCGGTCACCCTGAGCTGGTTATCCGCCTGACCTGAGATCCAGGCGCCAGCCATAACCTTGTTATCAAAACCTATGACAACGGCCCATTTACCGTTTATCTTGGCCAGCCCGTCGATTACGCCGGTTGTGCCCTCCTCGTTGAGTTGAGGATTATAGAGGGTGTGAAGAGGACACCATGTTCCGGGATCGATCAGGTGCTCAATCCTCTCCCATACAGTCATCTGGCCCCTCTTTTTGATAACCTCTAAGGGTATCCCGGCATTTTTTACCGCCTCGACAGCCTCGGCAACCTCCTGCTCCACTCTGTTGATCTCCGATACATTTTCCTCGGACTCCTTTTTCTGTTTATCAGAAAGGGCCTTTCCAAAGGGAGCCATATTTTCAAAATAAGCTCTCATCTCTACCTCCTGTAATTTTTAGTATTTTAATCGATTTCGAAGTCCCGGTCCTGATACTGTTCCTGAACACGAAAAATAACATCCCCCATCTTTGTTTGTAAAGCCCGGGGTAAATCAAATCCGGGCCCTCTGGACCCGGATTTCTACTTCGTTATATTGAAACCGCTTGAAGACAACCCTCCATAACAAGAGGATTATCCTTGAGCGGGAGTCCCCCCTACCTGTTTGCCTTGCGGATATCCAGTTGATCAAGGGCGGTGATCCATTTACAGATATTTGAGGATCCTTCAACGATCTGGTAAGCAGGGGCATCCCTGTAATATCTCGCCACCGGGTATTCCGTTGAATAGCCGTAGGCGCCCAGTATCTTCATTGCCACCTGGGAGGCCTTGACAGCTATCTCACCGGCCAGATATTTGGCCTGTGCGACCTCCAGCGTGTTTCCCAATTGCCCCTGGTCTTTTTGCACCGCCGCCCTATAGACCATTAGGCGCGCCGCCTCCAGCTCGCAAGACACCTGTGCTATCATATCCTGGTTCATCTGAAAGGTGCCTATGGGGTCTCCGAACTGTTCGCGCTCCTTACAGTAGGATATGGTCGAGTCCAGGCACGCCTGGGCTACGCCTATTGCTCCGGCGGCAGCGGACAGGCGGGTCTGGTTAAGGGATCCGAACACTATCCTGGCGCCGTTTCCCGGTTTGCCCAGAATATTTCCTTTGGGCACCTTTGTATCCTCCAGGATGATCTCCCCCGTCGGACAGGATCTGGTCCCGATCTTATCCAGATCCGTGGTGGTAATCCCGTTGAAATTCTTGGGCTCTATGACAAAGGCCGAAAGGCCTTTTCCCCTTGCCTCTCTGTCCGTATAGGCGTAGTAGATCACGGCATCCGCGGACGTGGCATTGGATATCCATGTCTTGTAGCCGTTTAACAGCCAGTGATCACCCTTGTCCTGGGCCGTTGATTTCATGGCCATAACATCGGAGCCGGCATTGGGCTCGGTAATGGCGAAACAGCCTAAGAGTTCAGCGGTTACCAGCTTGGGGATATATTTTTTCTTTAATTCGTCCGAACCATATTTGAATATGGTAAATGCGCATCCAAGGGTCTGCATGTTGATCTGCACCCTAAGGGAACTGGATGCCCTGGCGATTTCTTCCGAGAGGATCATGGCTGCGAGCCAGCCCATCTCATTACCACCGTATTCCTCCGGGATTACGGTCCCGAAAAAGCCTAATTCTCCCATGGGTTTCATGGCTTCCTCGTAAGGGAAATAGTGATTCTCATCCCATTCGTCGGCATAGGGCGCGACCTTTTCGGCAGCAAAGTCCCTTGCCATGTCCCGTAACATCTGCATCTCTTCACTTAGCTTAAAATCCATTTATTAGCCTCCTTTATTATTAATATATTTAGCAATGTAAGATTTAGTAGATATTAGTAAAATAAACTTGTCCCTTTTTCTGTTTCATGATCCTTTTTTCTCAACAAGATTCTATATAACATTGATCTGTAATTGCCAATAAAAAAATATGTATATTGTATCACTCTTGTCCAAAAACGATTTACCACAGAGACTCAGAGAGCACAGAGGATATTTTATTTTAATCCAACAGGGAGATACCTGTTGGATTAAAGAACTCATACCTTTGGGAGTAGTGAAATAAACTCCAGTCGTAGACTGGATAGAATCTTTTCATTTGTCGGTATCTTCCGACAAATGAAGAAATGTTACTAATTTCCGTAGTCTCTGCTTGTCCCGCCATAGCTTCAGTGACGGCGGATGTCTCTAGTGAGCGACGCGAACGAGTGTGATAAACCTGCATTTTATATTTTGGATCGAGTCTAATTAAATCAAACATTTAAATTTAACAAATCAACAACATATTTTTATTTTGGACAGCAATGATATTGTATATATATTTAATGCTTTTTGTGGGTAGAAGGACAGGCGAATAGGGCGTAAAGAAAGGGATCTTTTGCCGGATTATTGATGGTTACAATGGGTTAGATTGACACTAGATTTTACGGCCACAGCAGGTTTATTAAGGTACCAACAGTCACGGAAGCAATCAGCATTATCAAGGATGCCTTGAGCATGTCTTTCCATCCCAATTCTCTCAGCATAACCACAAATGTTGCGATACAGGGAAAAAACATGGCCAATACCACACACCCTATCACCAGTTGCTGGTTTGTCAGGTTAAAAGGGGCAAGCATCCCGACAGCCACATCCTTGCGAAGGAATCCAACCACAAGGGCGATAACCGTCCCATCAGGAAGGCCCATTAAACCGGTCACTACCGGAGAAAAGAAATTGGCGACGTATCCAAGGACACCCAATGAATAGAGCAGATTTACAAAAAGCACCCCGATCAGGACAATGGGCACTGCCTCTCTCAGGAAAGCGTTCATGCGCATCCATAGTTTCTTGAATATAGCCTTTAAAACGGGACGGCGATACGGGGGGATCTCAATGAACAGTTCGGGCGCAAAACCCTTGGTTAGTAAATTCATTATCAAACCGAGGCAAAGCCATACGAGTGCCAACACGCCATATATAATGAGAACATACCTGAGGCCCCGATCGCCTACGAGGCCGAAGATCATGGCGTGGAGTGAGGCGCAGGGAATTCCTATGGAGATGAGGGTACAGGCGATAAACCTTTCTCTCCGGCTCTCGAGTATGCGGGTGGCCAGGATTCCAGGGACATTACAGCCGATGCCCAGTATGGTGGGGATAATCGCGTAACCATGCAGGCCTATCCGGTGCATGAAGACGTCCAAAAGTATGGCCAGCCTGGGTAGGTACCCCGAGTCTTCCAGTATCCCCAGAATAAAATAGAAGGAAAGGACATAGGGAAATACCATGCCGATCGGTACAAAGAGCCCTGTACTCAGAAGCCCGAAAGACTGAACAAAATCTATGTCCCCCTGGATAAGGGAGCCTATGAGTATTTCGTGCAAAAAGCCTTTACCGCCGAGGGATTGGCTGAGCGTAACCAGGATGGGTTTATAGTACCTTTCGAATACGGGTTCGAACACGTGCCCGATCAATCCTTCTCCTAAGAAGCGGATTACTAAAAAGGATATCGACAGCACAATCAGCGCGGTTACCATGCCTCCCAAAGGTTTAATGGAAAAATCCTGGAGTCTTTCAAAAAAGGTATGGTGACGGTGGGTGATTTTTTGGACCTGGTTTATGATCCTACCGACCTTATCCCATTGTTGTGATTTGTCTAGATGGGGGGGGTCGGGTATGGGCGCCTTTGGTATCATTTCTACCAGGGATCTAACGCCCTCGCCGGTAATTGCGGAAGTAGGGATAACGGGGACCCCTAGCATGTTTGAAAGCTTGTCAATATCTATTTTGATTCCTTTGTGTCTTGTCTCGTCCCAGATATTTAGCGCAACCACCATGGGCTTTTTCATTTCGAGTAATTGAAATATCAATATCAGGCTGCGTTCCAGGCGGGTGGCATCAACAACACAGACGACAACGTCGCCTTCCTGAATCATCTTTACCGCGACATTTTCCGCAGCAGTGGTGGGGCTTAAAGAGTAGGTTCCAGGAACATCTATTATTGTTGATTTTTGCCCCCGTAATTTTAAGAAACCTTGTTTAAAGGTTACGGTGGTACCGGGATAATTGGAGGCGACAACCTGTATGCCGGTGAGCCTTGTAAATAAAACGCTCTTGCCGACATTGGGATTGCCGATAAGAAGAACTTTCAACTAGGTTTCCCCCTGGTCGGGATTGTAATCATTATTCTATTTGCCATGTTGTAACCTAAAGCGACTTCGGTGCCGCCGACATGGAGAATAACGGGCCCTTTGTGGAAGAGATTGGAGACCTTGGTTACTTTTGAACCGGGATGGATGCCCATGGACTCAAGTTTCAGGCGAAAGGTTTTTCCTCCCGTGATAGCGGAGATCGTACCTCTCTGGCCTTTCTTCATCATGGCCAAATTGATTTCTTTGTTCATATGACGCCTTTATATAAAACCGGGAATTATGGGCAAGGCACGTGCAATCCCGGTTTATACCATCATTACAATAATATGAGGTTATTCTTCTAGATTTTTAAAAAGCTACATCCAGATATACACTGTTTCTGGCCGGGAATCAACCCAACTCTCATACATATCCAGCCATCCATCAGGCATTTATTAATAATGTTTCTCAATTATATGGGCTTTTGCGGACTTGTCAATCCCGGAATTAGATTATCCACCAAAAATCCTCCAAAAACCCACCATCGAAGAAAGACTGAGAGATAATAAACCACAAGGTTAACAAGCCGCTCCAAAAAATCTGGGCCTTAGATATTTTTACTTTTGGCAAGATAGAGCCACTTTCAATCTCTTATCGTTATATGCACTTTTGGAACGCTTTAAAGGGTTACGAATACCAGAAGTAATCATAACCTAATGTAAGTAGCCTGGAAAGAGATATTGAAAATATGATCAATGATGAAAATTTAAAGACTAATGCGTTAGAGGTAGGGGCGAACAAAATGTTCGCCCCAGAACTTTATACGGAAATTCCAAGGCTGTTTAAATCATATTAGAATAAAATTCCCCGGGATAGGGATTCATCATCAATTCTATTTCTGTCGTTTTGCGATTAATGGGGGCATTTGCATACCGCCACCGCCGGGACCGCCGCCAGGGCCACCCATGCCGCCTTCCATGGAAAAGGTAAGTTTCATCTCATCGCCTGAAACTGTTCCTTTGTAATTAATTTTCATATCATTTCCCATGGCATTTACATTCACGGCAAAGGAAAGTTTATCACCCTCTATCTTTCCTTCGATGATCTCATTTTCAGTTCCCATCGGTCCCACAAAAGTTCCGCCAAGGTTGTTTCCGTTTGCCTTGAAGTTAAATGTAAATTTCATTGGACCACTAGGCCCGCCACCGGGTCCACCGGGAGCTCCTTCAGGAGCGGCCATTTCGGCTACCCAGATACCGGTAACATCGGCGATATCTGTGGCCTTCATACCGGTCGTTGCACATCCTGAAATAATAAGTCCGGAGATAAATATCAGTGCTAAAATTGCCAAACATCTGCTTTTACAATTTTTCATTTTTTATCCTCCTTTTCTGTTTAATGATATTATTCACTTTTGACATACTCAAAAAATTACAACTACTTATCGTTATACGCACCTTTTCGGCACTCCAAGGGGTTACAAATACCAGAAAATATGATAACTTTTTTAAATGATAAGTTCAAGTTCATATATGTTGGAGATATCTAAGATCTTAGGACTGTCTGAGAAGTTGTGAT
>CAYQNR010000108.1:0-6770 GCA_964418945.1 uncultured Desulfobacteraceae bacterium
AAAGAGAAAAGGGCCGAAAGGTAAAGGCTAAAAGCTAATGGCTAATAGCTAATTTCTGGCCCCCTGCCTTCGCAGGGGCAGGGTTCGCCGGAATGGCAAAATTTGGCATAAAATCTGGTTTTTTTCAAAAGTCTAAAAGAGAACCCCGTGGCCCGTATAGCGCAAAATATTTAGATATCATTAACCAGCGTACTGATTAACCGGATGAACCTTAATTGTGTATTAATGACTGTGCATAATTTGGTTCAATAATTACAGGAGGAAACATGGCCGGAAATTCATTTGGACAGTTATTCAGGGTGACAACCTTCGGCGAATCGCACGGAAAAGGAATAGGCGCCGTAATAGACGGGTGCCCGCCTGGGCTGGCCCTTGCACAGGAAGAATTCGTGCGTGAAATGGCAAGACGCAGACCGGGACGCGGTTCTTTTGACACGCCCCGCAAAGAGACGGATGAGGTGGAGATCATGTCGGGCGTGTTTGAAGGGCTCACCACCGGGGCCCCCATATCCCTGTTCATACATAACCAGGATGCCGATAGCGAATCCTATGAGGTTATCAAGAATCTTTTCCGTCCGGGACACGGTGATTATACGTATTTTAAAAAGTATGGGCATTTTGATTACAGGGGCGCGGGCAGATACTCCGCCAGGGAGACAGTAGCAAGGGTGGCGGCCGGGGTTATAGCGGAAAAGCTCCTGGAGCCAGCGGGCATAAAGATCAAGGCCTATACGATAGAGCTCGGGGGTATCAGGGCGGAGTCCTTTGACCTGGAGGCCGCTGATGAAAACCCCTTGTATTGTCCGGACAGCAAGGCCTTTGAGCGGATGGAGCAGGCCTTGCTGGAAGCCAAGAACCAACAAGATTCCCTGGGGGGGATTGTAGAGGTCAGGGTCAAAGGCTGTAGTCAGGGTCTTGGGGAACCCGTATTTGACAAGCTGGATGCGGACCTGGCAAAGGCCATCATGTCCGTGGGAACTGTTAAGGGTGTTGAAATAGGAGAAGGCTTCGGTGCTGCCCGGCTCAAGGGATCGGAAAATAATGATTCCATCACACCGGAGGGTTTCAGGACCAATCACGCCGGGGGCATCCTGGGAGGGATATCGAACGGGGATGAGATAATAATCAGGGCGGCAATAAAACCGATCCCTTCAATCGGTATAGAGCAGGATACTATTAATCGGCATGGCCGTCCTGCCAGGATTAAGATAACGGGAAGATTTGATGTAACTGCCATTCCGAGGATTATCCCCGTTCTTGGGGCCATGGTGAAACTGACATTGGCGGATCATTATTTGCGATACAAGGTTACGAGGGAGGGACTCGAGGATTCTTTTTGAGATGTCGTTTTCAAAAGAACAGCCGTGGCCGGAGGGCCGTTCCTTTTTTTCGTTCCGGATCTCTCGGGCTGGTCATTTCAAGTGGTTATGGGCGTGGGATGCCTACCCCCTCCGCTGTTCTCCCGTGCCTTTGGCACGGGAGCCAGGGGGTCCCCCACCCATAACCTCATGAAATAACAGCGCCCTTCCGATAGTCACTTAAAAAAGGAACGGCCCTCCGGCTTGGTGCCATCTATACAGGGCTGGATAGAGGAATAATATTAATTCCTATTTCCGCCGGAGAGCACGGCTGTTCTTGGAAACACAAAATAGAAGGGTTCAAGGGTTCGAGGGGTCAAGCGTTAAAGGCAGAAGGCCGAAGACAGAGGTCAGAGGGCAGAGGAGAGAGGAAAGATCTGAATGCTGAAGGCTGAAAGCTGAACGCAAAAAAGAGCAAAGAGAAGATAGGCGCAAGGCGTAAGTCGTGAGGCGTAAGGAGCAAAGCGCATAGCGTAAAACAGGAAAGAGTAAAAAGAATTTTCCTCCCGCTTTTAGGGGAAGGCCGGGAGGGGGGGTCAAGGGAGAAGAGTTAATAGCTATGGCTAACAGCTAAAAGCTAACCAATAAGGATAAAGGAATGAAGAAGGAAGATCATGTGGGTTCCGTGGCGTACCTTGGGCCGGAGGCGACTTTCAGCCACCAGGCCGCTGTAGCGCTGTACGGGGAATCAGCATCCTTTTATGCGGGTGAGACTATTGAAGACGTGTTCAGCCTGGTGGAGGATGGTGTGTGTGAGCAGGGTGTGGTCCCTGTTGAGAATTCTTATGAAGGTTCGATCAATATCACCATGGATCTCTTATATAGGTATGACATAGGCATATGCGGGGAGTTTTTTATGAGAATAAGACACTACCTCCTGGCCGCGGCTGAACAGCCTGGAGGGATAAAGCGTCTCTATTCCCATCCCATGGCTATAACCCAATGCAGGTCGTGGTTGAACGATAATATGCGTGATGTCCCCGTCACAGAGGCGGCAAGCACTTCTCTGGCGGCAAAGATGGCTGCTGATGACCCTGAAGCTGTGGCCATCGGGAGCCGTTTATCAGGAGAAAGATACGGATTGAAGACCCTGTATGAGAGTATAGAGGATGACCCCTACAATATCACCAGGTTTCTGGTTATAGGTAAAGATCGAGTTGAACCTACAGGCAAAGACAAGACATCCATCCTGTTTTCCCTGTTACATAAGCCCGGTACTCTTTATAGGTGTCTTGGGGTACTGGCAAATAGAGAGATCAATGTGACCAGGATAGAGTCGAGGCCAATGAGAAGGAAAAGCTGGGAATACCTCTTTTTTATGGATATCGAGGGGCATGAAAAGGATCCTGTGCTTAAGGAGGCGCTTATGGAGATGGAGGGGCATTGTGTGTTTTTGAAGAGGCTGGGATCATATCCTGCCGGAGGAGATCCATGGGATTAGACTACCAGAAAATAGGGATAGTGGGAGGCTCAGGCAGGATGGGGGGACAGATATTTAAATAAATCTTGTTTGTTAGGTAACGGCATTAAAGATACTGGACAATAAGCATAAAGTTTATGACTGACCAGAAAGAAGAGATTGGTAGGAAAAATGGAAAATCTTAAATTAGCCGGCATAAACGGCCATACAGCGGAAAGGACCATAATCACCGTCGGCAAAGTCCGCATCGGTGCCGAGTTTGTGGTAATCGCGGGACCTTGCAGTGTAGAGAACGAGGAGCAGACAATAAAAACCGCTATTCAGGTTAAAGAGGCAGGCGCCCATATCCTAAGGGGAGGGGCCTTTAAGCCGAGATCTTCTCCTTATGCTTTCCAGGGGCTTGGGATCAAGGGCTTGCAGATACTTGAAAAGGCGAAAAAAGAGACCGGGCTTCCCGTGGTGACCGAGGTATTGGATCCCAGGGATGTGTCCTGGATATGTGAATATGCGGATATATTACAGATCGGTACGAGAAACATGCAGAACTTTTCTCTCCTTAAGGAGGTGGGAAAGGCAGGCAAGCCCGTGCTCTTAAAGAGAGGGATGTATTCCACACTGAAGGAATGGCTGAATTGTGCTGAATATGTGCTTGCTGAGGGCAATCCTAATGTCATTCTGTGTGAGCGGGGCATAAGGTCATTTGAGACTTATACCAGGAATACCCTTGATCTGGCTATTGTACCGTCCGTCAAGGAGGTCACTCATCTTCCTATTATTGTTGATCCTTCGCACGGAACCGGGAGAATGAGCCTCATCGAGCCCATGAGTCTCGCCTCAGTGGCGGCGGGGGCGCATGGTATAATGGTAGAAGTACACTGTAATCCTGGCGAGGCATTATCCGACGGCGATCAAAGCTTGCCTCCGAGTATGTTTGCCGATATGATGAAGAAGATTGAATTTATAAACTCATGCATGAAAAAGATCAATACACTAAAGGATAAATAGAGGCGGATTCTTTTAGTCTGATTCATGGAAGTGGTAAGTTCTTATAGTTAATAGCTGAAATTGGAAAGGGGTGATATATGGTGCTGAAAGATATCAGGAGAAAGATCGATCTCCTTGATTCCAGGGTCCTGAGAATATTAAACGACCGTATGGAACTGGCCCTAATGGCCAAGAAGTTTAAAATCAATATAGAGGATAAAGAAAGGGAAAAAGAGATAGTGGAAAGGATCAGGATGAATTCTACCGGTCTGATAAATGCCGAGTTTGTGGAGAAGATATATACCGGGATCATTAAAGAGAGCAAGGTCCTGCAGAAAAAGGAGCACAGGCTTATAGGTTTTCGGGGAGAGCATGGGGCTTACGGGGAAGTAGCGTTAAGGGAATGGAACAAGGATTGGGTTTCCATACCGAACAGGGGTTATGACGGTGTATTGGAAGGCGTCAAAACAGGCCTTTATGATTATGGCATAGTTGCGGTGGAGAACAGCCTAGGCGGCATTGTGGGCGAGGTTAATGAACTTATAGTAAATTCGGATCTGTATGTAGTGGGCGCGGTCGAGCTTCCCATATATCTATGCCTCCTTGTATTGCCCGGGACGGACCATAGAGATATCCGGACGGTGTACTCCCAGTCACAGGCCTTGGCCCAGTGCCGTAATTTTCTGAGCAGAAACAATCTGGAACCTGTTCATTATTATGATGCGGCGGGGGCGGCAAAGATGCTTGCGGAGGAGACTCCCAAGGCGTCCGCAGTTATAGCGAGCAAAATGGCTGCCGAGATATACAACCTGGAGATCATTAAAGAGGGCATAGACGATTTTGAAAGAAATATGACAAGATTCCTTGTGCTTTCCAGGGAAGAGAACAGGAATGATGGTGATAAATGTTCCATACTGTTCTCAACAGAGCACAGGGCAGGGACCCTGTTCAGCGTGCTGGAGGTCTTTGCGAAAAGGAAAATCAATCTCACACGGATCGGCTCTATACAGAGCGGTGTGAGGAACTATACCTTTTTCGTGGATTTTATCGGGTCCAGCAAGGATGAAAATGTGAAGAAGGCTCTTGAGGAGGTAAACAAAGTCACTGTTAATTACAGGTTTATGGGTTGTTATAAGGAAAGGAGGGTAGAATAGGACCAGCTATGTTTTGTGTACCGATTATAGCAAAAGATACGGAAGAGGCCATTAAAAAGATGAACGTAGCCTCATCACTGGCTGATATTATAGAGGTACGTCTGGATATGATGG
The DNA here is from genome assembly GCA_964418945.1 of uncultured Desulfobacteraceae bacterium. GTDB lineage: Bacteria > Desulfobacterota > DSM-4660 > Desulfatiglandales > HGW-15 > CAYUYB01. The sequence goes on from CAYQNR010000108.1 coordinate 5,031, forward strand.
AATCATTTGAACTCAAACCCATCATTATGTCTTCCGTTAAGCCGGTACTGGCAACTTACCGTTCAGAAAAGCAAGGGGGCCGGGGAAAGGACGATGCGGATTTGGCGGCAGATTATTTAGTATCTGCCATTAATGCAGGGGCGGACCTTATAGATGTCGAGTTGAGCATGGACAAAAGTCAGCGTGAGAGGATTATTGATGCAAAGGGAAAAGCCAAGATCATTGTCTCCACCCATGTAAATGACCGGACCCCTTCTGGTGAAGGATTGAAAAGGATTTATAATAAAGGTATCACGGTGGGCGGTGATATTATCAAGATTGTCACCATGGCCAGCAGATGGGAGGATAACTTCAGGATCCTGGAACTTATACCCGAAGCCAGGGATGAAGGTGTTGAGATAATCGCATTTTGTATGGGGCCTCTGGGCCGCATGAGCAGAATATTTTCACTCCTGATGGGCGCCTATATGACCTTCGGCTCCCTGGAGGCCGGACAGCAGTCTGCTGACGGGCAGATGCCGGTAGCGGAAACGAGAAGACTGGTTGAATTCTTTATGCCATGATTATTGATCAGGATACACAGCTTTACGGGGTTGTAGGCAATCCTATCAGGCACTCCCTGAGTCCTGCCATGCACAACGCGGCTTTTTTAGCCGGGGGATTGAATGCGGTGTATCTGGGCTTTGAGACGGAGGATATACAGGCCTGCCTGAAGGGGATGAAAGAGCTGGGCATAAAGGGAATGAGTGTAACAATTCCCTATAAATCAGAAGTGATGCCCTTTCTTGATGAAGTGGAGGATCAGGTCGCCGCCATAGGCGCGGTGAATACCATTGTTAACAGGGACGGTCGACTCACGGGGTATAATACCGATGCCTTGGGTGCCCTCAGGGCACTGGAGGAGAATACGGAACTGTCAGGCAAGAGATGCATCATGATAGGGGCGGGGGGCGCGGCAAGGGCCATCGGATACATACTAAAAAAGAAAGGCGTGGAGTTGACAATAGCCAACCGTTCCGTGGAACGGGGCATTTCCCTGTGTAAGTCCCTGGATTGTCGATTTGTGAATATGGAAGAAGTGGTTAATGAGGGAGGGGATATCCTGATAAATACAACGCCTGTGGGGATGACGCCGAACGAAGAATCGTGTCCTGTCCCGGAGAAGGTCCTGAAGAGGGGCATGGTGGTGATGGATATTATCTATAATCCCCTGGAGACAAGGCTGCTGGCCACGGCGAGGGGCAGGGCCTGTAAGGTAGTGAACGGCCTTGCCATGTTTGTTTATCAGGGGGCTGAGCAGTTCAGGTTGTGGACGGGCCGTGAGGCGCCTATAAAAATAATGTTCGAGGCGGTAAGGGCGGCGTTGAACAGTCGTGACCTTTGATTATGATGCTTTTTGAGAGGTGATGTTTTAGAATTCAAGGATTCAAGGGTTCGAGGATTTGAGTGCATGGAGCAGCCGCCTTCCCATCCTCCGTAGCCCGTCCTCCGCAGTGGCCTGCTACGGAGGATGGACAAGCTACTGCGGAGGACGGGCGCTAACCAGCTACGGCGAGCCAGGGCCGCCTTCGCCTCTTCGAGAGGCCCTTCGACAGGCCCTTCGACAGGCTCAGGGTCCTGAGTGAAATCGAAGGACTCAGGGCTACGGCGGGCCAGGGGGCGCATAGCGTCAGGCGTGAGGCGTAAGGCGTGAGGCGTTAAAGGACAGAAGTCAGCCGCCTTCGCCCCTTCGACAGGCTC
>CAYQNR010000109.1:0-6686 GCA_964418945.1 uncultured Desulfobacteraceae bacterium
ATCTTCTTATCTTCTTATCTTCTTATCTTCTTATCTTCTGAACTTCTGATCCTCTGATCCTCTGATCTTCTCATCTTCTAATCTTCTTTCCTGTTTCCTCTTTCCTCTTCCCTCTTGCGCCATGAGCTATCAGCTACCTGGCCCGCCGTAGCTTGTGAGCGAAGGCGGCTGAGCTACTTAATCCCTAATCCTTAATCCCTAGTCCCTATTTGCTATTAACCATTTAACTATTTAACGAATCATCGCCTTTTAGCTCTTCCCTCTTTCCTCTTTCCGCCTAACGCCTTGCGCCTTACGCCTCGCGCCTTCCGCTACCGGAAGATTCCCGCCGTAGTATCACGCATCTGAATTTGGGTTGACATACCTGTTAAAATTCTCTAGGGTGCGATTCCAGAAAAAAGACCTCTTATCAAATCCGATAATAAGAAGATGCTGCGGTCTGCTCTGTTGGTTCCGGGAACAACAAGATGCCCTCCGTTGTATCCTCCTTTTTCATGATAACACTTAAAGTAATCATCACCACAAAGGAGACATATTCTTATGAGTAATAATGTTAAAAAACTCAGATCCGTCCTAATAGTGGGTGCCGGAGTGGGAGGTGTTCATGCCGCATTCAATCTAGCCAATCTTGGGTTCAAGGTGTACCTTATGGATAAACAGGCCACTATAGGCGGCAAATTGACCCAACTTTACAGGACTGCGGAGGACAACTTCGCCCTGGGAATGATCACTCCTGTACTGCTGGAGGCAGCCAACAACCCCAATATCGAGATCATTCCCTTAGCCCAACTTGAGAGTGTGGAAGGAGAGCCAGGGGCGTTTACCGTGTCAATCAAAAGGTCTCCCAGGTATGTGGATCCGATTCAATGTGTCACCTGTGGCCTTTGCTGGAGCATATGCCCTGTTAATGTGCCAAGCGAGTTTAACTACGGGCTGGGCTCAAGGAAGGCAATCTATATGCCTTATTTGGGAGCAATTCCCAATAAGCCTTTTATTGATCCGGCAACCTGTCTGCACCTGAAAGGCGAAGAATGCAACAAATGCGCCGATGTGTGCCCCACCAAGGCCATACATCTCGACCAAAAGGAATCCATCCAGAAGCTGGAGGTAGGGGCGGTTATCCTCACCCCCGGAATGGAGCCGTTCCGTGACTCCTCTGAGGCCGCGGCGCTTGGATATGGAACAATGGCGAATGTCATTGATAATTTTCAGATGGATAGACTGGTCAGTATCTACGGGCCTACCAAGGGCCAAGTTAAGAGACCGTCCGATGGGGAAACAGCCAAAAGGATAGCTTTCATTCAATGCGTGGGCTCTAGAAAGCCAGGCCACGACCTGGAGTACTGTTCCTCTGTCTGCTGTATGCACGCCATTCGGTCCGCACTGTCCATGAAAGGAAAGGACCAAAAAAACGAGATTACCATCTTTCACAATGATATCATGGCAATGGCCAAGACGCAGGAGAAGGTATATGCCGAGGCACGAGAAAAAGGCGTTCACTTTATAAGGGCTAAGGTAGCGTCTATTAAAGAGGAGCAAGAGACAAAGAATGTCAACATAGAGTATGTTTCAGAGAGGGGGAATGAATCAGACCGTGGCGTCTTTGATCTTGTAGTCCTGTCTCTGGGCCTTATCCCTTCTCAAGACGGCGTTCAGTTGGCGGAGCGGCTCGGAATTCACTTGAATACCTGGCACTTCCCAATATCCTCTGATCACTCGCATATGGTAGCGCCTGGTATAGCTGCCGGCGCCAGTTTCATGTGTCTTGGCGATACGCCTGAGGCGGTGGCCAACGCAGAGGCAGCCGCTATGGAGGTAGTGGAGCTGTTCACAGGCGCTGAATCACGATCTGAAACTGCGAAGGACCTCCCGCCTGAACGCGATGTTAAGGGCCTCCCTGCCCGTGTGGGTGTCTATGTATGCGAGTGCGGTGGGCTTATCTCCAACACGCTGGACACCGATATGCTCGCGCAATTTTCAAGGCAACTAGATGGCGTCGTGGTAACTATGACAATACACTATGCATGTTATCAAGAGGGCATCGAGCAAATTAAAAAGAGCATACAGGACCATGAAGTAAACCGGGTGGTATTTGTAGGCTGCAGTTATCGCAGTCATCTTATCAAGCTTCAGAATCTCATACGCGAGGCGGGTCTTAATAAATTCCTAGTGGAGATGGTTAACGCCCGGGAACTAGCCGCCTGGGTTCACGTTGATGAAAGGGACAGTGCCACCGAGCGGATAAAAGAAGAGATAAAAGGGATCGTGGCCAAGGTAAAAGGGCTTGAGCCCCTTCCCGTTTACACAAGAGATGTGATGCAACGGGGCCTGGTGATCGGCGGCGGCATAGCGGGGATGGTTGCCGCGCGAAGCATCGCTTCGCAGGGCATACCCGTTGATCTGGTGGAAAAGACGGATCAGCTGGGCGGAAATGCAACACGCCTCTCCCACGATGCACAGGGCCGAAAGGTTTCCGACTATATCCATACCATGCATAAGGAAGTAAACGAGAATCCATTAATACGGATCTTTTTGGAATCACACATAAAAGATATAAAAGGACGTATAGGTCAATTCCAGGCAATCATACAAACCCCTTCAAGTGATTCGCATGGGCATTATGGCGCGATTATCGTCGCCACGGGAGGAAGGGAGTACGTTCCCAAAGAGTATCTCTATGGGCAAAACGAAAAGGTCATAACCCAACTGGAGCTTGAAAATAGGATAGAAAGGGATGAATCAGGATTAAAGCATGTAGATTCCGCTGTTGTTATCCACTGTGTCGGCTCCAGAAATAGCGAACATCCATTCTGTTCCCGGGTATGCTGCAGCCAGGCGGTGAAAAACAGCCTCAAGCTCAAGGAGATAAACCCCGCCATCAAGATCCACCATCTCCACCGCGACATCAGGACTTACTTCCTTAACGATATCCTGTATCAAGAGGCCCGGAAAGAAGGGGTGGCCTTCATTAGGTACGATGAACAGGAAGGACTGCATGTCTCACAAGATGGAGCATTGACCATCAGGTGCAATAATAGTACCAATAATGAAAGCCTTGATCTGAAGCCCGATCTGCTTATATTGAACGCTGCTATATTGCCGGGAGAGGATAACGAAAACCTCTCTCAAATGCTCGGAGTCCCTTTAGGGGAATATGGGTTCTTTGAGGAAGAGGATTATATGACCTTTACTCCTGTGGCCTTCAGCAAGAAGGGCATTTGCTTATGTGGTTTAGCCCATGGACCGAAGACGATAGATGAAAGCATCGTCCAGGCCAAGGCCGCTGCGGTCAGGGTGCTCGCCGTTCTCGGAAACAAAAAACTCACCCATCAGGCCGTGTATGCCGAGGTAAACCCGGGCAAATGCATTGCCTGCTTGACCTGCGTGCGGGTATGTCCTTTTGGAGTGCCGTTCATCAATGAGGAAGGTGTAGCCGAGATCGTCCCCCTAGAATGCCGGGCATGCGGGGTGTGCGTGAGCTCATGTCCCAATGATGCCATAGATCTCAAGGGCTTCACCGACAACGATGTCATTCCTCAAATAGAGACGATGTTTGCATAAGGAAAATAAGGAGAAAAACATGAAGGAATTTGAACCAAAGATAATTGCCTTTTGCTGCCATTATTGCGCCCTGGCTGCTGCTGATACGGCCGGAAGGACGGGGCTTCAATTTCCACCTAGTTTACGGGTGATACGAGTCTTATGCACCGGCAAGGTGGAGGTTCCCCACCTTCTGAAGGCCATTGAGGCCGGCGCGGACGGCGTGGTTGTTATTGGGTGTAAGTTCGGCGAGTGTTATTTCAAGCAAGGCAATTACAGGGCCCGGAAAAAGGTAGAGCGGGCGAAATCTCTGTTAGAGGAAACCGGCATGGAACAAAGCAGGCTTAGATATGATTCTGTGGCCGGCCCTTCTGGCAAAGATTTCGCTGCCGTTATAAGCACCATGACGGAAGAGGTTAAGGCCCTTGGCCCGAACCCTTTGCGATCATAAAAAGAGCAGCACACATAGCATTTTAAACTACGGGGAGATAAGCTATGATAGTAGGAGAACGAAAACCGTTTTCAGAGATATTATCCATGGTTGAGGATTATTCCAAGATCCTGGTCATCGGCTGTGGTTCCTGCGTTACCGTTTGTATGGCCGGAGGCGAAGAAGAGGTGAAGATCCTGGCCTCTCAATTGCGATTGGCGTTCCGCAAGAATAAGAGGGATGTTAAGGTTGAAGAGGCCATGGCCTTGCGACAGTGCGACGACGAATACCTGAATGATCCTCTGTTGCTTGATAAGGTAAAAGCGGCGGATATTGTGATATCCATGGCATGCGGGGTCGGCGTCCAGCACGCAACATCATTTTTTAACCGCAGGATACCTGATAAACCGATAAGGGTTGTGCCCGGCTTAAACACCACTTTTATGGGCGCCAACCTGGATGTTGGTATTTGGGAGGAGCGCTGCGTTGGCTGCGGTGACTGCGTGCTCGAAAAAACGGGCGGCATTTGCCCCGTCACCAGATGTGCGAAGAGCTTACTCAATGGTCCCTGCGGCGGGTCTTCAAACGGGAAATGCGAAATCAACAAGGAGATCGATTGCGCATGGCACCTCATTATTGAGCGACTTGAGGCATTGGGAGAGCTGGACAGGTTAAAGCCGATTGAGCCATATAAAGACTGGAGGCCGAGCCATAATGGCGGTCCAAGAAAGACTGTAAGGGAGGATATGAGGATATGAAGTCCGGAAGTAATCTCGAAAGGCTTTTGGAAAAAGGGGAATTTGTCGTCACCGGAGAATTAGGGCCTCCCAAAGGACCTGATGCGGACGTGGTCAAGAAAAAGGCGCACATGCTCAAGGATAATGTTGATGCGGTCAATATTACGGATAACCAGACTGCCATTGTTCGCATGTCTTCGATCGCCGCATGCAAGATATTGATCGATGAAGGCCTGGAGCCGAACATGCAGATGGTGGCAAGAGATCGTAACAGGATTGCCATGATGTCGGATATCTTCGGCGCTTCCGCCCTCGGAATCAAAAACATGCTCTGCCTCTCCGGCGATCACCAGACATTCGGGAATCATCCCGAGGCCAAGAATGTCTTTGATATAGACTCCATTCAGATGATCTATATGGTTAAAACCATGAGGGATGAGAATAAAGTCATTAGCGGAGACGAGATAGAAGGTCATCTCAAGATGTTTATCGGTGCGGCATGCAATCCCTTTGCTGATCCGTTTCGCTACAGGGTTTATCGGCTTGCTAAAAAGGTGCAGGCAGGTGCTGATTTTATTCAGACCCAATGCATCTATGATATGAAGCGTTTTAAAGAATTTATGAAACAGGTTGTGGATATGGGATTGCACGAAAAGTGCAAGATCTTGGCCGGTGTAACCCCTCTCAAATCAGTAGGTATGGCCCGGTATATGGCTCTCAACGTGAGCGGGATTGTTATACCGGAAGAAATGATAGACAGGCTTAGAGGAGCAGGAAAAGGTAAGGCCGCCTCTGAGGGAATAAAGATCCTCTGCGAACAGATGCAAGAACTCCAGGAGATAGAAGGTGTCGCCGGAATCCACCTTATGGCCATTGAATGGGAGGATAGGGTGCATGAGATAATGGATACGGCGGGATTTCTTCCCAGGCCCAAAGTGTAACAGAGCAAAATCCTTTATTTCTGGAGGATTCGCGGGAGGGCTCTTTTCCCAAATTATTAAGAGCACAAAAACAAAGCGGTCAATCTTTAAAACGGATTAACCGCCCTATCTACAAAATATGACGATTTTGGTCACAAAATGGTCACATTTTAGGGGAGAGGATATCACCCATATCCGTTTCATTTTCTGTTTCTATTTGTAATCTTAACCTGAATCACGTAGAATGTGTCTTAGCTATCGATATATATGGGCAGATAATAATCAGAGAGGGAATTAAAAGAAAGAAATACCCATGCCGTTTAAGGTAAGATGCAAGCTGGTTGCCTTCACAGGTGACCCGGATAATTTTCCTTGCCATTTCGGTTACCAAATTGGCGATGGATTCACTTACGATGGTGAGAAATTCGAAGGTAAAATCTGCAACGGCCTACTAAAAAACATGGCCCCAGTACTGTGGAATACTATTTTTTACGGATACGGGGACTATGACCGTATGATATACCTGTATACGGGCCTTAGTGCCAGGGACCCAAGAATGAAGAAGTACGATGGAATCGGCTTCCGCCCCCTGAAAAAAGCGCCGGATGGGGCTGATCCTAAGTACCTAAGAAGTATATCAGCCGAAAAACCGGATACTCTCATAAAAAGACCACGGGGATTTGTTTGTGATGATACCCGAACCGGGGCCTATTTCGTCTGTGAACCGGTCGGCCTGGCTAGCGGCGGCGACATGCTGACTCATTACAAAAGGGCAATGAATATCCTTGAGAAAATCAAAGAAACTCCCGGGATTACCATTGATGAAATACTGAACAAGTTTACCAAATGGGAACGGGAGGAGATATATCCTCCGATATACCCGATAAATGTGTCCCTGATGCTGAATGAAATGGCCGTGGTCAACTATATTGAATTAAGGGACGGGAGAGCCTATCCTAAAGATCCCCCGGTTTAAAATCAGGGGCTCTCAATACACTGATTATGAAAGGGGTCACCCATTAAAGGGCTCGTCAAGAGAAAAAACACCTCCCCATCAAA
>CAYQNR010000110.1:0-6561 GCA_964418945.1 uncultured Desulfobacteraceae bacterium
ATGAACCAAAATTATTCAGCCGCCCCTTTACACCCGATAAAAAAAGGATTAAATTAATTAAAAAGTGCAAAAGGCTTCTCTGTTGTGCGTGCATCTTTTCTACCATGCATCTCCAAACAAAATATATAGATAGAGCTTTGCACCGGAGGAAACAACGACAGCCAGGGAAGCCTTTGTTCTATCTTAATAACTTGTATTTCATTATATCATATCCCTTTTCCATCAAGGTTTTCAAATTTACTATATCCGCGTTGTTATATCTTATAAGGAGATCAAGGGCCTTTTTATCACCCCGCTGGTACGCCCTCCATAGCCTTACCGCGTCAAAGCCGTTCAAACCATCAATCTCCATGTCGCGGGCGATACCGAAATCCTTTTCGATATATTTGAGCCCTCCCCTATAGCCGAGTCTTTTCAAAAAAAACCGCAGGTCTATATGTGCCGGAGGCAATGAGATGTTAGGGAAAAATCGTCTTATAAAAGGCAGATCAAAACAGCTTCCATTGAAAGTGATCATAAGATCATAGGATGCGATAACCGTTTCAAATTCAGCCAGGTTCAGGCCATTGACAAAGCTATGCACGTTGCGTCCGTCATACAGTCCAATGACGGATATTTCATCCTCTCCCGGATATAGGCCGCTTGTCTCAATATCAAGAAAAACACACCTGTGCTTGAATTCGTTATAGAGCCTCCATAAATCCGATACTGATAGTCTGTCCACAAAGAAACGAATCTTTGCTCGGTTTTTAATAGACTCCTCCAGCTGCAGCCGCACCAGAGGGTCACGCCTTGGAGATATCACGGTAGCTTTGCTTGTTAAATAATCACTCCAGGTTTGGACGCCGTTTTGCCAGAGATCCCGTTCTGTCCGGGGGCCGATGCCCTGGATATGGATAAAGGTGTTTTCAAGCATATGTTATCTTTTTTTAATATCTTGTAACTGGAATATCCCCTTTTCATAGATGATAATACTGTCCCCGGATTTAAGATACGCGGTGACCTGTTTGTCTTCGGTATTTACCAGATCCCAGTGAAGGGCCGAGTCATTAAAACCCAGACTGGCTTTCCGTTCCTTGGTAAGTGTAGACGGATCCCCGTCATAGGTATCTGAATAGGACATACCCACAGCCAGATGGCAGTTACCGTTGCGGCCCCCGTGGTTTTCGTCATACAGGGTATTTGCCATAAACCTGTTGATCTTGGAGAATCGTCTATCAGTCAGGGAGAACTCCCCTACCCTCCGTGCGCCTTTATCCATGGCCAATTGTTTCATCACAAAATCCTTTCCTTTTTTAGCCTCTATGTTTACCACTGACCCCCTATTGAATTCCAGTTTCACACCCTCCACATAATTCCCGTCCCTGAATGACGGGAGATTGGCATAATACACGCCTTTTGTCCCTCTCCAGTCAGGAGATATAAAGATCTCGAAACTGGGGATATTATGGCCTGAGACACCGATCCACCTCCTTTTTTTACCAGGCACGATTCTCAGGTCAATATGCTCGGAGACAATATGGTAGTAATCTACATCCATGGACTTGATCCAGTTTTTTATGGTCATGGCATCCCTGTGTATCCGCATCCATTCCTTAACAGGGTCCTTTTTATCCAGATAACATGCCTTTATCACCTGGGATGTATACTGCTTCATGGATATTCCGGCTTTTTCAGCAAGTTCCGGGGTGGGCATCATGCACAAGGTCCACCCGAAGTCCCCTTCATCTTCCCTTTTCCAGAGGATATCACGCAAGGGCTTCCTGGCAATGGCGGCCTTTCCGATCCTTTTCGGGTCAATGTGGCGAAGATGGGTTATAGACTCCGGCGCAAAAAGGGATATGGTTCCGTTAAGATTCTCATAGAGCTGTCTCTGGCCCGGCGCATTGAACATTAGCTGGCGGTTATTCGCCCTTTCAAAAAAATTCTTATCCATTTGTGGAGTACTCCCGGCCCTCAGGATCGGGTTCATCCCCATGTCGAGCAACTTGGCCTGAAGGATTTCCGCCAGTTTCACAGCAGCATGGTCATAACGAATCAAGATGCTGTCGTTTTTTTTGAAACTCTGTGTCCTTGCGGTCTTAAGTCCCCACAGAAGAACGTCTGCGTATCGATCCATTTGAATTCTCGAAAGCATGATAGTTTGATTTACCTCCCATTCATATATCTTGGGGTCTTGTATCATTTTTTGTGTGTCTGCGTAAAGGGAATGTTATTTCCATTTTCCCAGATATTTTTCCAGAAGCGCCAAATATCTATTGCATATCCCGGTATTAAAATGGAGAATAGATTTAATATGACTAGTGAGTCATCCAAAGAAGATAAAAGATTAAAGCGTATGGAATAAGGAATAATGTTTGGCCCATGGGGCTCTCTTTGCTACGGGGAACTTGTTTATGTGCAGTGACCACGCACAAATCTGGACGAGGCAGGCGGGTAGCCTTCTCCTCTCTTTGCAAGACCCGAGAATTCTCTAACGGTTACTAAATATTCCGCCCGCCTGGGTGGCACCTTATGCATGTCCCATGCTTCTAATGTTTTCGCCGTTTAAAAGAGAGACCCATAGGCCAAAGAAGGCAATAGGTTGAATATTATCAAATAGCATCCTCATTAACCGCTTGAAGCTAAAATCATCGTATTATTGATTACCATTCACCAAAGGGACATATAGGAGATTATGGAAGGATCTATTGCCAGGGCGGCATCCCGCTGTCTCCATTCCCGAGACAGCCTCGGGAAGCGGGGTGAACTCCCCGCTTTCAACATCTTGAGATCTATATGAGTTCACCAAAAAACCACTTACAAAAGTACCTCTGTATCCACGGCCATTTTTACCAACCCCCCAGGGAAAACCCCTGGCTGAATATCATAGAGTGCCAGGAATCAGCCCTACCCTATCATGACTGGAATGAGCGCATCACCCGCGAATGTTACGGGCCCAATACGTGCGGCCGGTTACACGGCAAGGAAGGCCGCATTCTGAAACTAGTGAATAATTATAAGTACATGAGCTTTAACTTCGGACCCACACTTTTAACATGGCTTGAGGGATTTCACCCCCGCATATATCAAAAGATCATCGACGCCGACAGTCATGGCCGCGACAGATATTCCGGTCACGGCAACGCGCTGGCCCAGGTGTATAATCATATAATAATGCCACTGGCCTCCACCCGCGATAAGCTGACCCAGATACGCTGGGGACTGGAGGATTTTAGACATCGCTTTGGCAGGGAGTCTGAGGGGATGTGGCTGGCGGAAACCGCTGTTGATACAGAAACCCTCAAGCTGATGGCTGGTGAGGGAATAAGATTCACCATCCTCTCTCCCGACCAGGCCATGTCTGTTCGTCCTTTGTCAAAAGGAGCGAGTACCACCGCAGATCAAACCTCAACAGGCAAAGATAGCGATTCAGCCCCCTGGGAGGATGTATCCGGTGGGCTGATTGATCCCACCCAGCCTTACCGGGTGGTGCTGGATAAAGCAAAAGATCTGTTTATTGATGTATTCTTTTACCATGGGCCTTTGTCCCGGGCAATTGCCTATGAAAGGATCCTTTCCTCTGGAGAGACTTTACTGGCGCGGATAAAACATGTTTTCAACAATCATTCTGATGGACCGAGGCTTGTCAGCATAGCGACTGATGGAGAGTCCTACGGGCATCACTTCAAATTCGGTGAAATGGCACTGTCCTGGCTGTTCGACCATACGGAACAAAACCGGGAAATCAAATTGACCAACTACGGCCAGTTCCTCGAAATGTCTCCCCCTGTAAAGGAAGTAAAGATATTTGAAAACAGCTCGTGGAGTTGCCCCCATGGAGTGGAGAGGTGGCGGGCGGACTGCGGTTGCAGTGGAGGCCGGAACCCGGAATGGAATCAGTCCTGGAGGAGCCCGCTGAGGGATGGCCTGAACTGGCTGGCCGGAGAATTAAACGCCGTATTTGAACATAGGGCCGGCAGATTGCTCAAGGATCCCTGGGAGGCCAGGGATAGATATATAGATCTCATACTGGATCAGTCGGAGACAGAGAAAAACACCTTTTTAGATGCCCGTGCTATCAGGGAACTCAGTGACGACAATAAGCTTGAGATCTTCAAGCTAATGGAATCTCAGCGTATGGGGCTTTACATGTTTACAAGTTGCGGCTGGTTCTTTGACGATATTTCCGGAATAGAGACAACACAGATTCTCAAATATGCATTAAGGGCTGTTGATCTGGTCCGGCCATGGGCGGGGGATATTGAATCAGGACTCTTGGATTTTCTGATCAAGGCAGAGAGTAACAAGGCTGTTTACAAGCATGGAAAAAACGTCTATCAAACCCTTGTCAAGCCCTCACGGATTGATGAGACATTATTAACAGCCCACTATGGGTTTATATGTTTGGTCCGGAAAACCGATATGCCCGCCTGGCTTCCTGGAATGATAAAGGTCCTATGGGAGAAGGAGATAGACCATAAGGGGATAACCGCAACTATGGGAGAAGTGGATGTGGTCGAAAAGACGACAGGCGAGAGATTCAGGAAAATATATCTTGCTGTTATGAGGGACTGGAGGAATCTTGTCTGTTTGGTGGGCGATAGCTCAGGCCTTGAAGCAAATCAGCTGGTGGAGGAGATACGCTCAGCGCTGCTGGTATCATCCCAGGAAGACAGGTTTGAGATCGATCCAAGCCACATCTCCGATGTTAGGAGGTTTTACCTGAAGGATCTTATATCAGATGCACGGAAATGGATCATCAACGGACTGGCCCAGAACCTGTACTGTCAAATAAAAGACTCTATAGGGATCCATGTTGATCCTCTCCACAGGGTTGCCAGTACCATTCAGGAGGTCGGGGAAAGCGTTCCGCCCTCCCTGGATACCCTTCTCCAGATGTTGTTTGTTGATAAACTCCTGGATATCTTGGCCATGGATCATGGAGAAGAACCCATAGACTTTGATTCTCTAACCAGGCTGAAGCCACGGCTAGCGCCCATATCTCAGGACACTTCCGCGGAAATTAGGCCGGGTGATTTTCTGGTGCAAGATGCATCTAAACAGCCAACCCTCAAACAGGGGGCGCAGGAATTTCTGCGACGGCAGATGGATTCATTGGCAGAAACAAAAAATACTGTTTTTCTGAAAAATATTATCAATTTCTTGACCTTCGCCGGAGAACTAGACATCCATCTGGACCTGTGGGAGTGCCAGAACCATTTTTATGAACTTACCGGTAATAAGGGTTTCTTAGATGCCCTGACTTCTGATGGGCAAGCCCTGTTCCAAGAACTGGGCCGCATATTGGGGTTTATAATGGGAGATTAATGCCATGCTGAATCTGGTTATGGTTTTACATTGTCATCAGCCGGTAGGCAACTTTGAGCACGTGTTTAAAACAGCACTGGAAAAATGCTACGGCCCTGTATTGGATCTCCTGGAATCACATCCCGGCGTCAAGGTCGGCCTCCATCTCTCCGGTCCCTTGTTGGAGTGGATGGAAAAAAACAGGCCGGACCTTATTGAATTGATGGCCAACATGGTGGAACGACAACAGGTTGAACCTCTCTCCGGCGGGTTTTTTGAACCCTTGCTTGCCAGCATCCCTGTGAGGGATGCCAGGGGGCAAGTCCTTAAGATGAACGACTACCTCAATAGACGATTCAAGTACAAGGCTACCGGCTTATGGCTCACGGAAAGGGTATGGGACCCCGCCCTACCCCTGATACTGGAGGACACCGGCATGTCCTACACTATTGTTGATGATACCCATTTTTACTATGCCGGCCTGACTGACTCCGAAATGTACGGGAGCTATTTGACCGAAAAAGAGGGAAGCACCCTGAGTCTCCTGGCCACACCCATGATCATGCGCTATCTAATACCTTTCAGGTTCGTGGAAGATGTAATAACCCATCTCAAGACCCAGGCCGATATGGGGCGAACCCTGGCAATGTATGGGGACGACTGCGAAAAATTCGGCCTATGGCCGGGCACCCATGAATGGGTCATTAAGAAGGGCTGGCTTGAAAGATTCTTTAAGGCAATAGAGGATAACAGGGACTGGCTACAGACAACCCTGCCAGGGGATTTTTTAGAGACAAACTCGCCCTTGGGACGTATATACCCGCCGCAGGCATCCTATGAAGAGATGACGGGGTGGGCCCTGCCCCCTGCGCAGTCCCATATCCTGGAAGAGATAGTAGCAGATCTTAAAAAGGAAGGGCGCTGGGATAAGTGGAGGCCTTTTGTCAGAGGGGGCATCTGGGATAATTTTTTAGTAAAATACGACGAATCCAACCGGATGCATAAAAAGATGCTCTTTCTCAGCAAAAGAATCGCTGATGATGGAGACGCCAGGGAGTCTCTCTGGAAGGCCCAGTGCAACTGCGCTTACTGGCATGGAGTGTTCGGCGGCCTGTACCTAGGTCATTTAAGGCGCACCGTTCATGAGAATCTAATCAAGGCCCAGTCATCCATTATGGCAGATTCGGGCAAAAAGATCGTGCTATTCAAGGAGGACATTGACAAGGACGGGTATGAGGAAATCCTGGTATGGAATCATGAAATGGGCCTGGG
>CAYQNR010000111.1:0-6328 GCA_964418945.1 uncultured Desulfobacteraceae bacterium
AAAAAGTCTCAGATTTCATGTGTGATTTGGTGCCAAAACTTAACTAATTACCTAAATCAATATACTTTTCATGTCAAGTAAATTCTAATACTTTTTTACTAAAAAATGACCAATTAGAACTCAGAATCTGTGGAAAAAACATACATCCCCCATGCGGATGTTATCCTCTTCGGCCAGGGGGATACCCGGTCTTTCAGGCTACGGGAAGTTTTTCCTGAACCAGTCATCTATCATCCGTTTTTCATAATCAAAGGGCGGATCGTTGATGTAAAACCTTCCGGAAAACAGGTACCCCATATCCTTGATATTCTCTTCCCCGCTTTTCAGGAGATTTCCATCTGGATCCTCGAGGACGTAATTGAATTCAATACTGGGAAAATAAATATCACGCATCACCCTGACTCCCATGGAAAACCGGAAGAAGAAATACTCCACGTCGCCGGCAAGGTCCACGTCGGTAATCTTCAGATAAAGGGTCTGGTCCGCAGGGAGAGTTGCCGCCGCGGCGTCTTCGAAATAACCGGTCAGTGCCGCGATGACACGGTCCTGGAAACTTTTCCGGCTTTCCACCCCGCTCCGGATATCGCGGTATTTTTCCGGCTCGAACCACTCTATTTCCACATCCGCCGCCCGTGCCGCCATCGTCATGGTTAAACATAACGACACTGCGACAAGGCATATAAGTTTGATTATCAGATCCTTTTGCATGAGTGTGTCCTCCCTTATCCTTCCTGTATTTGATCGTTAATACGCACGACCCCGGCTGTTACCATTCCGCCGGCGGGCGTCTGCCGGCAAGGAATACCGTCGTGGCCTGTGCCTTCTGCCTGTCGGCTGTCTCACTGAAACGTACCCGGTCACCGATACCCAGGCCGGTAAAGTCCACGCCGATAACACTGCGGCGATGGAAATAGACATCACGCCCGTCTTTCGATTCGATCAGACCGTAATCCGCATCCCGCGCGAGAAATCTGATTTGTCCCTGGGGGAATGCCGCTTTTTCAATGGTTGCATCCTGTAAAGAAATATCCATGATATTTTTCCTGTCCACTTGCTGACCCTGGGAAATTGATACTAGCCGTTTACGGCGGATCGATAATGATCTGTATCAAGAAATCAGACCGCATTAACCGCTTCACTCCCGGAACAATGTTTCAGCTTCTGTGATAAGAACTTGCTTTTTCAGGGAAGGAGTATAAGGTGATTTCCCTTGTGTGTCAAAGAAGAAATGACATACGTCATATTGTGGATGGGATTATGCTTTAAAAGAAGATATAAGAAGAAAGGACAATAAATATCAAGTATTGGAACTGATTTTCGACTCTTTTGAATAATATGCTGAAAAATCATGAAATTTGGGTATACCATTCCCTTGGCCACCATTTTTCTTTTCAAAATCAGGCCAATGCGGCTTCCCCGCTAACATCGGAATCTTCGGCAGGATATGCCTCATCGTAATATAGGTAATCATCTGATGGCGGGAGCTGAGATTGCTGATTTAACTAATTACTTTAAATACTTGCTCTGGTCCAACCCCAATACGATTTGACAATTTCTTACAAATCTCCGACCTGTTTTCACTCAGCCCAGCCGGAGGGCATCCCGTAAGGAACTTCAAACAGCACGGCTTCCACCCGTGTAATAAGTTTGTTTTTGATTTTAAACAACTCACCGATCATGAAACAAAAGGGGGCATCGCCGAAACCTTTAATTTCTTTTATCGAACCATCCGGCAACACTACTTCGGGAAGACCTGCATGATCGAAAAAGATAATAGTGTAGACCAGGCCCCGCTCCTCGTCGACAATAGGGAATCGGCGCTCCCGGATTTTAGAGACCACAGCGGCAAATCCATGGATATTGAACTGCTCTCCACAGCTCATTTGGCTGTTCATAAAGTCGGAGTCGGGATTGTTGGCGGTAATCGTACCGTTTTCCATGCGCGTGCATTCGGGGTCGAAGGGTGTGATATCTCCTCTGTTCTGCTCCAGTCCCTCGAAGTAGGAGTTGGCAATAGAGATTAACTCATTCCGGGATGGCCTATCGTCCAGCGCCAGTGCCTCTGTATACAGTGGATGATCGATCAATCCGTCGGGATTGTGAAGGGCTGCACCCGTGCGGCAGACTATGGCTTCAATCTCGCTGATCTTTCGATTCTCGACCTTGATACGGGTCATCACGACCTGCTTGTGCCCGTTTTCTTCCACAATCCCCCGAAAACCGACTTGACCGGACTGGGTATCGGCAAAGTAAAGCTTCTTGTCGCCAATGGCGGTGGCGACCTGCCACATGCCGTCATTCATCTGTAAGGTCTGGCCGTTTTCAGTATACCGTGCATTCTCTGTTAGAGGCAACTTCGAGGAATCGTGAGCCAATAAAGCGTCCAGGTACTGGTCAACAAAGCCTTCCAGGCACGCCCTGTCGCAGGGATATTGTGTGACGGCTTCGGTTACGATACCGCTCTTCGGTGCACAGGCCGTACTCACCAGCAAGGCTGCAAGCAGACCTATTGCAACATATCTCTTTTTCATGATCATTTCTCCTTTTAACTTTATATACATTTACCTGGTTGGCCCAGCTTTGGGAAACGAAATACCCGAGCTTTAATCAACAATTATATCGTTCGAATCAGTAGTAAAACGAAAAAAATGCCCCCGCATTTTAAGGTCGGTCCCTGAGTAAAGCCCCTGAACCATGATTAAACTATTGGTTTCAACAGTTGCCAGGGCCTGTCCCCGGAATGGGGACAGGCGCCATTTCGATTGTCTCACGCCTTTCTGTGCCTGTTTTTCTATTCGAATATGGAAGGGGACCATCCATCCCCGATGCCGTAGGGCAGCATGACTCCATACGCAAAAATACCCCGAATCTTCCCGTTCTTCGTTTTGAACATATCTGCAAAGGGCATGGAATTCGGTGTTTTAGAGAAGCTGGGGTGCTTTGTCCCATCCGGCATCTCAATAACGGTTAGTCCGCGATGATTAAAGCAGTACAGGCCCCAGGTAATGCCCTTTTCCACATCCACTAACGGAGTTCGGCGCGGAAGAACGTTATGGATTGTCTTAAGCGCGGGAGGAATTTTGCCATCGGGGGATGTACAGGAGCCACCTGAAGGCAATCCGGGCGGAGGCGGTCCCATGTCGGGAATCTTGCCGCATGTCACCATCCCGTTTTCGATCCGATAGGCGTCATCGTCCCAGGGAATCGAACTGGCGTCGAGTGTGTCGAGCGCCTTGAAATAGATGTCGGGCATGCGCAGCATCTCCTCACGCATCATGCGTTCGGAAGGCTCCAGGATTTCATCAAATCCGGGGGGAACGCTTTTCAGATTGCCGAGGTTGTTTTCGCTCACATCGCGGACTACGATCGACTCAGCTTCGGTGATCAGGCGGTCAACGACCTTTAGCCTCACGGACAGCAATACCGGCTTATCGTGCTCTTTGGCAATGCCGGTCCAGGCCACCTGACCCTCCTGCAGATCACAGGCATAAAATTTAAAATCGCCCAGGACGGAAGCCGTAAACCAGAGTCCTTCGGCAGGAGGAAGCTTAATAGTATTCTCGGTAAAAATAAAATCCTCGGCCAACGGTGCTTGCGAAGCATCATGTGCCACCATGGCTGCGAGATATTGATCCGCGATACCTTCCAGGCACGCTCGGTCACACGGCTGCGTTGTTTTAGTTTCAACCGTACCAGATTCAGTATCTGCGGATTGACATGCAAAAATAGCAAACGTGCATATAGCCATCAACAAAATCGCCGACAATTTTCTCATAATATCCTCCATAATTTTATTTATTTTCTTATGGACGTCCCCCTTTAGTGATCAAAAAACAGTGAACAGTGATCAGTTAACAGTGAACAGTTAGCAATGAAAAGGAGATCAAAATGCAGTAATTCATTATGCCGGAATGGATATGATTATTTATCCTTAAGGCTATTTACTATAAAAATCAAGGAGAAAAGCAGTCGGAATTTTTGTCAAATTCCTTGACTCACAAGGGGAATTTTTCTATAGTCCTATCCTACTAAAAGAGTTCCTATCAACAGATCAAAGTCACTGAATCTCGAGTGTTAAAATTATTATCAATAGACCGGCATATCCAACTGCCAGGGAATTGATAATGCTGGTGTATCGCTGGAAAGCAGATTGACACACAACGCTTGAGAGTATCCAGCTATACCCGGTTAATGTTCCAGTAGTATGGTGGTTTTTTTAGTTACGCTTGCGGCTTCTTATGGGAGTTAGACTATGAAAACAAAACAAACCGGGCTTATGATTATGATTGCTATTCTGATTTTAGGTTTATCAGCCTGCAGCACCGAACAACCCACCGTTACCGAAGAAGAACCCTTGCAAACCGCTGGTGAATGCGATCAGGCCTGTCTGGAAAGTTTTGCTGATCGCTATATCGACGCGATGGTCAGTCACGACCCATCGAGTATCCCCCTGGCTGAGGGCGTCAAATTCACCGAGAACGGAGTCCAACTTGCCGTGGGGGATGCTTTGTGGGCAACCGCCAGCGCAAACACTGACTACCGTATCTATGTGACCGATCCGGAAACCGGTCAGATCGGTTATTCCGGCATTGTCGAAGAAAACGGGACACCGGTGCTGATTTCGTTCCGCCTAAAAATAATCAATGGAAAGATCAGCGAAATAGAACAGATTGTGGGAAGAGACCGGAGTTTTTCCGGCATAGACAATTTAAAGGAGCCCGATCCTATCTACGCCCGGGTTCTCGAACCTTCCGAAAGAATTGACCGCGATAAAATGATTTCTATCGCCGACAGCTATTTCGCGGCTTTGGAGCGGGCTGACGGCACCAGGCCGGTACCGTTCGCCGATACCTGCAACCGGATGGAAAACGGCATACAGACCACCAACAATCCCGAGTTCGGCGCCGGAATGGGCGGAGGATTCAACATCATCGCGATGAGCTGTACCGAGCAGTTCAAAACCGGCTATTTCCGGTTTGTAACCGAGATACGCCGGCGACATGTATTAGTCGATGAAGAGCGCGGGATGATGTTTTCTTTCGCCGCACTGGATCACGCCGGCAATATAAAGCAGGTTACCACCACCGATGGGCAGACCCATGATATCGGCCAGTTGAGCCCTAATACGCTTTACGGGGGCGGGCTCTTCAAGATCATTAACGGCCAGATCCACCGGATTTACACCGTCTTTTTCTCGGCGCCTTACGGCATGAAACACGGCTGGTAGGATCAGCCAGTATTGACTGATTCCATTCGATAACACTCACTACAGGGAGTATAAAATGAATGCAATAAAATCAGTGTCAGCATTTTGTCACAGTCTCAGGAAGCCGAAATCTGAATGCCGGTTTTTCCTCTGGAGTGTAATGATCGCTCTTTCATTAATGTTTATCGTTACAACTTCCTGCTCTAACGCTGAGCTTGAGGAGAAGTTGGAACAGGTGACCAATCGACTGGGAATTCTCGAAGACACCCAAGACATCCGCAACCTACACCATGCATACGGGTACTACATCGACAAGTGTCTCTATGAAGATGTCGTTGATTTGTTTGCCGACGATGGAGAGGTTCATTTTGCCGGAGGCATTTATCGAGGCAAGGAAGAGGGTGTCCGCCGCCTGTATGTCGGGGGATTTCTCCAGGATTTCACGGGAGGCAAGCCCGGACCTGTTTATGGTTTCCTGCTCGATCATCTCCAGATGCAGGACGTTATCCATGTGGCGCCGGATCGCCGGACCGCCAAAGCGCGATTCCGTTGTTTCATGCAGGCAGGGGCCCATGAAACCTCACCCTCGGCTAAAGCTGCCCGTGAGCAAGGACAGTCTCCTATGCGATGGTGGGAAGGGGGCATTTACGAGAATACCTATGTAAAAGAAGACGGTGTCTGGAAGATCCAGGTGCTTAACTATAATCCGTTGTGGTACGCCGATTATGAAACCGGTTGGGGGAATACCAGACCGTTTTTTGACCAGACCGAGGCCCCAAAACTCTATCCTGATAATCCAAGGGGACCCGATGCACCCATGGATTCCCCGCCGGCTATCTGGCCCAATACGTCCATCGTACCCTTCCATTACATGAATCCGGTGACGGGTAAACCGCTGACGATGGAATCCGACTGGAACAGCGAGTCAAATGACGAATGATGAGTGACGAAGTATGAGTGGCGTCATTCGTCACTCGTACTTCGTAATTCCAAATGAACTCGAACAAACATCCGGACAGAAATACCGGATTTTTCCTTAACTCACAAGGGGAATTTCTATATCGTCCTATCCTGGAAAAGCGAGTTCTTATCAACTTATAAGAAATGCTGGCTGTGATGAGG
>CAYQNR010000112.1:0-6296 GCA_964418945.1 uncultured Desulfobacteraceae bacterium
GGATCCGGAATCCAGAAAGTCCCTGAAAGCACTAGATTCCGGCCTCCGCCGGAATGACAGTATTACACCTTCTGTAATGTTTACCAAAGGTCTCGCCTTCATTTTTTTAAGACCCCCACCCGCCTGCGCGCCGAAGCGCTTCAGCGCGCAGGCCTGTCCTCCCCCTAAGAGGGGAAGGAATTGTGAAAACAGGAGTGTCGTAGCTTCAGGGCGGAAATGTTGCCAGCCCTTCCGATTTCGCTGCATGGACAAGCCTGTCATCAAAACAGGCAAATTCAAAATCTTCCGGAAACCTTTCATGGATCACCATTGCTGATGCAAGGTGGATTGCGTCAAAGCCTCTAACCGGATATCTGTCAACCACCCGATGTATATATACATTAAGCGTGTCGTTGACCTCCACACGTATAAAGCTCTGCCAGTCCCTGTGGAATGCATCTACTGTTTTCCTTATCAACTTATCCGCAAGACCCTCTTCACGCTTTTTTCGATACATGGAAGCCATGGTTTCCGCGTAGGCAACAAAAGATGTAACGATCTGTGTGGACGATTTCCATCTGGAAATGACATCATCCGAATAAGGCTCCAGGAAGTATCTCTTCACAAGTGCGCTAGTGTCCAGGTACAGAATCATTTATCGATCACCGCCTATCCTCGATCACCATTTCAGAAACCGGCTTCCCCGGGACTTCCGCTGCCGAGACTCGATCTTTCAGGATGCCTCGGCTCGGCAAAACTATCAGCCCTTTCTGAACCAAAGGCCCAAGTACCGCTCGGATAGACTTATCCCCCTGGCCTTCCTTCACAATTCGGGCGATAGGTCTTCCCCTTTCAGTTATCAAGATCTCTTCCCCGGCCTTTACCTGTGCTAAAAGCCGACTCAGATTGTCTTTGACGTGCTTGATTCCCGCACTGATCATGATGGTTTTCCTTTTAAGTAGCTACCTTGTTGATTATAGTAGCCACTTTCATTATTTCAGTCAAGAAAAAAACTTTTTCACTCGACCCCTCGAATCGTGTCATCTTGCATTCGGTAACATCAGATATCCCTTTTCTACCAAGTATCCGAGTATCTTCATGGCTCCTTCCTGGGGAGTCAACTTTGCGGATGGGATAACCAGATCAGGATTCTCAGGTACTTCGTAAGGATCATCAATTCCGGTAAAGTTTTTTAACTCTCCTTTACGGGCTTTCTTATAAAGGCCTTTAGGATCTCTCTCTTCACATACCTCAATCGGCGCGTCCACGAATACCTCCATGAAAAAGAGATCTGCTTCGCCATGTATCCTCCGGGCTATATCCCGGTCTTTGCGGTAGGGAGATATAAAGCTGGTCATAGTTATAAAACCAGCATCTGCGAACAGCTTGGCCACTTCACCTATTCGACGGATATTTTCTTCTCGATCTTCCGTAGAGAAACCCAGGTTTTGGTTAAGCCCGTGCCGCACATTATCTCCATCAAGTACATATGCCAGCCTGTTCCTTCGGACAAGGGCATGCTCCAGAGTGAATGCCAGGGTACTTTTACCCGAAGAGGGTAACCCCGTCATCCAGATGGTACATCCCCTTTGCTGAAGCATATCCTCACGTACCTGCCGGTTTACATGTCCTTCGTGCCAGGTGATGTTATTAGCCTTTACTTCCATTTATTTCAGATACCTCCTGTTTGTTTGGTTAAAGGGTTAGGACCGATGATTTTATCCTTCGGATAGAAGCTATTCCTTCGGAAGGGAAGTGACCGCTTAGCGCTGGAAGTTAGCCTAAAGGCTGGAATTCTTTTTGCTAGTATTGTGCGAATCTCGCGCCCTTCGCACTCCACTCATCATCCTGGTCAATAAATAGCCAATTTCACCCATTCTCTTAGAATACGCATCGCAGCATAGGTTATCGATGTGATTATTACCGAACGCTTCCCGAAAATGGTTTCTCAATTCACCCAAGGACGCACGGGCTCTCTCGTAAAATGTCAGCTTGTCATTGAAATGAAACCTTCCGAAGCTGTCACCCTGTGTAATAAAGGTTTTATGAAATCTCCAGATAATGTTTCAGCCGACTGCGGATATATCGATGTCCGTAGGTTGTCTTAAGGTATTTTTCTCTCTTGAGCGCATCATCTTTGTTGAGGGACGCTTCAAAATAAATGAGATCAAATGGTTTCTTGTTTTTCGTCGACTCAACTCTTCCGGCACTGTGAAGTGCGATCCTCCCTCGTAGATCATTTGTATATCCAATGTAGAATTTGTCGTCCCTCCTGCTTTTCAGAACATAGATATAATGCATGGTTATCTTATTACACAGGGCAAGCTTATGTCTGATGGGAGGCTGCGAGCCGATCGACGCATTTGGCCGCTTAGATCGTACCTTTCATGCCTTGGAAAAAACCTTACCAGAACAGCTACATCCAGCGAAAGCTGGTGCGACAGCTGCCAAACTTTCAGATCTTCAAAGCGGGTGATTTTCATTGAGCGTTAGGGTCGTTTAGAGCGTTAGGCCCCAGTGAAATACCCTAAAGGGTTTCTGCTGCGCAGAATTTCACGGGGTAAAAGCGTTCGGAGCGTTCTTATTCGTTAAATAGTTGAGTGGTTGAATGGTCAAAGAAACAGGAGCCAGTAGCTAGCCGCCTTTCCATCCTCCGTAGCAATGGCTACTGCGGAGGACGGGCGCCGGATTCAAAATTCACTCAAGGATTAAGGGATTATATGATTATAGGAGTTGTAGGTGGATTATCTGCTCTGCCGAATCCTAGCTCTTCCCGGTTGCACAATGAAAATGTCAGGCTCAGGTCTTCATTCTTGACAAAAGTTAGGTCATAGGTCATAGCTGATAACTCATAGATACTAGCTTATAGCAAAAGGATATATCTTATTATTTCAAGGATTTAAAGGGAAAGTCCGATAGGCTGCTAGATCGTTTGAGATAAGTATAATATTTTCAAAAGAATCTATGCACAAATTGCTCAAAGATATCTGCAAGCTTATCAAGGTTTTTAGTAGAATCAAATGGATGTAAACCAAGGTAAAAACCCCGATCATGGATAGTATCGGAACCAGGCAGCTTATCCTCTTGCAGTTCCGGGAACAAGTTCCATACAGGTTGTCGCATCAAGTTGCCTGCTACGATAGGACGAGTCTCTACTCCCTGATCTTCTAGATATGATAAAAATTCCTCTTTCTTGAAGGGACAATCTGATGTAAGCATAATAGGAAGAGCAAACCACGAACATTCTGCATCTGGAGATACTTCCATTAACCGCATTATCTCTGAATGCTTTTTCAAATATCCTTGAAAGTAATTAACATTTTTAATGCGTTGTTCGTGAAACGTTGGAAACCGCTTGAGCTGTTCAAGACCAAAACCAGCTTGAAGCTCTGTGGGTCTAACATTAAATCCCCAATTCAAAAACATATATCTAGGATCGATGGCGTCTATTGATTCTGGTTTGATATATTTTGCGTTACGCGCCCACCCATGATCACGCAACATTCGAAAGAGATCTGAAACTGGTTGATCATTACATATGATCATGCCGCCCTCCATGGTGGTAATATGATGAGAAAAAAAGAATGAGAAGCTTCCTGAAAATCCGAATGTTCCGACCGGTTTATGCTTATAGCTTGCGCCAAGTGCTTCACAACAGTCTTCAATTAGAATCAAATCGTATTTCCGACAAATGGAAAGTACACGATCCATATCGCATGGATTGCCCATTAAGTGAACAAGTGAGACTGCTCCCGTATTTGAACCGATTTTCGCTTCAAGATCATTTAAATCCATATTCAGAGTGTTTGGATCTGTATCTACAAAGCGAACTTTTAAACCAGCCATCATTGGAGACCAGATCTGAGTAGGCCAAGTAACAGACGGAACGAGAATCTCATCACCGGGATTCAATAATTTATTCTTTGGGTTTATTAATGCAAATGCTATCAGAAGGTCAGCAGATGATCCACTGTTGACCATAATTGCATCTGAATAACCAAGTAATTCTGAAAATTGCCTTTCAAATTCGGACGTCTTCTCTCCTATTGTAGTACGAAAAGAACATAATGAGTCTATCGCGGTCAAAACTTCCTCCACATCATAAATAGGCATACTTAGCGGGTACCAGTATTTTTGAGACTTCTGACTATTTAGGAGTGATGCTTGCTTTAACAAAGCCAAAACGGGTTCACGTAATTGATAGGTATTTTTAAGATTCATAATCATGCCCATTACTCTTATTGCGGATAGCGTAATTTGAAATCTTTCACGACTGATTTGATGCCAGATTCTAAGTCAATTTTATATCGCCAGCCGAGATCATTTAATCTTCTAACATCCAACAATTTCTGTGGCATTCCATCGGGCTTGGTAGTATCCCAATCCAGTTTTCCTTTAAACCCTACAATCTCCGCTACCTTTTCAGCTAATTCACGGATGGTCAAATCAAAGCCGGAACCAACATTAATGAGCTCCGGAGAATCATAATTCTTCAAAAGGAATAAACATGCATCTGCTAAATCATCCACATGCAATAATTCCCTGCGTGCGCTGCCCGTACCCCATATAGTCACGCTCGGTGAAGAAGTTCTCTTGGCCTCAATAAACCGCCTAACTAATGCAGACATTACATGAGAGCGTTCAAACTCAAAATGATCTCCCGGCCCATATGCATTGCACGGCATCGGGCAAATTACATTTAGCCCGTATTGTTGATAAAGAGCCCGTGCAAGACGTATTCCCGCAATCTTGGCAATTGCGTAGGATTCATTTGTTGCCTCAACCGGTCCTTGCATAAAACAAGCTTCACTCATAGGCTGTGGTGCTTCACGAGGGTAAACACAGGAGCTACCAAGAAACATAGTCTTACTCACACTAAATTTATGACAAGCTAATAAAACATTATTTTGTATTTCCAAATTATCGATCAAAAAATCTACCGGTTCAGCCATGTTTGCCGCAATCCCACCTACTTTTGCTGCAGCGAGTATGACATATTCCGGTCGCTCACTGTCAAAGAGACTCCACACATCCCGCTGGGTAGTTAAATCCAATTCAGTTCTTGTCCTTACTATTAGGTTAGTAAATCCTTCATTCTGTAAATGCCGCAAGATAGCCGAACCTACTAAACCACGATGTCCAGCAATATATATTTTTGATTCATAGCTTAATTCTGTCATGTCTTGACTATATTTATAAGGGAGGTCAACTTTTTTCCGAGTTACATTCTATTGTTATAAGGCATTTTGTAACCGGCGTTGTGTAAAGTCTTTTCCTTCTCGGCAAACTCCATGTCCGCCGCTATCATCATGTCTATTAGAGCCTCAAATCCCACTCGGGGTTGCCAACCGAGTTGTTTTCTTGCCTTGGTGGGGTCACCGAGGAGAGAGTCTACCTCCGTAGGGCGAAAATACCGGGGATCAATAGACACATATTGGCTGTAATCCAAGTCAAGCTTTTCGAATACCTTCTGAGCAAATTCACGGACAGAATGTGATTCTCCTGTCGCAATAACATAATCATCCGGATTTTCATGTTGCAGCATTAGCCACATTGCTTCCACATAATCCCCGGCAAATCCCCAGTCCCGTTTGGCTTCCATATTGCCCAAGAAAAGCCTTTTCTGAAGGCCCAATTTGATACGAGTGGCAGCACGAGTTATCTTTCTGGTAACAAAGGTTTCACCCCGTCGAGGTGATTCGTGATTAAAAAGTATTCCATTTGTAGCAAAAATTTTGTAGGCCTCACGGTAATTTTTAACCATGTAGTAAGCATACACCTTGGCTGCCGCGTACGGACTTCGGGGTTGGAATGGCGTCACCTCACTCTGTGGCGGTGGAGCAGCGCCAAACATTTCACTAGAAGCTGCCTGATAGAACTTTGTCTGTATGCCTGTCTTGCGAATCGCCTCCAGAAGCCTTATTGTACCTAACCCTGTAATATCTCCTGTGTATTCAGGTATATCGAAGCTGACCCGGACATGACTCTGAGCGCCAAGATGATAAATTTCATCTGGCCTAATTGTATTAAGCAGATCAGTCAACTGCCCCGATACGGATAAATCTCCATAATGAAGGTACATTCTAGCCAAAGGGTCATGGGGATCTTTAAATAGATGATTAATACGATCCGTATTGAAAGTGCTGGATCGTCGGATAAGCCCATGAACTTCGTAATCCTTTTCTAAAAGAAACTCGGCCAAATATGAACCATCCTGACCAGTAATTCCCGTAATCAGTGCCTTTTTCATAATATAACCCCTGAAAAAATGGTTGAGTGGTTAAATCGTTAGATGGGTTTAGAGCGTTAGGAGTGTT
>CAYQNR010000113.1:0-6257 GCA_964418945.1 uncultured Desulfobacteraceae bacterium
CTTTCCTATTTCCTCTCTCCTCTTCCCTACCTTCTGGCTCCCCTGGCCCGCCATAGCCTCTCTGGCGACGGCGGCTGTCTCCTGACTTCTGACTCCTCTCTCCTCCCCTCTGAGGGGAGGACTAAGGTGGGGTCTTTCTTATGCCCGTCCATTGATCTTCCTAGACCCCCTCCTCGCCTCCCCCTAAAAGGGGGAGGAAATCAGGATCTGTTCACCTTAACCCTCGACTCCTTGATCCCTTGGATCCTTATCTTACAGCCCCATGCCAGCATTTACCATCTCCCTTGTCTTTTTGACTGGGTCATCACTCCTCATAATTGCCGCGCCCACGAGAACCGCATTAATCCCTGCCCCTTTCAATGCGCGGATATCCTCTCCATTATTGATCCCACTCTCGCTTACCAGGACAACGCCCTCAGGTACCAGCGGTGCCAGGCGAAAGGTGGCATTTGTATCGACTATAAAGGTGTCAAGGTCCCTGTTATTTATCCCTATTACGTCCGCTTCGCAATCGATGGCCTTTTCCAGATCTTCCCTGTCATGGACCTCTGTCAATGGGGTCAGCCTCAGGTCGCGACAGAGCCCGATCAGGTCCTTTAGGTGTTCCGCGGACAGGACGCGGGCGATCAGGAGCACGGCATCCGCGCCGTAATGATATGCCTCCCTTACCTGGATCTCGTCAATGATGAAATCCTTGCGAAGCACGGGTATGGAAACCGCCTTTTTCAGGGACGGCAGATAGGCAAGGTCTCCCTGGAAAAAGGTTTTATCGGTAAGCAGAGAGATGGCGGAAGCCCCCGCAGTTTCATATATTTGTCCGATCGCCTCTGGGGCTGTTTCCTCCCGAATCATGCCGGCGGAAGGTGACGCGAACTTTATCTCGGCAATCAGGTTGATCCTGTCCGGAATAGAAATGGCGGACTTGAAGTCACGCAACGGGGGCAGGTCATCGTCTATGCCCCGCAGTGTCTCCTTTTTAAGCCTTGCTACTTCCCTGTGTTTTTCTTCAAGTATTTCTCTTAAGCGTTGGTGCATAGTGGAACCTTTGATAGAATATGAATCAGTGCTTTTTTCTCCCCTGAAAGCTCATAGGATATAGGAAAGAGAAAAGAGGATAGAGAAAAGAGAAAAGGGGCTCTATCCTCTTTCCTGTTTCCTAACTCCCCTGGCCCGCCATAGCCCCTTGACGCGCCACAATCTCTTGACCCGCCACAACCTCTTGACCCGCCACAACCTTGGTGACGGCGGTTGGCGAAGGCGGCTGGATTCTGCCGTTTAACGCCCTGCGCCTTCAGCCTTTGACCATTTAACTATTCAACCATTTAACCAATTATCTGCTTTTAGCTTTGAGCTTTCAGCTTTGAACTCTCTTTTCTCTTTCCTATTTCCTCTCTCCTCCCCTCCTAGGGGAGGATCAAGGTGGGGTCTCATTTGCTCTATTCCAAGACCCCCTCCCAGCCTCCCCCTAAAAGGGGGAGGGAAAGTTGGTTTGCCCTCTGCTCTTAGCGCCTTGGTCCCTTCGCCTTTTTAACTAACATTTCTGTGTGAACTCAATCAACCTTTCAAGCTTTTCAAGTGCCCTGCCCGAATCGATACTTTCCTCTCCTATCCTGATACCCTCCCTGAAATCTCCGGCCCGGCCCGCGGCAACAAAGGCGGCAGCCGCATTTAAGAGCACCATATCCCTCTTGGGGCCCTTTTTCCCGTCCAGGATATTACGGACGATATTAGCGTTTTCTTCCGCGTTGCCTCCCACAATGGCTTCAAGTGCCGCCCTCTTAAAGCCATAATCTTCGGGTGTCATGTGAAAGGTATGGACCTCTCCGTTTTTCAGATGCGAAATCCTTGTGGGCCCGCATATGCTTATCTCGTCAAAAGTCCCTTCACCACAGACCACAAAGGCCTCTTTTGTACCCAGCTTGTTCAGGACCAGGGCTATCTTGTCGGTTAGATCGAGCTCATAGACCCCCAGCACCAGCACGGATGCACCTGCCGGGTTTGTTACCGGGCCGAGGAGGTTGAAGATGCTGCGAATACCTATCTCCCTTCTGGGAGCGGCGGCATGTTTCATGGCGCCGTGAAAGAGGGGGGCAAATAGAAACCCGATGCCTATATCTTTGATACAACGTTCAACATCTTTGGTGGTGATATTGAGATTTACCCCCAGGTTTTCCAGAACGTCCGCGCTTCCGCACATACTGGAGACCGCCCTGTTACCGTGTTTTGCCACTGTGATGCCTGCGCCTGCGGCCACGAAGGCAGTCGTGGTGGAAACGTTAAATGTCCCGGTTCCATCCCCGCCCGTGCCCACAATATCGAGGATGGTTTCGTCTTCAATATTAATGTCATCCCGGTCAATGCTCACAATTTCACGGTTGACTTTTATCTTTGTGGCCTTGGCCCGCATTGTCCTTGCGGCGCCTGTAATCTCATCAACGGTTTCGCCTTTCATTCGAAGGCCGGTTATAAAGGCCCCTATCTGGGCAGGAGTGGCCTCTCCGGACATAATCTCATCCATGGCCTTTTCCATCTCTTGTTCTGACAGGTCTTTACCTGCCACAATTTGCGATATCAGTTCTTTTATCATCTCTTTTACTCCCCTCAGAAAAAAACCAGTAACAATACATTACCACACACCTCATACCTTATACTGTAAAGCCTTTACCGTCGGCTTTTTCAAGGAGCGAAGATATTACAAAAGTTTTTTAGGAGTCCCGCCCCCTCCTCGGTCAGAATGGATTCAGGATGAAACTGCACCCCGTGGACAGGGTGTTCACGGTGCCTGATACCCATTATCTCGCCATGGTCTGTCCACGCGCTTACCTCCAGAAAATCAGGCAAGGTATCTCTATCCACGATCAGTGAATGGTATCTTATCGCCTCGAAGGGATCGGGCAGTTCTTCGAAGATCGTCAGTCCGTCATGGTAAATAAGGGACGTCTTGCCGTGCATGATACGATCCGCCCTGACCACTCTTCCTCCGTAGGCAGCGGCAACGGCCTGATGCCCCAGACACACGCCCAGGACAGGGATACGCTGTCCAAAAGAGCGGATTGCTTCAACGGAGATTCCGGCTGTTGACGGGGTACCGGGCCCGGGTGAGATCATAAGAGCGGAAGGATTCATTGCCCGGATACCTTCAATGTCTATGAGGTCGTTTCGAAAGACCCGCACCTCATGATTCATGGGGGCCATGATTTGGACCAGGTTATAGGTAAAGGAATCGTAGTTGTCAACTACAAGAATCATCTTCTTTTATCTTCTCTATAGCTTTGAACATTGCTCCGGTCTTTCTTAACGTCTCCCTGTATTCCTCCGCAGGCGAGGAGTCCGCTACAATACCGGCCCCTGCCTGGATGGAAAGCCTGTTATTTACTATGGTAATTGTCCTTATGGTGATGCAGAAATCCATATTACCGCTGAAGCCGAAGTAACCCACAGCCCCAGCATAGGGCCCCCTCCCGTTCGGTTCAAGCTCGTTGAGGATCTCCATTGCACGGATCTTGGGGGCGCCGGTTACCGTTCCGGCCGGGAATGAAGACATGAACAGATCAAAGGAGTCCTTATCCTCCCTTAAGACGCCTTCCACCCTTGATACGATGTGCATGACATGGGAAAAGCGTTCTACCTCCATGAGTCTGGGGACATTCACGGAGCCGGGAACAGCAACCCTGCCCGCGTCATTTCTTCCCAGATCAACCAGCATTATGTGCTCCGCCCGTTCCTTGGGGTCGGCCATCAGATCCTTTTCAAGTGCCAGGTCTTCCTCATCAGTGGATCCTCTCGGCCGGGTGCCGGCTATGGGACGAAGTTCGATCTTTCCGTCAGTAAGGCGGACCAGGATCTCAGGGGAAGCGCCGATAAACTTTATGTCTCCGAAATCGAGATAAAACATGTAGGGCGATGGGTTGATACTTCGCAGTCTTCGATAGAGGGAAAAATCCTCGCCTTTGATATCCCCGGAAAACCTCTGGGAGATAACCACCTGAATAATATCGCCTGCCACAATGTGGTCCTTTGCCTTTCTGACGGCCTCTTCGAACTCCTCCTTCTGGAAATTTGATTTGAGCTCTGATATTGACAACCTGGAATCCGATGGGAGGGCGGGAACCGGTTGGCTCAGTTCCTGGATGGTATTATCAATATTCTCGCATGCAACCCTGTAGGCCTTTTTCAGGTCTGTGTCCTTTTTTATAAAGGTGAAAGCGATCACCTTCGTCATGTGGGTGAAATGGTCGAAGACAATGATCCTCCGGCACGCGATAAAGATGACCTCCGGCATATCACTTTCATCGGGTGAAATTTCGGGTAACCGTTCCCATTTCCTGATCAGATCGTAGTTGACATACCCCACAAGGCCTCCCTGGAAAGGAGGAAGGTCTTTTAATGTAACCGGTTTGAACTTTTTGCTCAGGTCCCTTAAGACATGGAGCGGATTATCGATATTTTTTATTATCCTTTTATTTCCTTCTTCCCAAATCTCTACTTTATTGTCTCTGGATAGCACATTGAGAAAAGGCCTGCATCCGATAAAGCTGTAACGGCCCCACCTGTTTCCGCCGTCGGCACTTTCCAGGAGATAAGAGTAGGAATCATCTCTGATCTTCAGGTAAGCGGAGACAGGGGTCTCGATATCAGCCAGGAGTTCCTGGTACACGGGAATAAGGTTCCCCTGCTTGGACATTTCTACAAATTCGGAAAAGGAAGGTTTTTTTTGCAATTCATATCTCCTGCGCATTTATGTGCGAGCAAGGCCTAGGACTTCTGCGAAGGCGGATAAAAAAGGCCGTGGGGTTTTTGGCCCACGGCCTTGATAATTGTAACACCCGCGGGACCTTTTGAGAGGCGCCCCCGGCTAAGCATGGACTAATTCATCCTGGTGGGCACTCCTCGCTGCCGGATACAATGCACCACCAGCTTCCGGATACACTAAAGAAAGTATTTTTTGGCCTGTTATTCATGGTAAGGTACCATATTTGCGAATTACCGAAAAGTCAAGCCTAAAAAATAAGGCTACTGCAAGGGGGTATAGACGAAAAGCATCATGGCCGGATAACAGTATAATTAACTCCGGGTCACGGTGGTTGTTTTCAAGACGACATCTATGGTATTCAATTTTTTATCTTGACAAACAAGGCAAATTGTTAATATTATGTTTATTAATATTTGAATATAAAGGTACAGGCAAAGAGAGATATGAAACGCTTTAGACTAGAGCAGGGCTTTTATTTTTGTGTTTGGGGGAGAGGTCTGCTCATGGTTTGATAGTGTCTTTTTTTCTTATATATAGGCCGTGGGCAGAGATAAATGTCCACGGCTTTTTTTTGAAAAGAAGGGTTCCGGGTCTCGAGGGGACGGATGCATAGCGCAGCCGCCTTCCCATCCTCCGTAGCCCGTCCTCCGCAGTGGCCTGCTACGGAGGATGGACAAGCTACTGCGGAGGACGGGCGCTAACAAGCTACGGCGAGCCAGGGAGCGAAAGGCGGAAAAAGTCGTCTACCGGACCCCGTATCAAGTACGGGGCAGGCTCTGATCCGGTATCCAGAGGTTTTCGTCCTGACAGTATTTTTCTGGATTCCGGCCCCCTGCCTTCGCAGGGCAGGCTCCGCCGGAATGACGGTGTGGGAAGGGGAGGAAATATAAGACTGAGTTCGAGGATTCGGGGGAAAACTGGCCATATGAATATTGTGCTTATAGGTTATCGATGCAGCGGTAAGACTTGTTCAGGGAAGATGATAGCGAAGAAGATGAAGAGAGAGTTTAAAGATATCGACTTCATAATCGAGGAACGGGCCGGTTGTACCATAGAAGAGCTGGTGGCGGTCAAAGGCTGGGGATACTTTCGTTCTCTGGAAAAAGATATTATCAGGGAGGTTTCGGACATGGATAACCTTGTAATCGCTACAGGTGGCGGAGTTGTCACGGATGGCGAAAATGTCAGGAATCTCAAGAGGAACTGTTTTGTTATATGGCTTAAGGCAGATGTGAATACCTTAAAGGAGAGAATGAAAAAAGAGCAAGAATCCGGTGTGCTGCGGCCCGCTTTGACAGGAAAAGACCCGGTGGAGGAGGTAAAAGCCGTTTTGGATCTTAGAAATCCCCTGTATGAGGCTGCGGGGGATCTGGTGATTGAAACCGACAGGATCCCTGCGGAGACCATCGCTGAATACATAATCCGGGAGGCCTCTGTTCGTTTGCATAGACCCTAGGAGGGGAGGAAAGAGGAGAGAGGAAATAGGAAAGAGGAAAGAGAAAAG
>CAYQNR010000114.1:0-6012 GCA_964418945.1 uncultured Desulfobacteraceae bacterium
GATTAAAGCGGACCTGAAAACCATCGAAATCGCGATGAAGGAAAACCCCGATTTTCTGAACGCGGAGTTGAAGGCAACGCTGGACGATATAAAGGCAAATTTATCCATCATTACAAAAGACGGATCCAACGGCGTCCACAATCTAAATTACGCGCTGGCCATAATGGCCCTAGCCAAGCGACATCTTGCGGAAATGCCGCTCCCCACCGCAAGCGGTGGGGTATCAAGCGAAATTCCGCCATAGCCTACCCGGCTTTCCATCCTCCGTAGCAGGCTACTGCGGAGGACGGGCGCTCTTACGAGCTTCGCCGTGGTTCACCTTGCCATCTTGTCAAGCCGTAGCCTTGGGCGAAGGCTGACCATCCCTGCGGCAAGCCGCAGGGTATTCTGGCAAAGGCGAATAAAAAAGGCCGTTCAATAATTCCCGGCATCCGCTCCCCTTTGGCTAGAATTTCTGAATTAATCAGGTGACAGTTCTTTTTGACATACAAGATCCCATCCTATATACTCCAGAAAAAAGCGAGCTCTTATCATGTGAGGCGACAATATGGCAGACATTGAAGGGAGTAACGGTCAGAGAACGGAATTCAGTGCTGTCGGGCGAGCGAACGTACCCGGCAGGTTATCGTATACCATAGCCACAGGCAGGGCCAAATACGGTTGCGACTATGTCGTTCCCGACATGCTCCACGCCAAATTCCTCAGAAGCCCCTATGGTCGCGCCAAAATAAAGAGCATGGATATCACCAAAGCAAAGGCACTGGAGGGCGTGGTGGATATCGTTACCTGGGACGATCCGGAAGTCCTTTCAATAAACCCGGGCCTGACCCATCCGCCGGTCAGGACAATGGCCGGAATCCATGGGCCTCTGCTCCCCGGTGAAGCGGAAACGGAAGACGAAGAGATAGGCGCGGTTGTTGTCGCCGTAACTCCGGAAATCTGCGATGAGGCGCTCAAATTGATCGCCGTGGAATGGGATGTGCTGCCATCCATTGTTAATGCTCCGGATGGACTGAAACCCGGCGCACCCATCATCAAGCATGACCCTAAAGGCCTGGTATCGAATTTCGCTACCGGGGATGTTGAAGCCGGTTTCAAGGAATCCGATCATATCATCGAATTCGACTGGGCCCACTCCCGTATGGCTTCTCATATACCCAATCCAAACGGGAGCGTCGCGTGGTGGGCGCAGGATCCATGGGGATCCGAAGGACCGACCCTGTATATCGAGGGAATAAGTCCCACCTGGGGCGCGTTTCAACTTCTCCCCCTGTACAATCTCACCTTCGACAAGCTCAAACGAGGCACTCTGTTTCAGGGGGGCAAATATTGCGACTGGATCCTTCGCCGCTCCCAGCTTATTACGCCTTTGCTGGCTAAAAGGACGGGACGGCCCGTCCGATGCGTAAACGAAAGGCGGAACGATTACTATCCGGGCAATCCGCAGCGATATTCTCATACAAGAATCGGTTTCAAGAATGACGGAACGATTGTTGCAGTCGAAGAAAGCACTACCGGAGATTCAGGAGCCCCGGAAGAAACCGCCTCCGCAATGGCAGGATTCGAAGCCCGCTTCAGCCCTTTCAATACAACCCGATGCGTCAATCAAAAGAGCAGTTTCCAGGAAGTCTACACCAATTCGGGCCGTTATACCCTCAGCCAGACCTCCCCGTTTAACTGGGACTCCATGACAGTTGCCGAGCAGATTGTGGCGGAAAAACTGGGCATGGATGTCATAGATGTCGCGCTCAAGAACGTCCACGGCCCTTCGTCCCAGCAGGATCCCCGTATTCCCCCCAGCCTGCAGATGTGCCTGGAAAAAGGCAAAAAGGCCATGGACTGGAAGTGGCATCCGGCCGGGGCCAGAAAACTCCCGGACGGCAGGATGCACGGCTTGAGCTTCCGATACGCTATGTCGCCCCGGCACGCCCAACAACCATACACCGCTACGGTGACCATTCAGGCGGACAGCAAAGTGTACATACCGCTTAAGGGTCCCTGGACCGGCACATACGCTGCAGATGCCTGTGCCTTGGTTGTCGCCGAAGAGCTAGGAGCAAAGGTTGAAGATGTGATCCTCCTCTATGACGATAAGGCGCTCTTCACTCCTGTAGGAGGAGGCAGCGACGGTACGTCAGCATCCTCCTGGGTAATGAAAGAAGCGGCCGTGAAATGCAAAAAACTTCTGCTGGAATTGGCCGCTAAGAAGTTTAAGGCCAGGCCCGAAGACCTTGATACAAAGGATACAATGGTTTACCTGAAGTCGGATCCCAGCAAATCCATTCCGTTCGGAACCTTTATCGCGGATGAAGGGTTCGGCGATCATGATCTGGATATCGCCGCGACATTCTTCGGGAGGCCTCCGGAAACAACCTGGCATAAAGGCGGACATGTCCTCGATGTCATGAATGCGAGCTTCTGCGAAGTGGCGGTGGATCCAGAAACCGGCGAGACGGAGGTCACTAAATATGTCGTTGTATGCGATCCCGGCAAGGTGTTGAGGATGACGTCGTTGGAAGGGCAATTGCATCAGGCGATGTTCTTAAGCCATGGAGGGGGTTTAATGGAAGAGTTTATTTACGATAAGGCAACAGGCGTAAAACTCAGTACGAACATGTTCGAGTACAAGAAACCCACCATACTGGACCTGGGGCCGATCGATACATATGCTGTGGAAACCCGAAGCGGGAACGCCTGCTATGGCGCATCCGGCATCAGCCACTGCATGGCCGCTCCCCTGCTTCCTGTCTGCGCTATAGCCAATGCCATAGGAAAGTGGATCGAACCCCCGGTCACACCGGACAAGGTGTTGAAAGCGCTGGGGAAATGTTAGCCAACGAAAGGAGACTGCTATATGGCTAAATCCAAGAAACCCGAAAGCAATAAAAAATCGGTTTCAAGACGCGATTTCCTCGTAAGTGCCGGCGCTGCAATCGCGGCCGGCACATTGGGAGTATGCGCCTCTGAATCTACGGCAGCAGCATCCTCCTATGAACCATCAACCGGCTACATTGTTCATGACAGCAGGCTGTGTCTAGGCTGCCAGAGTTGCATGTTTGCCTGCTCCATGGTGCATGAAGGAGTAGCAAATCCCTCGCTGTCGAGAATCCAGATAATTCGCGATGCCCCATCCTTTACCAAGTATCCGTACGACATCATCATGTCGGTATGCAGGCAATGCGTCACCCCGCTGTGTGTGCAGAATTGCCCGACAGGCGCCTGTCATGTGGATGTCGCCAACGGCAATATCAGGAGAATCGATGAAGACAAATGCATCGGCTGCGGGCGCTGTATCGAGTCCTGCCCGCACAAACCCCACCGGACAATCTGGAATCCTGTGAAAAATATATCCATAAAATGCGACCTGTGCGTTGATGCGCCATACTGGGGCAAAAAAGGAGGGCCCGACGGGCATCAGGCATGTGTCGATATCTGTCCGGCGAATGCGCTCAAGCTGGTACATGAACCTCCTCCGCAAACGGATGTAACCGGGTATGACGTTGATCTTGCTCCACCTCCAAGGAAAAAAGTCATGCCGTCAATATTTGAAGAAAACCCAACGACAAAACAGGAATGGGGAGGAAAACATTATGTCAGGCGGATATACCGGGAAAATACTAAGAGTTGATCTTACATCCAAATCAATCAGCACCATCGATACCGCCAAATACGAGGAGTTCGGGGGTGGCTACGGAATGGGAACGGCCATCTTCTGGGATCTGGCGGTCGCTCCGGGTGAATGGGATCTGAAAGATCCTTACGATCCCCGGAATGTCCTTCCCATTATGGTCGGTCCTTTAGCGGCTACCGGCGTTCCGGGGTCGGGAAGGACCAACATTTGCGGGCTATCTCCGGAGACGTTTCCTTCCTGCGAATTCTGGCGGAGCAATTTAGGCGGCCGTTTCGGCACCATGATGAAGCTTGCCGGTTGGGACGGAGTCGTGGTGGAAGGCAAGGCCGACCAACCGGTATGGATCAACATCATTAATGACCAGGTGAAGATCGAAGACGCCAAGGAACTTTGGGGCCTGGATACCTGGCAGACCCAGAACAGAATTACGTCAATGGTTGGCGGAAAAACCCGCTTCGGCGAAGAATGGCAACAGATCGGGAGTACCTATACCACCGGCCGCCCACAGATCCTCTGCATTGGTCCGGTGGGCGAGGCCAAGTCAAGACTCGCCGCCCTGATTCATGGCAGCGGGGTCAGTGCGCGGGTAGGCGGGCACGGCGCGGTCTTCGGGGCTAAGAATTTGAAAGCTATCAGCGTAACCGGGACAGGGAGCGTTCAGATCTCTGATCCCGAGGGCATCTTGGACGCCAGACTCCACCAGATGCAATCACCGAGTTTTTTGCCAGCCCAGCCCGGGGCGGCGTCCTGCATGCCTTGCCTGCGCGGCGACCGGCGCAGAAGCAACTACTATGGCGGCGAAACCATGTGCGCCGATCAGGGCTGGTTCTTCAGCCACCCGAATCCGACGGTTCAAGACCGAGCCGCCGAGGCCTTGATAAAATATGGCCTCAGCAGCTGGTCGGCCCATTTCCACGCGTTTTCGATCGATATTGCCGGCGCGCCGGAATTCTTCCGTAAAAAGGTACCGACAGATTCCGGCCTTGGCTGGTATCTTCAATACCTCCACGAGCAGGGCTTACTGGGTCCGGGAAAGCAGATCGACTCGGCGCCTTTGCCCATGGATCAATGGGGTGAACTGAGTTTTCGCCTTGCTCTGCTGGACGCGATTGCCCGGCGAGAAGGGATTGGCGATGCTCTGGCCGAAGGCTGTGCCCGGGCCGCTCAGAAATGGGGACGGCTGGAAACGGACAGGGACAGCGGCGCCTTGCGTCTTCCCGCCTGGGGAGCTACAAGCCACTGGACAATGCCCTGGGTGGAATGGGCTTATGCCTACATCCTCGGAGCGGGAGATCCTGCCTGGCATGGATTCATGGCCCCCGTCGGCGCCCCCCGTGACGGCACACCCCTGGAAAAGTCTCTGGAGAAGCTATCCAAGAAGACCATCCCGTATACCGACGATATATTCATGTTCAACTATGCGTGGAAGGGCGAAGAGGCATGGAAGACCGGCATCTATTCCCCGCATAAAGCCAAACAGGTAGCCTGGAGCCGCCACTATTCGTCGTTCTGGAACGAATCCATGGCATTCTGCGAGATGTTCCTCCCCGAACTGGGCAGTGATAGTCCCGAGATAGAAATCATGTACTACAGAGCCGTTACGGGAAAGAAGGACTCGTTTGCCGACACAATGCGAATCGGCCAAAAGATCTGGACCCTGGAGCGCGCCATCCGCGTTATGCACGGAAGAAGCCGGCAGACGGAAGACTTCTTTCCGTACATGTATAAGCCGGGAGCATCAGGCTTTGCTATCTACGGCGGAGTGCCCATTTACGAGAACGGCAAATGGCGTTCCGACCCAGCCCCGGGCATGTACTTGGACCGGAAGGGCGTGGACGATTTCAAAAGCCACTTCTATGCCCTGGAAGGCTGGGACAACGAACACGGTTGGCCCACCCGTAAGACACTGGAAAAACTGGGTATGGGGAGGCTGGTGAAGACGCTCCGGGACAGCGGAAAACTAGGCACCGTATTATAGTTATTTAATATTCATTAAATGATCCTATAAACTCAACAATTGCATACAAGGTATCAAAACAACATTCTTTTAAGGAGGTATCAATGAGCACAGCCTATGATTTTATTAAAGCCAATCAGGTGTTTCACATTGCCACAGTTGACGGCACAAAGGCGAGGGTCCGTCCTTTTGGCTTCATTATGAAAAGGAACGATGCGCTCTACTTCTGCACTAACAACACCAAGGATGTCTATAAGCAGATGGTCCAAAATCCTGATGTGGAGATTTCCTCCCTGGGCACCGAGGGAAAGTGGGTGCGTCTTCGAGGAAAGGTAGTGTTTGATGACAGCCGCGAAGCGAAGGTCCAGGCGTTCACGGAATCTGACATGCTTCTCCAGATCTACCCAAAAGGGGCGGATGATGA
>CAYQNR010000115.1:0-5809 GCA_964418945.1 uncultured Desulfobacteraceae bacterium
ACTTGGACCCCGGGATATTTGAATCCCGGAACCCTTTTATCCCTTTGCCAATAATCCCCAGGCCGGTAGAACCACAGAGGCTCACTTGACCATGGATCAGGGCATCAGAAGGCCTTCGAACTATCAAGTAGAAGTGTTACAGGGCCATCATTTATAAGGTGCACATCCATCATCTCCTGGAATTCGCCGGTAGCCACCCTAATGCCGGTTTCTCTGAGAAGGCCGATAAAATATTCATACAGATCTCTGGCCTTCTCCGGTTCCGCCGCACGGGTGAAAGAAGGCCTTCGCCCTTTCCTGCAGTCCCCCCACAGGGTAAATTGTGAAACCACAAGCACCTCTCCTTGTGTATCCATCAACGAAAGGTTCATCAAGTCCCTTTCATCAGGGAAAATCCTCAGGCCCGCAATCTTGTTGGCCAGATAATTGCAATCCTTCTCGGAATCTCCCTCCCCTACGCCAAGAAAAACCAAGACCCCGTTATCTATTTTACCGATAGCCCTGCCGCCCACTTCCACTCTTGCACTTTTGACCCTTTGTACGACTGCTCGCATGAGTGCCTCCACTCTATATCAACATATTTTGTCACATTCCTCACAAAACTGAAAACATTTTTTAGACTGAATGTTTCCCTGTCCCGGTCAGGGCCGTCTATCGCCTCATTGACGAAGGGGATCTGAAACGCACAAAGATCAGGGGTTGTTTGAGGGTGCCGGTATGGGAAATCGAGAGATATGAGAAGGAACTCGAAAAACAGACGGAAGGGATCTGAACACCGTTCTATTCTTGATGACTTTTTTCGTAAGGCTGCAAGGTGTTAAGGTTGGGAATCACCGAATAATGTTTCTGGTTGAAAGTGCATAGACCTACGTTCAAAGTCACGGCCATCTGACCGATTAGAGCGTCGAGAATTCCAAGTCCGTGGCTGAGATAATAATTGGCGAACACGGATAAGGCCTCATTACAGGCTGCGGTCAAAGGCCAGGCCACCCCGTAAGAACGCAATTCTCTCTCCAATTCCCTCTGTTCCGACTTATCCCTGCACCCCTGAATCAGCTCCATTGCCACGAATCCGGGCAAAATGATCTCTTCAGAGCCCAGGGAATCCAGCCAGGCGACCGCAGGTGGATATTGACGCAGAAGATCTATCATTACATCGGTATCGAGAAGAATCATGCCTCTCCTCGACGACTCTGCGCCTGTTCCCGAAGCTGCCGGGCGTAGACCGCGCTGTCTCCGATATCTTCCCGGTCTTTCCAGAGTCCTATGAGCCTGGAACTGCTCAACCGGTCGGAGGATATATGAGGTTGTCCAGGAGTATCTGAGGGCACTGGCAGGAAGATCATCTCGACATGCTGCCCTTTCTTGAACGGTAATCCTTTCATCAGGATCTCACCATCCTTTTCAATAACTTTCTCAATTCGAATTGCATCCATAATATTTCACCCCCGTTTTATTCGCCTTCGCCAGAATACCCTGCGGCTTGCCGCAGGGATGAATGGCAAGGTGAACCACGGCAAAGCTCGTAAGAGCGAAGCCGGGTAGGCTATGGCGGAATTCCGCTTGATACCCCACCGCTTGCGGTGGGGAGCTTCATTGAGTACTGGGATGCACCTGAATCCTGCCTTATCGGTTTCCCGTGTTAAACAGGAAAACAGGATTGACAATATACCTATTAGTTTTACAGAAAATAACAGGCTTGGCAAGATTAAATCATCTTATTTAGCCAAGTATCGAAGTATTATGTGCTAAAAGGTAGCATGTAATCGTCAGATGTTTGAGCATAATCGTCAGATCGTTTATTGACGTATATGCTCAGGTATTTGTCAGATAATCGTCAGGTTCTCTAACTTAATCGTCAGATCCATCCTACGTATCGGAGAGGCCCGGGCTCCAGTAAAAATCCCACTTTAGCGGCAGTCGTCGCATTTTCCCCCTCAGGCTGGGGATATCCTCACTCAACGATTCCAACTCCAGGGCAATGCATCTTTTTGTCTGCAACGCTTCACTTTTTTTGTGCAAATTTTTATCTCACTTAAAAACTCTATTCCGAAAAAGATCTGGCTAAGGCATATATCGATGGACTGGAATGTGCGATCGTCGTCATGGAGAAGGCCATCAACTGAGTTATACTGGGCAGAGAATAATTTCTCTTTGGCAAAAGTCGCTTAACTGGGTGTCCGTTTTTACTTGACCAGATCAAGGCTGTTATTAGGAGATTATAAGGAGAGTAATCTCAGATTCAAGTATCTATTAGATACATGAAAATATGTAGGTAATTGGATAGTGGCAAGAAATGTAAACTTTTAGCCTATTTTCTCCCACCACAACATCATGTGGTTGTGGTGTGACATCTAAGTCTAAGTTCTCTATTCTATGTTCATCAAAAAGAGAGTTCTTATTAAAAACCATGAATAATGAAAGTCTTTAATTCGGCCATCTAATTCATTTCAAAAGGCTGTTGAATCACGGGCAATATTATGAGAAAAAGAATCTGTTTTCTAAGAAATGAGAAATTTTGCATTAAAAGATTCCTTTTTCCATAAAGGAGAACGACCATGTTTAGAAAGATCTGTGATCGGACCATTGTTTATCTAGCTTTCTTATCCTTAATATCTATGTTCTTATGCTCTATCCCCTCTTCAGGACAGGAAAAGGAAGACAACCTTTTTAACATCAATCTAGAACCGACAGACACCCTGGGGGAATATTGGATTTTACCGGTGATGGACAAGATAGAAAAAGTAGTAATTGTATCTGTAAAGAATAATAAACCAGTTACCGAAAAAGAACTTTCCGAAGATCAATGGTCCTTTAATAAAACAACACATATTTTACAGATAAAAGCTAACGTGGATAACGAAAAGGAATGGGTAATAATCTATGGTAAACAGGCCATCCCATGGATATGGAAATTCAGGGAGCCCTTGGAATCGATCAATATCAACTATAGAGATAGTAATGATAATCTTGTACGAGGTGAAGACTTCGAGGCGGATGAGGCTGAAGGGATTATCCGCTTTTTAAAGCCGGAGCTATGCAAGGACACGACAATGTATAGTATCAGAGCCAGATTGAAGTCAACACCTGAAAAACCCGGCTCACGAACTATTTCTATCGTCAAGAAACGGGACCAGGGTGCCTTTCAGATGTTCCGAGGATATCTTATAGAAGGCGAGGAAATAGCTGATTCAGGAAAGGATTCGGTCGCTACTGGGGTCATTTCCATTAAACATCCCTATACATTCAAAGTAGAACAATTTGTCTTGGAGAAGCGGATAAAAGTCAGTTTGATAAAACCATGGAAAAATAACAGATGGGGAAGCCGTAGATATCTGAAAAAAGACATAGACTATTCCTATAATGAAAATACCGGAATCATTACATTGAAAGAACCTCTTCCTGTTGGCTATCAGATCAGGGACATCTTAGTAACCGGTAACTTTAAAAAGAATATACCGGAAATAAAATCCGGTGAATATCTGAAATCCGATTATATCGATGCGATTGAAAAGACACATTCTCCTTATGCCTCCTTAAGATCATCCAAAGAACCGATCCTCCTTATCGCCTATCAAGGTGAATTTGACCTAGTACTTGTT
Source organism: uncultured Desulfobacteraceae bacterium (assembly GCA_964418945.1). Classification (GTDB taxonomy): domain Bacteria; phylum Desulfobacterota; class DSM-4660; order Desulfatiglandales; family HGW-15; genus CAYUYB01. Next base: position 3,603 of record CAYQNR010000115.1, read on the forward strand.
CATTATTTTCACGAATTCCACGATGGTCTCAATATAATGGAAAATGGAAATGTCCATTGGACAGGATCTGGAATAACCGTTACTGTGGATGGCGATAATCTCATACTGACAGATTATGATACAGAGGGACCTTTACATTACGTCTATGTGGGTGACGCTCAACGTTATGTTGCTAAAAAGGTGGTTGTAGATGATTATGTTGATTCGGAAGGAAAGACCTACTCCTTTAAGGAAGATGGGACTGCATTCTTCGGAGATGTTCAATTCCAGTACGTGATATGTCTGGATTTTGTAGAAAGGTGGCATGCTGACAGAGATCTAAAGATGAGGGACTATTTCTGGAATAAGATCACTCGGGAGCTATATGAATATGAGATAGAAGATGGGGTGATGTCAATATACAAGACAAGCGGGGATAGGTCTCAATATGTAGAACCTGAAGCCTTTCTGAAGCTGAAAAAGAAAAGCAAGTGAACGACCTTCCCACAGAGTAGCGGTGTATCAAAAGTTATCGAATAAATATAGATCACCTACTAACATCCACACTCTTCTCAACCTTATTCCCATACTCCTCTAAGAATTTGCTACCTCAATATATTGTATATGACATTATGTAAACTTGGCGTTTGATTACTGCTATTTATCCCTTATCATTACAATTCCAAAAGTCCTTTGATATTACTTTCATATTCTTATGGGGCTACAGAGGAAGCAACATGTCTCATCTGATTTTCAATTCGGTTATATGGACCTATCCTTAGTAAGTCGTCCCAAAAAGCGAATAGGCTATACGTACATTGTTACTTAAATCCGGCACATCATCGCGTTTTCTCTCCCCATGAGGATAATGTTCAAAGCGATTAAATGATTGTTATTGCATTTTAAGCCCAACCTTTTTCAACCACCAATGATCTGTATCCTTATTTTTTCTGATCCTTTTGACATGTAAGAAAGGCAGGCTGAAGCTGTTTAGGCTATAGGCTATTAGGCTGTAGGAAATACAGGCTAAAGGCTGAAGACTGTTAGGATTTTCGCATTGATTTTAGCAATGCTGATAATACTTTTTCGGTTTCAATTATCTTTCCCTCGCAGGAACCAGCTTCACATCCATCGAGGTATCCAAGCTTTTCGGACAGTTCAAACTGATAGTGAAGTTCTCTTAAAGAGCCAAAAGCAATTTCAAGGAAGCGAAAATATTCACTTTGACTTTCTCTTGCGCATCCTTCGACAATATTTGAAGGCACGGAGACAGCAGCCCTTCTCATTTGGGATGTCAGTCCAAATAGTTCATCCTTGGGGAACTTTTTCGTTAACCTGTAAATATAAATCGCCACTTCATCTGCGAGTTGAAAGGCCGTTAGTTTGGTGTGATCCCTCATTGTATATTCCTTTATTTCAGGTTGAAGCTGTTTAGGCTGTAGGCTATTAGACTGAAGGCTGAAGCAAAGTACATCCTAAACCCCTTTACCCTAATAAGCTTTAGCCTGTTTTTCCTCCAGCCTACAGCCTAAACCGCTTTAGCCTGTTTTTCATATCAGTTAGACACCCTTCAGTCTTCAGCCTACAGCCTGCTTTTCTTACAGCCTGTGTTTTGCTATAATAACGTACCTGCTTGTCACACCCAGGATCTTCTTTTTTTGCATGGCAGCTGCCACAATATTGGCCTGGAATCGCTCCGATGACATAGGAGCCTGTATGATATGTGTCGCCTCCCAACCGCCTTTTCCAAGGGCACTTAGATAATCATCAATCATTATGGAATTTTTTCTGTTTTCGTTAATAGCGGCAGTACTCTGAAAATCCCTCCAGTCCGCATTTATAAAGGACAAGATCGTACTTTTTTTGCTGTTCTCATGAGCAAGTTTGAAAAAGCGGCAAAGAAAGTCCAGATATGCCTCCTTTGAGAGGCCGGATATACTCTTTCCATCGTAATCCTCGGCCTTTTTGCTGAAATATGGTGGGTCGAACAAGATAAGGTCCGGCCTGGTCTTCCCATAAACCGGCCATTTCAGGTCTTTTATGTCCCAAAAGTAGGGCTCTATCTCCGGCCGGGCATCCGCCATGTCCTTCATATCGAAACTCCAGCATCGGCGATTAAGCGCCAGGGCCGTGTCGGCCACAACCCCGCCGCCGGCCATGGGATCGAAGATTAGGTCGTTCTGTTTTGAAAAGAAGTAGAGGATGTGCGCGACTAACTGTGCCGGTAT
>CAYQNR010000116.1:0-5806 GCA_964418945.1 uncultured Desulfobacteraceae bacterium
TCAAGTCTTCATATTTGACATTTTCGTTATTCCTCCAACTTTGTCAAATGTGAAGACCTGACACTGTTGTTTTTTTCTCTTCCGTAGAACTACGGCTGCCATTTTGAAACTGCGTGCAGGAAAGCTAGCGTTTCATTCTCTGCGTTTTCCTCACCAGGCGGAAAGTAACTCAGCTTAACAACAACGGTGTTCGTTGCCGGATCAATATAGATATACTGCCCTTGCAGGCCAATTGCAATGTAGGCATCAGAATCTTTGAGTGTCCACCATTGATACTGATACCCTAAAGAAAAGCCCGGAGCGATCGGTTCGTTAGATTTATCAGGGATAGTTGATTCACTGACCCATGTGTGTGGTAATAATCGTTTACCGTTTACTTCGCCATTATGTAACATCATTAATCCAATACGCCCATAGTCACGAAGTACCGCATTAAAGCCCATACCATTCACAACCCTGCCTACACCGGTCTTACCATCAGCAATCCAAAATCCATAAGACTGCATACCTGCCCTTTTCCACCAGCGCTCAGCCATGTAATCTTCAATAGGCTTACCAACTGCACGTTCAACGACCCATCCCAGAACACCGGTCTCAACCGTTGAATAATTAAATTGTTCCCCCGGAGGGTGAATACTTTTAAGAGATAGCGCTGGAGATGTGAAACGAAATCGATTTTCAACAATAGCGCCATTATGAAGCTCCGACATGGGAGTAGCTTTATTAAAATCATATCTCTCATCCCAATTGCAGCCTGACCTCATCATAAGTGCTTGACGAATTGTAACATCAGTGTAACCGCTGCCTTTAAGTTCAGGAATGTATTTCACAATAAGGTCATTCACCGATGCAATAGCACCATCGGCGATCGCCATCCCCACTAAAACCGACGTAATCGATTTAGCAACTGACATTGAAAGAAAATGAGTATTTTCATTGGTTTGATTAAAATAACGCTCAAAGACTATTGTATTGCCTTTTATAATTAATATTGCATTAGTATAGGTACGTTCAGGGAAATCTGCTGCCGGAATATTTTTACCATTAAATTCATAGGAAAAGTCCGGAGGCACAGGCTTTAGCGGAAGGTTCCAAACAGGCCCCTCTGTAGATACTTTCCTGGTTTCGAATATTTCATCTATATTGTGGAAGGTGAGTGTATTAATGTCGGCATCCAAAAACCGCTGTCGGACTTTAAGAATTGCATCTGAAGGCTGCGCCATCGCGATGCCGGTAACATCTATTAAGGCCGTTAAAATAAAAATGAGGGCAATAAGTGATAATTTCCGGCGCATGGTATCATCCTCCGAAATAAAAGATAGCGGGGTGTGTGGATTTCAGGGACATCATTAAATTATCAAATAACTTCCCTAAAGGTGGTATGTAATTGCGGCTTACTTTCTCAATTCATATTTTAACGTACGTACCCTAAATACTTACTTTTTTACCAGCGTCCCGCTTTATGGCATTTTATTATTTTAGATTAGATTATCTAATCTAAACCTAAGAAGGCGGGACCAAAAGTTTAGATTAAGCAGTAATCAAACGTTAAGTTTACATAATGTCATATACAATATATTGAGGTGGAAAAGAGGCAGGCAATCGGGAGCTATACTTCAGCCCCCGTCATGACTGTACTCTTTAGCAAAAATAGCTGCGCCTAGGGCACCCGTTATTTGGGGCTCCTTCGGAGCTATGACCTCCTTGCCTAATTCCTCCTCAATTGCCCTAACTACCCCGATATTCTTGGCTACTCCTCCGGAAAAAACTATGGGCTCATTATAACTGATTTGTCCCCCCGCCCCCATACCAATCACCCTCTTGGCAATGGCTTTGCTTATGCCATAAGCTATGTCTTCCCTTGCCTTATGCTCTGATAGGAAAGAAAGTATCTCTGACTCAGCAAATACCGTGCAAACACTGCTGAGAGTTAAATGCTTCTTGGACTTCAAGGCAAGTGGGCCAAGCTCAGCCAGAGGGAGGTTTAATATCCTCTCGGTTAAGACCTCTAAAAACCTTCCTGTTCCAGCAGCACACTTGTCATTCATCTCGAACCTGACAACCCCCTCATTCTCATCCAGTTCAATTACTTTGCTGTCCTGTCCGCCGATGTCAATAATTGTCCTAACTTCAGGAAACAGGAACTTTGTTCCCTTAGCGTGACAAACTATCTCGGGTAACACCTTATCCGAGGAGGCAAACGCTCTACGACCGTAACCGGTTGACACAATATACTTTACGGCATCCCCAGACTTCTGGATTTTAGCCAGAGCCAGGTTAAGAGCTTCGGTTCCGCTCTGCTCACGGTCATAGCTGGTTGGTAGCAGAGAAAAGGCTAAAATCTCTTGCCGCCCGTTAATTATTACTGCTTTGGTAGTAGCTGCACCTATATCAACACCGGCAAACATAACTTCAAGCCTTCCGCATCTTCATTATCTCGCATATGCTTTCAATCCTGGTTCTTAAAGCTTCCTCGCTGTAATCCCTATCGTCCCAATTGTCTCCCTCAATGTAGAATACCGGCAATTTGGTCTTTTCCTCCACCATTCTGGCCAGTAATCGGTGGCTACTGCCCAGCCAGCGGTCAAAATCCATTAAACCAAAGACCATGCCATCGAATTTATGTGTTTCCAGCTTTTCACATATTTGCTCCGCCTGATAGCCGGGATTAACCATCCCCGATGTCCTGAGCCAGCCTTCAGCCGCCGCCATATAAGGGTCTTCAAATGTAGGCGACGTCAGTTGCTTCTTGGTAAGTATAAAAAACTCACTCAAGGGTATTCCCACCCCGTTATCCTCGAACATTTTGGCTATCCAGGGAACAGTAGGATGAATACTATAAATCATCAGCTTTGGCGCCCCCTCAGGCAAAAGGCCCTCTTTGCCAGCCACCCTTTGCTTAACCTCTCTAATTGTAATGTCCAGCGCCTCCTCCATTGATTCCATACCAGTGTTAAATGGCGTGAACAAACCTTCCCAGAAAAGACGCCCGCTCACTGCGCCTAGAGGTTGCGGGTCGGCAGTCATCAGCCGAGCTAACTCCGCCAGTTTAGCCGCATACCGCTGCCAGATGCCAATCACTTCCGTTATCTTCTCCTCTGGGACCTTGATGCCGATTTCCTTCTGAACTGATTCGAACCCGTCTCTCATTTGATTAGCCAGGTACTCAACCCGGTCAATAACCTCATCCTCCACGGTACCCAGGGACTGGTCATGAGGCAGACGTGTAATATAGGTTTTCCACTCGGGGTCATGGTAGAGACAAATAAATTCATCGGTTTTAGGTCCTTCATCACAAATAAAACCCCATATCCAGCTTATATCAGGCGGGGGAATAACCCCTAATCGGCGAGCGGCATATCTCGTTTTGTTCAGGGCACAGTGACGGCATCCGTATGGGATTCCAGCCTTTTCAACTTCCTCCAGGTAAGGGGCAAGTTTGTGGAAGAAACCGTTCATTACCATAGTCAGAAATATATCTGGAAAGGAAACGTACACTTTGTCCGGTGCCGTTAATTTGAGGGCATAATAATAATGTAAGATTGCTGGCAGAATGCCATATACTACCTTTACCCCTCTCTCTTTGTACTCATTGGCTTTGGTTAAATCTATAGTTTCTTTTACAAAGCAGCCCAGTAATTTCCTGATACCCTCCAATTCCACAGCAAAGTAGGCGGGAAGGCGTTCTTCGGTAGCAAATTTAACATCATCTTCGGTCAGGCCAAGCTTTTCACATGCCTGGCGCCACTGGGGTAGATATTCTGCTATTTCGTTTTCTTCAAAACCGGTTAATCTTAAGAATGCCTCATTTATATCCTTTGCCATTTCAGATCAACTCCTCCTCTGCTTGACTGACTCGATAAAACTCTCAACCCGGGTGGTTAGCGGCCCCGCGGCTTCCCTTGAATATTCGTATGAGGATTCAAGTTTCAGGAAAGGCATGTTCACCTCATCCATTGCTTTTGAAATAATGGAGCATTCCAGGTCATATATCTCCTCAAAGGACAACTCGTACCATATCACGCCATCAATGTTGAAATCTCTTATGAGCTTCTTGATAATTTTGACCCTTTCTTCCCAGGCTGGCTGGAATATAGACGGCGGCGTCCTTAATAAATAATAGGTCTCTCCCAGGTTGTTCATTAAATCGCCGTCCGTTTTCACATTCCAGGCACATTGCCTCATTCCTTCGTCCAGAAACTCAGCAACTACCACCCCGCCAGAGTCTTCAATCAACTTGGGAACTACATAATCGCCCATGCCTACTACATGACCAGCCAGGAGTATCCTGGGCGCCTCTCTGGAAAAGGGACTCTTGCCCTTTTGCAGCTGCTCATACAGGTCATTGAGTTTCGGAAGCAGCTTCTCTAGGTCACAATAGAAGGAATAATGATTGAGCCGAATGATATCGTAACCGCCTATAGGCGGTGGCTGTTTTTTCCTCAGTAGGTTAATCCTGCTTAAAAGGTCTCTTGTATGGTTAATAAACTCAATTGATTTCTTAAGCTTTTCGTCTGATATTTTATCGCCGGTGAGAACCTCCAATTTCTCCCTCAACCATGTTAACCGTTTTTGGTAATACCCTCGGGAGAGCGACTTTTTCCAATCGGGTGGAACACCCAGTCTCACCGTTGGCAATTTAAAGTATTCCAATAAATCAGCTAATCTTGATTCATGACAATCGCTACATTGCGCCACTATGAGGTCAAGCATTGGCACTACCGGGTCTATACCTAAAAGGTGATATCCAATTTGCGACCTGGCATAAGGGCTCATGAACCGAAGCATGTACGGGATTACTGCATCAGGTGGTTCAGGCTCCCCCCCTCTACACATCAGGTATGGCACTGCTCCAGAGGCGTGGATTAATTCCTCTGGAACGAATCTGCCTACATAGCCAACTATTTTAACCCCTTTCCCCTTCTGTTTTTTCAATTTTTCCGGCCTAGTGCGGGCAATTTGTGCCAGCTCTTCGAGTATGTCCAATGCTCTCACCCCCATATTCAGTCCATTATCACTAAGTAAGATAATATTTTCGCCCCCGTCTTGTCAAAGGCTACAAGAATGAACCCTTTGCTATTTCAAACCGCCACTGAGGTAAAAAAAGGGTCAGGACCAAACCCTTGACCATCTGGTTATTTAGTAGAAGTGCCAAAATTATAGTGCTTCCCCGAGGAAAGCAATACCCAGTTAAAGTGGTCAAGTCTGCCTTTGAATAGGGACGCTGTTAAGTTATTAAGTTTCTTATCCTAATAACCAGTAACTATTAATCTTGCCAAGTTATATCATGCCTAGCGCCAAGCGCAGTCAATGCACTTCGGCCAAAAAGACACAAAACCCTGCCCTCAATCTGAGAAACAGGGTTTTTCTTTTACCGGCCATTTTCACCCCTTAATGATAGGTTGACAAATGAACATCGGAATATTTATATAGGATACTAATATGAATTATAATTAATTGTTTTAATTAGATTTTTATTAATAAACCTGCCCATGAAAGTCAAGAATTATCGGAGATTAAAATCAGCTCTTAGCTCTTAGCTGTTAGCTCTTAGGAAAAGGAAATGTAACTATAATAGCTCATAGCTCTTAGCTATTAGCTTTTAGAACAAGGAGGAAAAATAAATATGAAAAATACTTTATCAGAATGCTGGAATATGACAATCAGGAGATCTCTTGCTTCCAACAAAAAAAGCCTTATTTAGAAGATCTAGTCGATGGATATTCTTCTATTATCACAAGTTTTGGCAGGGTTGTGATCAATAGCAGTAAAACGTAACAAATTCTAATTTTTCTATTAATATTGG
>CAYQNR010000117.1:0-5665 GCA_964418945.1 uncultured Desulfobacteraceae bacterium
TCCCCACACCGCTGCCCGTGCACTGTGTCTTCGATGAAACCATGAGAAAGAGCGGACCGCTTTACCCGGCTGACTATTTCTTTTGCTGGTTCTCGACGATCGAACAGTACAAGTGGAGTGCTGACAACAGCGCTGAAATCGAAAAAGGCTGGATTGTAAAGGGCGATAATCTAAGGGAACTGGCCGCGAAGATACGCAAGGATCCGGACACGCTCGAAAAAACCGTTAGTACCTGGAATAAATCGTGCGCGGAAGGGAATGATTCGGAATTTGGCCGGGATCCCACAAGGATGGCGCCGATTCAGGATCCGCCTTATTATGCCGCCGAGTTTGTTCCGGCCTTCACCAATACACAGGGAGGTCCGCGCCGCAACAGCAAATCCCAGGTGCTGGACACCGACCGAAAGCCGATTCCGCGGCTGTATTCGGCCGGCGAACTTGGATCCATATACAGTTACCACTACCAGGGCGGCGGCAACATCCTAGAGTGCATTGTCTTTGGCCGCATCGGAGGAGAGTGCGCCGCCTCGGAAAAGCCTTGGGGATAATTGACACTAGAAGAGTCTCGGTGCGAAGTCCTTCAAATCGCGACGCCAGGTCTGCCACTCGTGATCCGTCCCGGGCGATTCGTAGTAGAGATGCTGAATATTTGCTTCTAATAAGGATTTATGCAGTCTTCGAATTCCTTCGCGCATGTTTTCAGGCTCTTCGGTTCCGACTCCTAGCCAGAGCAGATGTACTTTCTTTGCAAAGGCCGCAGGATCGGCAAACACCCCGTTGGAGAAGATCTTGGGGTCCGGCTTCTCGTTGCCAAATGCCAGGGATGCGGCAGCCCCGCTGAATCCGCCGATGTGGGAGAAGAGATCAAGATGATTGAGTGTGATCTGGAACGTCTGCATCCCTCCCATTGAAAGACCTGCCATCGCCCGATGATCGCGATCCGGAAGTGTCCTGAAGGTCGAATCAATGAAGGGAATTAAGGCCTGTGTCACATCATCTTCAAACGCATCTGTCATCTCCTGCATTGCCTTCATCATTTTGGCGGAGCCAAAAGGAACATCAGCCATGTCCTCATCAGGCTGGCCGGCACGTCTGGCATAGCCATAGGCCATCACGATGATCATTGGCTTGCACTCTCCGGCTGCAATGAGGTTGTCCAGTATGAAGTTTGCTCGACCCTGTCTTATCCAGCCTGTCTCATCTTCTCCTCCGCCATGTTGAAGATAGAGCACCGGATAACGCATATCGGGCTTTGTATCGTAGTTTGGCGGTGTATATACCAGTGCGTGCCGCCAGGTTCCGGTCACCTTGGAGTTGTACCAGACCTCACGCACCTGACCATGCGGTACATCCTGAATTGAATAATAGGTCGAGCCCTGCTCCGGAACCTCAACCGCACTTGCATGCTTGGTACCGCCAAAGAAAGCATGGCTGTTAAGATCGCTGACTTCCGCCCCGTCGATCATCAATGTGTAATAGTGGAGTCCTGGAGCAAGTGGAGGTGTGGTGACAGTCCAGAATCCGTCCTTTTGTTTCACCATATCCATTTTACGCCCACTCCAGAAATTAACCTTGACACTGGAGGACTCCGGAGCCTTAACACGGATCTGAACTCTCCCTGTACTATCAACACGGGGATAGGAGGCTCCCCAGACATTTGTCTCGGCCGGACGAAAATCACCGGGCTCCTGTGCCCAACAAAGGCTTGATAATAAAAACATTAATGATATTCCTATTCGCAGCATTTGTTTCCTCCTCGTTGATAAAACCTGATTCATAACTTTGATTGATAAAGGCATTGATATATTTTATGATTTGTATATAAGTATACCTAAGAATCCTTTTCGAAACGTTTTAAACTGGTTAGGTTCTAGCTGAATATTCCATATAATATTAATTCCAGGGCATTTGGCAATGATAAATAGAAAAAGAAAAAAAGAAAAAATATCTCTTGATCATAATTCATCCGTTCCTTTTTTTGTGCAAATCGCAGAGACTATGAAGAGACGTATCTTATCAGGACAATATAATCCGGGCAAACAACTCTTTACCGGTGAAGAACTGGAAAGGGAATTTGAAACAAGCAACATCACCATTCGCAAAGCCATGGAAAAGCTGAAAAACGATGGTTTTGTGGAGCGTCGGCGCGGTTTAGGGACAACTGTATCTAAAATCGCCCCTGAACCATTGGGGTTTGAGTTGAACAACAGTTTTAAAAAACTGATAGAATCCATTAAAAAGCTGAATACTCAAGTGAAAGTACTGGAAATTACCAGGACAGCATCCTCAGAATATATGCAGAATCTCCTCTCAATGAGCCCTGAACAAGAGATATGGCGATTGAAACGGATAAGAATTTATAAAGGTTTACCGGTTTCTTTTTATACTTACTATGCCGATCCGTCTTACTGTGCTGACATATCTGAGAAGGATGCCGGAAAGGATGATATTCTAAATACAATAGAACAGGCAATGGGAATTAAAATTCATAGAGTGAGTCAAACCTTGAGGTCTGTTGTAGCCGACCTCGACATATCGAGTGCCTTGAAGATTCCTTTTGGGGCGCCTGTCTTTTTTAATGAAAGCACCTATCATTCAGTTTCAGGGGCGACACTCTTCCTCAGTCAAAATTATTTCAGGGGGGATATGTTTGTTTTCAGGACGACGTCGCTGTTGTGAATATGACTAAAACCGATTAAAAGCTTTCCACTCGGACACTCGACCCCTGGAACCCTTGAATCCTTGACCCCTTTCTCCCAACTAATGGGGAGAAATACCAAAAATATTTCATTGACACTATTAAGCTATTTGGTATACCTATATACATTAATAGGGGTTTTGGAGAAATTAGATTGCTAAAATCTCAAACCTGGACCGGCGGCCTCAGTGGACCTAAAGTGGCAATATACACTTTTACTAACCATATTGTTAAATTACTCAAGGAGGTTTCCCATGAATCGTTTAAAAAAACTGCCTTGGGGATTTTTAGCAAGCTGCCTGGTTGGAGCGGCATTAGTGCAGATGACAATCGGGACTCCGTCGACTGGACAGGCCACCGCACAGGTGACTGGCACGACCGTGGCATTGCCCAATCACGCACCGGCCAACTTCACCAAAGTCCGACCGGATATCCCGAAAGGTAAGCTGGAAACCATTACGTATAACTCCAAGAGCATCGGCTTCGACCGCAAAGCCGTCGTCTATACTCCTCCCAATTATGACGCCAATCGGAAATACCCTGTTCTCTATCTGATGCACGGTATAGGCGGCAACGAGACTCATTGGACGAGTCTCTGCGCGGCCAACAGGATCCTCGACAACCTCATCGCCGATAAAAAGGCCGTGCCCATGATAATCGTAATGCCCAACGGCCGGGCCACTGCCGATCCACCATCAGCCAATTTTATGTCGGATTTCAATTACTACGCCCATTTTGAGAAGGACCTGTTACAGGATTTAATGCCCTATATTGAGTCGCATTACTCGGTGAAGACAGACCGGGAACACCAGGCACTTATCGGCCTGTCCATGGGCGGCGGCCAGGGCCTCAATTTCGGCATTAACAACATCGACAAATTCGCCTGGGTCGGCGGCTTTTCCTCTGCACCTAACTTGCAGCCAGCCAATGTTCTCGTCCCAAAGATCCAGAAGGCCAAAGATAGATTGAGCCTCCTGTGGATCGGCTGCGGCGACAAGGACAGCCTGATCACGGGAAGCTGGAACCTCCACCAGCTTTTAGTTGAGGCCAAGATCGATCACGTTTGGTATCTCGACTCTGGAGTGCACGAGGTCCCAGTGTGGAATAACAATCTGTATTTGTTCGCGCAGAGGTTGTTCAAGCCCGTGGGATCGGTCACGTCTCGGCCCTCTATCGGGAACTACACTGGCGGCTCAACGGGCGGCTTTGGCGGTATGAGTATGCCCGGCTTCGGTCGCAGTGGTATGACGGGTGGACCTACCGGTAGCGCTGCTAATACCGAATTTACTGTCAAGAGAGAGAAAAGCGATAAACCGTCGAAAGGGGCTGCGGGTAAGTGGCTTATAAAAGACGGTAATAGCGAAATAAGGTTGGAGTTTAAGGTCGAAGGTTCCGAATTGACGGGAACGCTCGACAGTTCTCAAATGCCCGGAGTGATCGAGCTTAAGGACGGCAAAATAGAAGGAGATAAAATATCCTTTAACCTTGTACGCCAGATGAATGGCCAGTATTTTAAAATATCGTGGACGGGAACGCTTTCTAGCGATGAGATTAAGAACACATAAACAGGAGGAATTGAACATGCTACGATATGCCTATATTATGATGTGTGTAATCGCACTGGTTACAACGGCTGCGCACGCCCAGACGAAGCCCGTTGGTTCGGGACCCTATCCGGCGATCATTGAAGGAGATCCAGGAGTTCCGGGGCATACTATCTATCGTCCCGAGGATTTAGGCCCCTTCAATAAAAATAATCCCCTGCCGGTTTTTGCCTGGGGGAATGGTGCCTGTATGAATTCAAATACATTTTATGCACCTTTTCTCGCGGAAATCGCATCCCAGGGCTTTCTGGTTGTGGCCATAGGCCCATACAGCGCGGAAGGCTCATCTTCGGGTGGTGGCCCTGGTGGCGGCATGATGGGCGGCGGCATAGGTGGGACAAAGTCTTCTCAATTGCTGGAAGCCCTAGACTGGGCGACGGCAGAGAACGCTCGCAAGGACAGCAAGTACTACCAGAAACTGGACCCTTCAAAATTTGCCGTAGCGGGCCATAGCTGCGGAGGTATGCAGGCGTTGGAAATAGCGGCTGATCCGCGTGTTTCGACAACACTAGCCATGGACAGCGGTCTTTTTGCAGGAGGTCTGCCGAAAATAGGTCCGCCGAAAACAGGAACTCCAAAAGCAGGAGCTCCGAAACTAGGAGGAATGAGGATAGTATTGCCTACTATCGGGAAGGATCATCTTCAAAAATTGCACTCGCCTGTTGTGTATATCGACGGCGGAAAGAGTGATATGGCTTATCCAAATGGGGAAGACGACTTCGCGAGGATTGATAAAGCCCCCATTGCCATAGCTCATTTAGATGGTGTGGGCCACGGAGGGACCTATATGCAGCCAAATGGCGGCGAGTTCGGAAAAGTTGCCGTGGCATGGCTGAAATGGCATTTAAAAGGGGATAAAACGGCTAAGAAGATGTTCGCTGGCCCAGACTGCGGCCTTTGTAAAGACACCAAATGGGAATATAAAAGAAAGAAGATTCCATAGAGGCGTACCGGGCAGTCAGAAGAAAACCTCGCATATTTGATCCGAAATAAAGTCTTATTTCGCATTTGCCGAACTCTATCCATTCTACGGAGACGTCCATGAAATTATAACTTGAAAATATTGAAGTAATCGAAATCATAAAATCATGGACATCCCCTTCGACAAAGCTGGGTGTCCAAAAAAGGAGGTAACGCATGAAAATCAGCAGGAATTTATTCATAGTGCTTTCCCTTGTTTTTCTCCTGCTTGCAAGCCTATCCAGCTGTGGCTATAGCACAGTATCTGCTAAGAAGCATTTGAAACACGTGGAACCCGCAGAAGAAGTCATGGAGATGCTCTATGATCTTTGCGACATCGCCGGGTACGGTATTCATTCCGGGATACAGACGCAGCCGAAAGCAGATCAGGCTGCCAACTATA
>CAYQNR010000118.1:0-5504 GCA_964418945.1 uncultured Desulfobacteraceae bacterium
ATTCATAATATAAAACGATAAGCATAGAAAACATAGGGGTCAAGTCCTCACTCCTAACAGATTTCGGATTAATCATCAATCTACAAGTAGTACTAAATAAGGATGCGTGAAGAATGGAGGCCTGACCCTCCTGTTCTCCAACAGTATTATTCTAACCTTGACATATAATGCTAACTCATTTAAAATCTATACATCAAGAGTAATTTCCTATAATGAATAATTATTGGGTAAACGCTCATTGGATTTATATACTATTTGGGTCTTAATAATGTATTTTGCGGCTTGAATAAGTTGAAAGCGCTTACTGAAGAAAATTCATTACATCATCTTTTTGAAGTCATAACTTTTAAAGCTCCCTCTCTTACTCAAAAGCATCTGCTTACCCACGTTCCGTATTATTATAACCAAGCCGAAGATGATGAATAAATTGGACTAATGATCCCTTAAAATTTAACTCCATTAGAGTTACCAAGGCCCATAGGATAGGCTATATTTACCAGGGGATCACCAAAAAAAAGAAATAGTAATGAGGAGGTAAAAAAATGATCTCAATAATCATAACCCAAGCGCAAGAAAATCCGGAACTTCTCTGGAAGGGCATCATAGAAAATAAAAACAGATTGCAAAATGCATTCGGAAATAAAGGGAGACTTCTTTATCTTTCAAGACGCCGCAATTACAATGAGGCAAATCTATCTGTTCATGTGGCAGATCCTAATATCCTTGGCGAGTTTATTGCTCATAACCTGGCCAAACTCCAAGAAGTTACCAGTCTCTGGGTAGTTAATATGCTGCAACCGAGTTTTTCCCTTTGCCGAAAGACACCAGACATATGAAACGATATATCATCACCCTAAAGATATTCCCGGGTCGTTTAGACGAGGTCTATGAGAAGATATCGAACCCGGCTTATCCGGGGTGGATCAAACTGACCTATGTGGCTTATACCTTTCATCTCTTCAATGATTGTATCCAGTTTTCGCTACTTTCAGAAAATGAAGACGTGGAATTGCGCAAATATATAAATGATACAATTGATAAAATTCCCGGAGTGTTGAAATCTACCGTATTCGAAATAGAAAAGACCCATCCTTTTATTTCCTATAAGGAGTGGCAAGAGTACGCATCTCACCACCCGTTCCTTATAGATTTGGATGATAGGAATATGATAGCCCACTTTAATAAGAGCTAAGTTAAGGGGTCAAATCTACTTTTGACCCTTGTTGGTTTTTCTGTCTTTCGTCTACATCTCTTTAGTCTTGAATACCTGCTGTATTGGTCAGAATTGTATTGCTTTGAAATGATGGGATATCGAGGTGAGTCCGAGACGGGAATAGCAAAGGGAAAGGATCATGTCGTGGCAAGATATACAAAAAATTGGGGAAAGATAAAAATGAAATTGAATTATTAAAGAGCGTCCCCCTTTACTTTAGTCCCCCTTTATTTTTTTCTCGGGTCCTTTAAATAAATTACTATTGTGTGTCCATCGCCCACTGATCTTTCCTCAATCTCGAAAAGCTTTGTCGCTGCCACAAGTTCACGTAACTTTTTGTAACCATAGTTACGTGGATCAAACTCTGGCGCCTGTTTGGCAATGTTGCTCCCTACAGATGCAAGATGAGCCCAACCACTTTCGTCCGAGGAAGCTTCAACAGCGTTTCTTAATAAATTTACAAGCTTCGTGTCTTGTTTAAGTTCGCTGGTTGTTTCGCGACTAATTTTCTCGCTATCTTCATCTTTGAATCGCAACACTTCAGTGAATATAAACTTATCACATGCAGAAACGAATGCTTCAGGAGTTTTTCTCTCACCAAATCCATAAACAAAAAGACCGGCCTCTCTTATCCTTGAAGCTAACTTAGTGAAATCACTATCGCTGGATACAATACAGAATCCGTCGAAGTTACCTGTGTAAAGCAAATCCATTGCGTCAATTATCATTGCATTATCGGTAGCGTTTTTCCCCGAAGTATATCTAAACTGCTGTATGGGTTGAATTGAATACTGTAATAGAACTTCTTTCCAGCCTTTAAGGCCTGGAACTGTCCAGTCACCGTAGATTCTTTTTACATTACCTGTTCCATATTTTGCGATTTCCGATAGTAGTCCTTCAATAATGGAAGGTTGAGCATTATCTGCATCTATTAGTACGGCCAATTTTTCAATTTTTCCTTCTGACATTTTTTACCTTTTGAGATTCTGACATTAATATTAATGTTTCTGATATATTTAGTTACATATTGTGCACTCAACTTTCTCAGGCGTTCATGAAAAATGCCTAAGGCCTTTCCCTACGCTTTTCAGCAGTGATAATAACCTCTTCAAGGATAGATTAAGACCTGTCATAATAATCCGTTTAACTCAAACAAATCTAGGATTAGATTAATAAAACAATTCTAAGATATCAAGTAATTATAATATTTCAGTACCGCTGACGTCTTTTGATTTTCTCTCCTTTAAAGAAGGATACTCCTGAAGTTTGTATGTCTGCTATTTTGTTCAGCGTTCTAACGCCTTGGAATGATGGGATATCGAGGTGATATCCGAGACAGGAATAGCAAGGGGAAAGGGTGAGCTCGTGGCAAGAGATCTGCTATCATATTGCACCCAGCTAGACAAAAATACCTTGAAGTCAAACCTATTTTTTGGGTATAGTGAAAATAATTTTTGACCAGTTTCAGGATATCAACAAAATTATTGAATTTGTCGGGTTTCAAGTATAATGCAAGAATCCTTGAACCTGTTATAAGCTTCATAAATGACTTCGAATAGGGAAGAGAAAATGTTACAAAAAACCCTCAATAATTCCTTCAAGGCGAATGTGCTGGATTTGGCGCCGGTGATCATTGCCGTTCACGACACTGATAACAATATCGTTTGGGCCAACAAAGCATACCAGAAAGCGACTGGAAAATCCCTGGAAGAAATCGAAGGGGAAAAGTGTCACGTCATCTGGAACCTTTCAAGACCCTGCCACGGCTGCCCTGCCTTGACTGCCATTGAGACCGGAGAAAAACAAGAAGCCGAGTTAACGCCAGAGAATCAGGATCACTGGCCTGCCACCCAAGGTTCGTGGCTGTCAAAGGCCACTCCACTTAGAGACGCAGACGGCACCATTATCGGTGCCATAGAGACAGGTTATGAAATTACCGAGCAAAAAAAGTTTGAGGCAATGTTAAAGAGAAGCGAAAGGGAAAAGTCCGCCATTCTGAATGCCATGTCCGAAGTGGTGGTATATAAGGATTTAGAGCATACTGTTCTATGGGCAAATAGAGCTGCCGCAGCCTCTGTAAATGAAAAAGAGGAAAAATTAATTGGCAGAAAATGTTTTGAAATCTGGGCAGGCAGGGAAGAAGAGTGCGATATTTGCCCGGTAGCAAAAGCCATTGAAACAGGAAATATTCAACGCGACAAAATAATGACACCCGATGGAAGGATTTGGATTATAACTGGATACCCCATAAAAAATGAAACAGGAGAGATCATCGGTGTTGTTGAGGTAGCAGCTGATATTACTAAAAGCGAACAGGCCGAGGAGGAGCTGCGGGATTCACGGAATATGCTGCGGATCGTATTGGACACGATCCCATCCGGAGTCTTTTGGAAAGATCGCGATTCAATTTACCATGGCGGCAACCGCACCTGGCTGGCTTGGGCCGGACTGAACTCCTCAGAGGAGCTTATCGGAAAGAGCGACCACGAGCTTCCATGGTCTAAAGAGGAAGCGGATTCCTTTCGGGAGGATGATAAGAGGATTATGGAATCAGGTATTCCCGAATACGATATAATCGAGCCTTTTTTTCGAGCTAACGGCATCCGGGCATGGGCCAAAACCAACAAGGTGCCGCTGCGGGACAAAGAGGGTAACATCATAGGTATTCTAGGTACCTCTGGGAACATCACCGAGCGCAAGCAGGCCGAGGATGCGCTGAGCGAGAGTGAAAGCCGTTATCGTGCATTTTTCGAGAAAGGGCCGGATGCTGTTGTGATCCTGGACCCGGAAACCACTCAGCCCATTGAGTTTAATGACCAGGCCTGTCAACAGTTAGGCTATTCGCGGGAGGAATTTGCGTTATTGCGGATATCTGATATCGAAGTTAAGGAAACAGCCAAAGAAATCCAGGAGCGTATTCGGAAAGGAATGGAGAAAGGGTATAACGATTTTGAAACCCTCCACCGCACCAAGCAGGGCGAAATCAGATATGTTCACGTAACAGGGCAGGTAATTGAGATCATGGGGAATCCTGTTTACCACTGCATTTGGCGCGACATCACCGAGCGCAAGAGAATGGAGGAGGAGATCTTAAAGGCCGAAAAACTTGAATCCCTTGGGATTCTTGCGGGAGGAATTGCTCACGATTTCAACAACATCCTAACCACGATTCTCGGCAATGTTTACATGGCCAAGGATCAAGCAGCTCCTAGAAGTGAAATCTTAGAATTCTTAAGTGAAGCAGAGAAAGCCTCAAAAAGGGCTGAGACATTGACCAGGCAGTTATTAACCTTTGCCAAAGGGGGAACACCTGTAAAGGAGGCCGCTTCGATAGGAGATATTATTAAAGAATCCTCACTTTTTGTGATACACGGCTCCAAATCTGGTTGTGAATTTTCCATAGGGGAAGACCTCTGGTGTGTCGAAGTAGATGTCGGCCAGATAAGTCAGGTCATCAACAACATCGTAATAAATGCGAACCAGGCGATGCCGGAAGGAGGCATTATAGAAATCAAAGCAGAGAATCTGATCATAGATGAAGGAAATGAATGGCAGCTCAAGCCGGGCAGATATGTCCGGATCTCTGTCAAAGATGGGGGGATAGGCATAGCGGGAAAGCACCTTTCAAAGATATTCGACCCTTATTTTACCACCAAGCAAGAGGGAAGCGGGCTAGGGCTTGCCACGACATACTCCATTATCAAGAAACATGGTGGAATCATCATGGCGGAATCCCGCTTAGGGGTTGGTACAACATTTCACATCTACCTGCCTGCTTCTGAAAAGGTAGCCCCGGAAAAAAGGGAAGACAAAGTGATAAAGGGCCGCGGTAAGATTCTGGTGATGGATGATGAGGCGTCATTAAGAAAAATGGCCGGGAGAATGCTGGATAAATTGGGATATGAGCCGGAATTTGCAAAGGACGGTGATGAAGCGATTCGGATGGTAAAAGAGGCAAAAGAAGCTAACAAGCCCCATGATGCCGTCATCCTGGATCTGACTGTCCCAGATGGAATGGGAGGCAAGGAAACCATCCAGAAATTGCTGGAGATAGATCCAGAGACAAAGGCAATCGTCTCAAGTGGTTACTCCGATGATCCGGTTTTAGCGAATTTTCAGGAATATGGTTTTAAGGGCATGATGCCCAAACCATTTGAATCATTATCATTGAGCAAAATTTTACATGAAGTGCTTCAGAGTGAAAAAGAGTGATTGTGCAGCTATCTTTTTTGCCTTTACCGTTCTAAGAGTGCTGGATAAGTCCAAAGGCTCGACTCAACAATAATTATCC
>CAYQNR010000119.1:0-5420 GCA_964418945.1 uncultured Desulfobacteraceae bacterium
GTGGAGGTAAGGGGCCGGGTATCCTTGAGGGAAAAAGGCATGGAGAACCCTTACCTTATTACCGGCACCATAGAGGTATTTGCCGATAAACTTGATATCTTGGCCACGGCAAAGACCCTGCCCTTTAAGATCAGTGAAAAAGCGATGGTCTTCGGTGAAGAGATACAGGCCGGTCCCGAGAAGGTGGATGAGGATCTGCGGTTGCGATACAGGTATCTCGATTTTCGCAGGCCTTCCATGCAGGAGATATTTATCAAGCGGTATCGGATACTCAATTGTGTCCGGGAATATCTGGACCAGCTTAATTTTTTTGAAGTAGAAACTCCATTCCTGACAAAAAGCACCCCTGAAGGGGCCCGGGATTACCTGGTCCCCAGTCGTGTACACCATGGTAGATTCTACGCACTTCCCCAGTCTCCCCAGCTCTTTAAGCAGCTACTTATGATCGGGGGTATGGATCGATACTATCAGATTGCCAGGTGTTTCCGGGATGAAGACCTGAGGCCCAACCGCCAGCCCGAGTTCACGCAGCTTGATCTGGAGGCCTCCTTTATAGATGAAGAATTTATCTATGATGTCATCGAGGAGCTTATGGTCAGGATCTTCAGGCTGGGAGATATAGACCTGGCCAGACCCTTTCCCAGAATGACATATGAAAACGCTATGGATTCATACGGCACCGACCGGCCTGATCTCCGATTCGGCATGGAACTCAGGGAGATTAGCGATATTGTGAGAGACACGGAATACTCCGTGTTCCGGGAGACTATCCGGAAACGCGGACTTATCAAAGGCCTCCTGGTCAAAGACCCGTCCGGTGTACTGAGCAAGAATATCCTGCAGAATGAATACGCCATGAAGATTGTACCCTCCTTCGGCGCCAAAGGAATGACATGGATGAAGGTATCCCAGGGCAAGCTTCAATCCAACATCGTGCAATTCTTCAAGCCGGATGAGCTGGACAGTATAATAGGGCTTTTTGGCGCCTCGGAGGGTGACGTCATTATGATGGTTGCCGGCGGGTCCAGGGATATGGTCAACACGGTTCTTGGCAGGCTCCGGCTCCATGTGGCAGACAGGCTGGGACTGATACCCGAAAACACCTTTTCCCCGCTTTGGGTCACCCACTTTCCCCTGTTTGAATTAAAGGATAATGAATTAACCTCCCACCATCATCCCTTTACCATGCCCGACAGGACCGATTTCGATCCGTCCGATATGGATGACCTGCTGGGTCTCAAGTCCAGGGCCTATGACCTGGTTATAAACGGCGAAGAGCTGGGAGGAGGTAGTATTCGTATACATGATATGGCGGTGCAAAAAAGGATATTCCAGGCCCTTGGACTGAGTCCATCCGAGGCAGAGGCAAGATTCGGCTTTTTCCTTAAAGCGCTTGAATTCGGCACGCCTCCCCATGGAGGGCTAGCCCTGGGCATGGACAGGGTCATCTCCATGATACTGGGCGCATCGTCCATCCGCGATGTTATGGCCTTTCCCAAGAACCGGAGCGCCTATTGCCCCTTGACCCAATCACCCTCCCCCGCCGACAGTTCTCAGCTTGATGAACTGGGTCTCCGTTTCAAGTGGGACGTTAAGGAAGAAGCCCGGAAGGAAAAAAAAGACACCTCCTCCCAAATTGCGGATCATTCCGATGTGAGGCAAGAGATGATCTCTAGGGAAGAAGTCATGCATGTGGCCAGACTTGCCCGTCTGAAACTTTCGGAATCAGAGATCACGAGATATCAGAAGGATTTGAATTCCATATTGACCTACGTGGAATCACTGGAAGATCTGGATACCGAGGGGGTACCCCCTATGAGCCATGTCCTGGATATTAAGAACATGTGGAGAGACGATAGCCCTTCTAAAAAGCGCTCTCCCGGCGACCTGCTTTTGAACGCGCCCATGAAGGAAAAGGACTATTTCAAGGTCCCCAAGATACTGGAAGGTGCCTAAAAATGGAATTATGCGATAGAAATGCCGCTGAACTGGCCCTGATGCTGAAGAAAGGCCAGACCACCTCCCGGGAGATAACCGAGTCCGTATTTAGGAGGATTGACCAGAGGGAGGAAGGCATTAACGCGTTTATCACTACTACTCGTGAAATCGCCTTGAAACAGGCGGATGACGCGGACAAGAGATTCAAAAACAAAGAAAAGACCCCCCCCCTTAACGGTATCCCCGTGGCAATCAAGGATATCCTGTGCACAAAGGGCATAAGGACTACGTGCGCTTCAAAGATCCTTGATTCTTTTATACCTACCTATAATGCCACGGCTGTTGACAGGATTCTGAAACAGGGGGCCGTGATGGTCGGGAAGACCAACATGGATGAATTCGGCATGGGATCTTCCACCGAGAACAGCATCGCGGGCCCTGCCGGAAATCCAGTTGACAGCAGATATGTGGCGGGCGGTTCCAGCGGGGGATCGGCCGCCGCCGTGGCCGCTGGTGAAACCATACTGGCCCTTGGCACTGATACCGGCGGGTCCATCCGGCAGCCTTCCGCCTTCTGCGGGGTGGTGGGAATCAAGCCCACCTATGGCAGGGTATCAAGGTACGGCCTTGTATCCTTTGCCTCCAGCCTGGATCAGGTCGGCGCCATAGGCAGGACCGTGGAAGATTGCGCCCTGCTGCTCAACACCATATGTGGCTATGATGGTTTGGACAGCACCTCGGTGAATGTGTCAAGGCCCGACTTTCTGGAATCTCTTGATAAAGACATAAAAGGCATCAAGATAGGCCTGCCCAAAGAGTACTTTATAGAGGGACTGGACACCGGGATCAGGGCAAGTGTTATGGAATCCGTAGCCATGCTGGAGAAAAACGGGGCCGAAATAATAGATATCTCCTTGCCCCATACCCCATATGCCATAAGTTGTTACTACCTGATCGCCACCGCCGAGGCAAGCAGCAACCTGGCAAGGTATGACGGCGTGAAATACGGATTCAGGTCGGCAGATACCGCCTCGGACCTCATAACCATGTATGAAAATACCAGAAGCCAGGGCTTCGGTAATGAGGTCAAGAGGAGGATCATGCTGGGGAGCTACGTGCTTAGCGCGGGATACTACGACGCCTATTACCTCAAGGCACAGAAGGTAAGAAGGCTTATAAAAAAGGACTTTGATGACGCGTTTGAAAACGTAGATTGTATTATAACACCGACCACCCCCTGCCTGCCTTTCAAACTGGGAGAAAAGCTGGAAGATCCGCTGCAGATGTATCTGGTGGATATCTACACGGTCTCCCTTAACCTGTCCGGTCTTCCGGGGATGAACGTTAGATCCAGACCGGTCAACGGTTTTCCTGTAGGCATGCAAATCATAGGCAGGCCCTTTGACGAAGAGACGGTACTGCAGATTGGACACTTTTATGAGCAGTTACTAAAGCAATAGGATTAACCGCAGAGACACAAAGAACGCAGAGAAAACCTTTTTACTTTTTACTGAGAGGGTAAAAAGTAAAAATATTATCCGTTATAAAATCTATAAAGCAGACTATGGTGGATATAAACAGCTTAAGTAGCAAAATCATAGGTGCAGCAATCGAAGTACATAAACACCTCGGACCAGGTCTACTTGAATCAGTTTACGAACAATCTCTGTGTCATGAACTAGGCCTTAGGAAATTGTCTTTTGAGTCGCAGAAACCTCTGCCCGTTGTGTATAAAAAGAAGAGATTGGATTGTAATTATAGGCTGGATATAGTTGTTGAAGACTCAATCATAATTGAACTTAAATCTTGTGATAAGTTAGAACCTATACATACAGCACAACTTTTAACATATCTGAAATTATCAGGCCTTAATCTGGGCTTGCTTTTGAATTTCAATGTACCTGTTATGAAAGACGGGATTGTTAGGGTAGTGAATAAATTTAAAGAATAACCTTGTTTTTAAATGATGCATATTTTTTCTTTTCGTCCTCTCAACGAAAAGAAAAAACTCTGCGTTCTCAGCGTCTTTGCGGTGAATCAGGATATTAATCAATGGATTACGAACTCATCATATGCTTCGAGACACATGTTGAGCTTAACACCAGGACAAAACTCTTCTGTGATTGCCCGGTGAGTTATGACTCCGCTCCCAACACCAATATCTGTCCTGTATGTACCGGACAACCGGGCGCCCTTCCGGTGCTGAACAAGAAGGCCGTGGAATACAGCATAAGGGCAGGCCTTGCCCTCAACTGCACCATCAACAGCATCTCCAGGTTTGCCCGCAAAAACTATTTCTATCCGGACCTGCCCAAAGGCTACCAGATTTCCCAGTATGAAAGGCCCTTCTGCGAAGACGGCTACCTGGAGATTACAGGGGATGACGGACAGCCTTACCCTGTAGGCATCAAGCGCATCCACCTGGAGGAGGACGCCGGCAAGCTGGTCCATTCATCCGATTCCTTTGAGGCGGCCGAATTCAGCCTTGTGGACTATAATCGCTCCTGCGTACCCCTTCTGGAGATCGTTACCGACCATGAAAGGAATCACATGCGCTCCCTAACCGAGGCACGTGCCTACCTTGAAAAACTGAGACAGACCCTCAGGTATATTGAGATCAGCGAGTGCATGCTGGAGAGGGGGCAATTCCGGTGCGATGTCAATATATCCGTTCGTCCCCGTGGATCCAAAGTGTTCGGAAACAGGGCCGAGATCAAGAATATGTCCTCATTCAGGTTTATGATGGCCGCACTGGAATACGAGATCAAGAGACAAATCGATATCCTGGAGTCCGGAGGACGGATTGAACAGGAGACAAGGCTCTTTGATGAGGCCAGAGGAATAACCCTTCCTATGAGAAGCAAGGAGGACGCGCCCGACTACAGGTATTTTCCTGATCCCGATCTCCTGGAGGTAGAGATTGATCAGGAATTTATCCATAATGTGCAAAAAGCCATGCCCGAGCTCCCTGACCAGCAATTGAACAGTATTATGGAGGACTTTGGAATACCAAAAGACGACGCCATGATATTGACTAAGGACAAGGCGGTATCTGAATATTTCAGGAAATGCGCTCGCCTCTGTGAAGACAACAGGAAACTGAGCAAGTGGATAATAAAGGAGCTTTATAAACTGCTGAATAAGGCATCCCGTAGCATCAACGAATGTCTGATCAGCCCTGATGACTTTGCCCGGCTCATCAATCTCATACACTCCGGGGTTATAACCGAATCCATCGGAAGGACGGTCCTGGAAGAGATGTTCGAAACAGGGTCAGACCCGGAAACCATTATCGACCAAAAGGGGCTTAAAACCATATCAGATGACAAACAACTTAAAGTAATACTTGAAGAAATAATCTCTGCAAATCCGGATGCCGCCTCCCAGATTAAGGCTGGCGAAACCAAGCCCGTGGACTTCCTTATGGGCCAGGTAATGAGACAGACCAAAGGCAAGGCCGATCCTAAAAAGGTCAAAAAACT
>CAYQNR010000120.1:0-5315 GCA_964418945.1 uncultured Desulfobacteraceae bacterium
TAATACAATGGAACTTTCGGTTATATCAAGCTGGCTTATTCCGTATCTTTTCATCTTAAGCCGAACCTCCATAACCTTAAGCAGATTAGTTACCTCTACCGGGAATACGCCGAACCGATCTGCCATCTCCTCTGCTATAAGGTTAAGTTCGTGTTCTTCCTTAAGGCTGGACAGCCGGCGATACAGATTCAACCGGACATCAATGTCAGGCACATACTCCTCCGGGAGGTATGCCTGGATATCCACATTGATCTCCGGATTTGTTTCTTCATGCCATTCTTCACCTTTGAGCTCTGCAATAGCCTGTTCCGTGAGTTTCAGGTAGAGTTCGTATCCGATGGCGGTAATATGACCGGTCTGGCTGAAACCAAGGATATTGCCTCCTCCCCTTATCTTGAGATCATGCATGGCCAGATGGATTCCGGACCCCAGCCGAGAAAAATCCATAAGGGCCTTAAGTCTTTTTTCGGCTTCTCTAGTCAAGCCGGAATCCTTTGATAGTAGAAGATATGCATAGGCGTTTTCCGAGGACCTTCCGACCCTCCCCCTCAGCTGGTATATTTGTGACAGGCCCATGCGATCCACCCCGTTGATGATAATGGTATTACAGGACGGGATATCAAGGCCGGATTCGATAATTGTGGTGCATACAAGGACATCTATCTCTTTATGAAGGAATCTGATCATGGTCTCCTCCAGATCTCGTCCCCTCATCTGCCCATGCGCCACGGCAAAACTGGCACCAGGCACAAGTTCTTTCAATTTCTCGGCGATATCGTTTATGGTCTTAACCCTGTTATGGACAAAAAAGACCTGCCCACCTCTTTCCAATTCCATTTCTATAGCCTGCTTTATGGTACCTTCATCGTAGTGTGATAGATAGGACTGTATGGCCAGCCTTTCTTCAGGAGGCGTTTCTATGATGCTCAAATCCCTTACCCCCATAAAGGAGAGGTGAAGGGTTCTCGGAATGGGTGTGGCGGTCAAGGTCAGGACATCCACGAGGGCACGGTATTTTTTCAATCTCTCCTTTTGCCTGACCCCGAACCTGTGCTCCTCGTCAATGATCAGAATCCCCAGATCCTTAAATCCTAAATCCTTTTGCAACAGCCTGTGGGTGCCTATAAGCACGTTGACCTTCCCTGATCTTGTCCTGGCAATAATCTTCTTTTGCTCTGCTACAGACCTAAAACGGCTGAGCACCGCCACCTCAATCTGATAGGGTTTCATCCTCTTCATGAATGTGTCATAATGTTGTTCCGCCAGGACAGTCGTGGGCACAAGCACGGTGGCCTGTTTGCCGTCCATCGCTGCCTTGAAGGCGGCTCGAACAGCTACTTCGGTCTTGCCGAAACCCACGTCTCCGCATACAAGCCTATCCATTGGACTATCGGATTCCATGTCGGAAAAGACTTCATCAATGGCCTTAACTTGGTCCGGGGTCTCTTCGTGCTCGAAAGCAGCCTCAAATTCCCTGAACTGGCTGTCCGGCCTGGAGAAGGCAAAACCTTTGCGATATTTTCTGATGGCATATGTCTCCACCAGCTGCTTTGCGATCTCCCTTATAGCCTTTTTTGCCTTTTTCTTTGTCAGATTCCATGACCTCCCCCCTAATCTATCCAGCCTCGGCTCCCTTTCATCAGCCCCCACATATTTCTGCAAGATGCTTATTCTGTCGGCAGGGGTATACAGTTTGTCATTGTCGGCGTATTCTACAACCGCAAAGTCATTGACCTTATTTTCTATATCCATCCTTACAAGGCCACAATACCTACCTATACCGTGCTCCTCGTGTACAACCAGGTCTCCTACGTTAAGCTGGCTGAATGAGGCCCAGTCAAGGCCACCTTCGGGTTTTTTCTTTCCTCTCCTGCCGGCCCCGGCCCTCTTCGGACCGAAGATCTCATCCTCGCTTACCACGCACATCCCCGCCTCCGGCCAGGAGAAGCCCTTGGACAGCCTTCCCAGGCAGATAACCAGCATTTTTCTCTTGGAAAGCCCATACCACTGATCCGTGATCTCCTCGATCTCCAGCCCATAATTATATAGAATTTCCTTCAAGCGTTCGGCCTGCTGTTCGGTTCGGCAGACCAGTATTACCCTGATGCCCTGTTTCAGGTGTTCTGATATCCTTTCCGCAAGGGGAGCCATGGATACCCTCCCCTTTCCGGCAAGACGGATATCCAGATCGTCATCAATAAGAGATGTTCCCTTAATCTCCAATAATCTGCTGTCGCCTTCACTCCTCTGAATATCCAGAGACCTAAATTCGATTCGCTGATATTCTTTAATTAAAGAGAATAACTCCTCCCAGGAGAGAAGAATGCCTTTTGTTTCAGGAAACGGCATTCCACGCTCCTCTGCCTCCCAGCGGTACCTTTGAATATCGGCCAGGAACCTTTCGGTAAATCGTCTTGTTACAGTTTCTATCATCGGGGGATCAATCAACGTAACAAGGCCTCCGGATGAAAAGTAATCAAACAGACTATCCAGATGATGATAGAAATGATTTAACCATGCCTCCTGCCCCGGGAACCCCTTGCCTCCCATACCCTGCTCCGGAAGTCTGCCCATGGACCTGGCCCTTTCCATGCCCTCCTTATGCATTATTACCTCGCTGGAAGGCAGAAGGATCATCTCCTTCAGGTATCCGGTGGTCCTCTGGCTGACCGGATCGAAATGACGGATGGATTCAAGCCGGTCACCCCAGAACTCCAGGCGAACAGGCTGGGAATAAAGGGGAGGGAAAATGTCCATAACACCACCTCGAACCGTATAATCCCCCACCTCCTCCACCAAAGAGGTTCGCAGGTATCCTCCTGTTTCCAATTTTTGGAGAAGGTCGTCCCTGGAAAACTCTTCTCCCGGCTCCAGATATTCCAGGGCATTTATCAATGAGTCCTTGGGAAGGATCTTAAGTAGAATCGCCTCTACGGAGGTTACTATGATGGGATTCTTTCCCGATGTCAGGGCATAAAGGGCCTGAATTCGCCGTTTGATGATATTCCGATGGGGACTCAGCCCGGCCAAAGGAGAGATGTCATATGTGGGGAAATCATAGAGCCTTCGCTCTTCGTCCTCCATAGCCAAATAAGACGCCGGCAAGAAGAATTCCAGTTCCCTGAAGAATCTTGACGCGTCCCTGGCGTTAGGGAGCAGAATAAGCCGGGGCTTTTGGATCTCCACAAGTATCTCCGACAAAAAGTACGGCCTGGCTGTCTCCACAAGACCGGTTATGGATATCTCCCCACAACCTTCCTCAATCCATTCTTTCACTACCGATGTATAATTGTTCAAACCTTGCATCATCAACTAACCGAATAATAATCAATTTGGCATATATTGAACCCGGCGATGTCCGGTAGATTTATCATATAGAATTACAACCGGATATACCTGATTCGCATTGATATTCTGTTTGTTTGCCTCAGACAAAAGTCAAATCATATCGTATAATCAAACACAACAACTATTTATTACACCCATACACGGCTGGTTTAAAGCAGGTGTTATTAACCTGAAGGTTGAAATGAAGCACAATAGGCTTTAACCGCTGGATATTACTGATATTATATGTGAATATTGCCAAAAAATTAACTCAGAATAGCATTAAAATGAATGTTCATTTAGACTACATTCAATCCGACAATTCTTCATGTTATAAAAAACAATCTGATAGATAGTTTATCCAAAATTTAATAGACAATACCTCTCTCTTATTAGATTTGCACAAAACTGTGCGCATTTGTGCACTGGAAAAAGTGCAGATATTAATTAAGAAAACAAAACCTCTGATCCGCCGCCTAATGACAGAATTTAATGGCACTGAGCAAATTCAGAATATTCCCTACCTATTTTCACGAAATTCCTGATTGTTTATACTGTAATATTCTGATTAAGTATTTTTCACAATCCATTCTAGCCTGTGTTGTAAAACATCTTCCGGTATCTGAATCGTGTTATTTCAAAATATCATCTTCATTTAACTATATTGGCATGGATATTGCGGTATCAAATGAGGCATGAGCCATCCGAAAAAAGTTATTACCTGCTAATCGCAGTCATTTAACCGTAAACAAATACGGGCTGTTTCTACCTACAGGACATGACTAGACTCATCATCTAGTTAAGTATGCTCTGTGCGATAGTATAACTCTATAAATTTTGTAGGGATCATAGACGGAGGATTACCATGCTCAAGCAAAAAATCATAAAGGTATGCTTTTTTACAGTGATGATTGCCTTCCATCTTTGCCTAAATAGTCTTCTTCTAGCAGGGGATTGTGCGGATAAAGATGGTATAACGCAGACACCGACTCCACCGGGTAATGCTGAGTATACAGAGGATTGGCGTAGTCAATATCGTCCTACTATCTATGCCAGCGATGATGAAATAGACCCTGAAGGCACAATTACCCTTTATGCGGACTCTGGTGGGACGGCCTGTCCACCTTATTCTTGGTCGGTATCCGGAACAGGATATTCACTTGATAAGAACGAAACGGATAATGACCTTGAAACAGTTACCCTAACCGCCCCTGCCTCTACTGGAACCTGTGGTGTTGATTATGACATTGTCGCTACGGTTACGGTAAAGGATGATTGTGGGGAAACAGATGAGATAGAAATAAAG
Source organism: uncultured Desulfobacteraceae bacterium (assembly GCA_964418945.1). Lineage (GTDB taxonomy): Bacteria > Desulfobacterota > DSM-4660 > Desulfatiglandales > HGW-15 > CAYUYB01. Next base: position 4,634 of record CAYQNR010000120.1, read on the forward strand.
AATACGGCAGGGACATGGGTAAGGTGCTATACCATTTCAAATATGGCTATTTGCAGTTGTCCTTGCGAATCTAATGATGAAGACGGATATTTCTACATTGGCAATCACAGAATATATCATAGAGCTCGTGGTTGTATAAGTAGCTGTCTAGTTGAGGCTCATTATTGTTCTGACCCAGACCCAGGTTATACAACAGTCGGAACTTGCTCAGATGATGGCTGGGAATATACGTTTGATTATTATAGCAGTTGCGATTGTTCTGAAAGATGTCCAACGAGATGTGTAAACGCCCCTTGGAGAGCATATATTGATTATTGGAGTTGTCCATGACAGATACAGGAAAAGAGAGAAAAATCATAAAACCAAATATCAAATTATTCATTGCTATTGGTTTAATTCTAATAATAGCTTCATCAATAGGTAATAGAGCTTATTATTTAAGCAAAAAATTTCAGGATTTAAGGGTTGAAAATGAGCTTTATCAGAGTCAATTAGATTCTATTTATAGGTCCTTAGCTCATCGTGAAAAGATAGCCCAAATATATACCGATAGATACAATTTTTTGAGATATCAGCTTTAGAAATAGATTTGAACATATACCCATAGATAAAAAGTGAAGCACATGAATGGGGACGTTGTTGACTAGCTTAACTATTTTCTTAATATTACAAGATGTAGGGA
>CAYQNR010000121.1:0-5154 GCA_964418945.1 uncultured Desulfobacteraceae bacterium
TTTTTACTCAAAGAATCCCATCAGGTTTTTAAGGCGTTTTACCACCCTGGGAAGGACGTCGCCGGTCGGCTCGTTGAATCTCAGGTGCGCGGATCTATCCAAAGGTGTTTCCCCCTGGTTGATTATGACCAGTCTAGCGCCGGCCTTTAGGGCTTCTCTGGGCATGTTGGCCGCCGGTGTCACCACAAGACTTGAACCTGCCACAATAAAGAGGTCACATTTTTGAGAATGTTCGAATGATAAAACCAGGTCTTTTTCGGGGAGGGATTGGCCGAAGTCCACCACACTTGGGGCAAACCTTCCGCCGCAATCACAGACCTTACGACCCAGGGACCGGTCCACGGTTTTTCCGCATCGGTCGCATCGAGCCTTGGTGATATTCCCGTGAAGTTCAGCCAGCAGTTCAGGACGGATACCGGATTTAAGGTGAAGGTTGTCCACGTTCTGCGAAATCAGGAATTTGAGCTTGCCCAGGTTTTGAAGCTCCACTATAGCCAGATGGCCTTTGTTGGGATGGACAGAATCCCACGCCGGTGTTCCGGGCCTTGGGGGGAGACCCTTGTCCCTCCTGGTCCATAGACCGTCAGGGCCCCTGAAGTCAGGAAGGCCCGATTCCGTGCTTATGCCTGCGCCGGTAAAAAAAACCGGGTAGCGGGATTCGTAAAGCCATTGGGCCAGGGTTTGAATCCTGTTTGTTAAATCATCACCCATTTTCCGCTCCGGGCAGTTTCACGATTATCATATATTGTTCATATTATAATTAGTTAGCTTTTAGCTATCAGCCATTAGCTATTAGCTGCTCCCTTATCCTCTGTTCGATATTGTTGGCTCACTCGGCCCCACACCTAAGAGACCACCTTTGAAAAAATACCTAATCGAAGGTCTGTCCCTTTTCTTCGTTCCGGATCTCCCGGGCTGGTCATTTCAAGGGGTTACGGCCGTGGGATGCCTACCCCCTCCGCTGTTCCCCTCGTTTTCACTCGGGGCCAGGGGGTCCCCCACCCGTAACTCCCTGAAATAACACCGCCCTCCCGATAGTCACTGCAAAAAGGAACAGCCCTTCGCCCTAGTGTCACACTTCCTGCCCACATAAGGTCACAACTGTTCTTGGAAAGACGACATCTCAAAAAGAATCCCACCCAAGGTCTGCAGTGAGCTTATTTTCAAGGGTTTGCTCCTCCGGAACCCCTGGCAGAATTTCCCGTTGCTACCAGGAAAAGGTTTGCCAAACACTTGAAAATAAGCACACGTCCACTGAATGCCATAGATGTCGTCTTGAAAAGAACAGGTGTGAGCGGACTGGCTGTTTCATATCGATTGGTGATTATGGTAGCTTTTCTTCCTTTTTTCCGTATTTCTCTCTTAGAATCCTATGTAGTATCTTGCCTGTGTCGCTTTTGGGCATCTCATCGTCGTTTATGAACATAACTTGCTTAGGGATCTTATACGCGGCGATCTTGCCCCGGCAATAGTCGGAAATCTCCTTGCCGGTCGCGGCTTCGCCTTCATGCAACACGACTACCGCTGTGACCTGCTCTCCCCACTTTTGGTGAGGTACGCCTATGACCGCCACGTCTTTTACTGCCGGGTGGGCGCCGATAACCTTTTCCACCTCCGCGGGAAAGATATTCTCGCCGCCGGATATTATCATGTTGGATTTTCTGTCCACCAGAAAGTAGTAACCGTCCTCATCACGAAAGGCCATGTCTCCCGCGCTGAAATATTCGCCCTTCATGGATTCCGCAGTCTTCTGAGGGTCTTTCCAGTATCCCATAAAGACCATGGGACTTCTCGAATATAACTCGCCCACCACATTGGGTTTGGTGATTATGTTTCCATCCTCGTCGTAGAGCCTTATTATATCCGAACCGATAACTTCCCTGCCGCAGGAGCCGAGCTTGACGAGCTGTTCATCCGGTTTCAATACGGTTACTATGCCAGCCTCGGTGGAACCATAGGCCTCAAAGAGCCTGGTGTTGGCAAACATGTTCATGATGCCCAGTTTGGTTTCCTGCCTTGCCGGGGCTGAAGATATCAAGAGTTTTTTTACCCCGGTCAGATCGTATTTTTTCTTTATGTCATCCGGGAGTGATAGGAGCATGATATAGTGGGTGGGTACCAGAGAAGTAAAGGTTATGTTATAATCCGATATGGTTTTCAGGAGGTGCTCGGGGTTGAATCTGACCGTATTGTATGCCACCACAGTGCCGCCCACAAAGATGTTGGTGAAAGAGTATTTAAGGGAGTGGCTGTGACAGAAGGGCATAACCATAAGATTTATATCATCGAAGCAAAAATTATGTTCGTGGATCATGATGAAATACTGAGAAAAAAGATTCACGTGGCTCTTCATAACACCCTTGGGCCTTCCTGTGGTCCCGCTGGTATACAGGATAGTCCATAGATCCTCCGGCTCCACCTTTGTGTTCGGTTCACCCGGACTGGCTGCTGATAGGATTTCTTCGTAAGGAATGAACCCGTCCTCCACCTCGGGTTGGGAGGAAAAGGATATATATTTTTCGATCGAAGGGATCCTTGTCTTTATCTCAGTTATCATGTCGATGAAAGGGAACCTTTTGCCTGTGGCAGGGTCTTTACCCCCTTGCACGATGAAGATCTTTGCCTCACAGTGATTGATGATATATTCCATTTCCGGTGTCGCGAGCCTGAATAAAAGGGGAACGCACACGAATCCGCCCTTGGCGGCCGCGGCATAGATCTCCATCCATTCCACACAGTTATAGGCCAGGACAACGAACCTGTCGCCCTTTCGCATGCCCATGTCCGACAGTGCGTTGGCCAGCCTGCAGGCCCTCTCATCCCATTGCCTGAAGGTGTAAGACTTGTAAAGGTCTTTAATCCCTTCCTTGTGAGGCCATTTGTGCGCGTTTACACTCAGGATGTCTTTTACGGTCAACCAGTTACTTTGATTCATAGATGATCCTCCATGGAATTCTATCGCCCGTCTGTTCAGAGGCCATCAGGGCCTCTTTCAGGAGGATTTCACTGTTTCTCAGCTTGCTTCCTGCTGATATTCCCGGTAATTTCATTCCAGTTTACTCCCTTAATATGGATTCTTAGTATATTTACCTTGGAAACCGTGTAATTTCAATAGACAATTTCGGTAGTGATTTGGGTGTATGTAGTAATAGAAAGGCGCAGGCCGCAAGAGTGGCTGCCATTATGGATAATCTCAAAAAGGGTTATAAAAATACCTGCCAAACTTATTCTGCATAGTCTATTTTTTTGTTGATTCCGGGTTGGATTTATTCTAATAATTAGTGCCTATTTTTGATAGATAACCTTTTTCGAGAAGGCGGCTTTTGTTGCAATTCCTTCTCCCATCCGCAAGAATCCAGGAAAAGGAGCATTTATGTGTTTAGATGGAGACCCAGACAGTTATAAAAGAAAAAGAGGCGATCACGGAATTTTGTGGCAGGGAGGGTGACGTCAGATTCGCCGGGACCCACCTGCTCGTGGAGCTTTGGACATCGAAGTTCCTGCGCGAGCCAAACCGCATACGGGGCATCATCATTGAAGCGGTGAAGGCATGCGGGGCGACCATGCTCGGCATTGATCTTCACGTTTTCTCACCAAATGGCGGTGTTTCCGGTGTAGCAATCCTCCAGGAGTCACATCTCAGCATCCATACATGGCCTGAATATGAATACGCGGCAATCGACATTTTTGTCTGCGGCACTATAAACCCGAGTCTTGCCGTTCCTGTGCTAAAAGAGCGTTTCCAGCCCGACAGGATAGAAGTACGCGAGATTAAGCGGGGGATCCTGCCGTGACCAACCATATGGAATGGGTGTCTGAGACATGGCAGGATGTGGAAATCCGTTATCGTGTGCGATCGGTAATCTATGAGGATAAGTCGGATTTCCAGCATCTGCAGATCGTTGATACCTGTCGATACGGAAAGATGCTGCTCTTGGACGGGATAGTCCAGACAACGGAAAGGGATGAGTTTGTCTATCATGAGATGATGGTGCATGTTCCCATGCTCTCTCACCCTGAACCGAAAAACGCTCTAATCATAGGCGGAGGTGACGGGGGGATCCTGAGAGAGGTGCTTCGTCATAAATCGATAGAAAAGGCCACCATAGTAGAGATAGATCCTATGGTAATCGAGTTCTGTAAAGAATATTTACCCGGTATAAGTGGGGGAGCATTTAATGATCAGAGAACGGAGCTGATAATCGGGGACGGGGCGGTATACGTGGATGAGACAAAGGATAGATATGATATTATAATTATTGATTCTCCTGACCCTGTCGGTCCGGCGCGCGTGCTGTTTTCCGAGAAGTTTTACTCCGGTATACACCGTATACTGGATTCCGGCGGTATCATGACCCGCCAGACAGGTTCCGTGAATATGCAGGCCGACGAGCAGAAAGAGGCTTATACGTTGCTTAAAGGGATGTTTGATCATGTCTTGTTCTATCTTTACACGGTGCCCACCTATATCGGCGGCCTTTTTTCCACTGCATTCTGTTCCGACAGTGTGAACCCACTGGATATCGGCTATGATGAATTGAACAGCAGGTTTAAGCAGGCTTTGCTTAAAACGCTCTATTACAACCCGGAAATACATCGCGGGGCATTTTGCGTACCCAAGTTCTTTCAGGAGAATCTACAATGAACCACGCAGCTACTAAAATACACGATATGGAATCGGTAGGTGTGCCGAAGCAGACATTTGGGTGGGAACTGATAATGGACCTGTATGATTGTAACAGGGATACAATCTCCAACGAAGATTCGATCAGACGTTTCGCTCGAGAGCTTTGTAATGTTATAGACATGAATCCATACGGGGAGACCCAAGTCCCGTATTTCGGGGAAAATCAGGAGCATACCAAAGGCTATTCACTGGTGCAGCTTATTGAAACCAGCTCCATTGTGGGACACTTTTCCGAAAGCACCGGCACCGCGTATATTAATATCTTTTCCTGCAAGGAATATGATATTGAGGTTGCGGAAGTATTTACAAAGCAATTTTTCGAGGCCCAGAGTGTTTATTCCCGTTTTATAATTAGGGAGTGAAGAATAATGTGTGGAATTTTTTTTGAGATGCCGCCTTGAAAAGAACAGCCGTGACCTTCGGTCATGATGCTTTTGCATAAACCATGTCCCTTGGGCATGGTTTTT
>CAYQNR010000122.1:0-5108 GCA_964418945.1 uncultured Desulfobacteraceae bacterium
TTTCTCTTTGGCAAAAGTCGCTTAACTGGGTGTCCGTTTTTACTTGACCAGATCATGATACAGACGATGAACTGGATAAACGTTTTCGATCAATGATGAAAGATATAACACAGCTTATGGGGCAATTCACTGAGGCGGCAGAGCGCCTTATTGCTGAAGTGCTTGTGACGATGGGGTGGACTGCAGAAATACGCGAATAAAAATGGGCAATTAATAATAGGTTCCTTTGTGGACTCACTATGCCCATAACATTTCACTGAAAAGGACAGGCCATTAATTCGTCGAATTATTCTTTTGAGTTTTGCAGCGTTATTTATTACAAAGAGCTTATGCTGGTGTGCCCCGCCTGCCCGTTAGTTCAGCGTTAGGCTCAAGGAACATGACGAAACCTAAAGGAAAAAGAGTGTGATAGGTAAAACCAAGAAAATGGTGAGAAGCTTAGTCAAAAAATGTGGATACGAGATAGTTCGTTTCAATACCCCTGTCAGCCATTTCCACTCAAACCGCTACTTACGTCTTAATTCACGAAGGCTGGAGCACCTCGCAAGTTTAAGAATATTAGTAGCAAGAATGTCGGTTCTAGAGGTTGGTGCAGGTATCGGAGATCATTCTCATTATTACATAGATAGGGGGTGCAAAATAACCATCACTGAAGCAAGGTTTGAAAATCTCCAATACTTAAGAAATCGTTATCCGGGCTACAATGTTCAGTTTCTGGATATGGACCGTCCTACTCACATCGACGGTTCTCCATTTGATGTAGTTCACTGTTACGGAATCGTGCATCACTTGGGTAATCCCGAACAAGCTTTGGAGTTTATAAGTCGCAACACTGCAAGAATACTGTTCCTGGAAACACGCGTCTCATTCGGGGAAAGCGAAGAGAGAAATATCGTTAGGGAGCCGCAAAGCGACCCTACTCAAGCATACTCTGGGATTGGATGCAGGCCAACAAGGCCATGGTTGTTCAATCAGTTGCAAGAACTTTTTGAGTATGTCTATCTTCCCAAGACTCAGCCAAACCACGAGGAGTTTCCAATAGACTGGAACACACCCGATAAGCATCAGGCTGATTCACAGAGCGCTATTTTCATTGCCTCCCGCGATAGGATAGAAAACGAGTTCCTAACGCAATCCTTGATCAATAAACAAGCACGACATGAATGACACCTAACATTTTAGTGCACAGGGCGCTCGGGACCTCGCGCCTGTGACCAAATCGTTATCGATAATGTTGATGGAAGAAGAAAAAGCCATAGAAAAGGCTCTAGAAGCTGCTAAAGAATGGGCAAGTATATTAGTGGAAGAACCGCTTGGTGAACTTGGTGGAATCTTATCAGACACCATAGGATATTGGCGACTCAAGAACCAAATAAACATCCTGCTTAAAGCAAAATGAGAACAGGAGGGTCAGGTCTTCATTCTTCACGCATCTTTATTTAGTACTGCTTGTAGATAGATGATTAATCCGAGGTCTGTCAAGAGTGAAGACGCGACCCCTATTTTTTCGCGATGGGCACGCATGGGAAGTTATTTTAATATTTAAGCTCGTCCCCTTTACTCCTTTACTCATCTCAAAAACCTTTGATATATCTGATATAGGTAAACCAATCTTCTGACAATTGAGCCGGCAGTTAAGCTCAGGAAGGCTTTTGCAAATTATCTAAAGATAACCGCTTCGCCCTCATCTATCCAGATAATTTAGACTCTTAGTCAAATTATAACAAATAACTTGACCTATTCTCCAAATTATCATATAAAATAACCCATGGAAAAGGCTCCCATAATAAAAAGAATTCAGGACATTAAACTCCCGGCCGATAGATCCGCTTTCCTCTGGGGTCCCAGAAAGACAGGCAAGACCACTCTTTTAAAGCAAAAGTTCCCTGATGCCTGCTGGATAGACCTTCTGGATCATGACATGTTTTTAGCACTCAGCCGGAAACCCACCGGTCTGCGTCAGATCCTGGAAGCACAATCTTCCAGGGTTGTTGTCATTGATGAAGTGCAAAAGGTTCCAAGTCTCATGGATGAAATTCACTGGCTTATAGAAAACAGAGATTACCAGTTCATACTTTCAGGCTCCAGCGCAAGGAAAGTGAAAAGGTCCACAGCGAATCTCCTTGGCGGCAGGGCATGGCGTTTTGAGCTTTACCCCCTTGTCACCCATGAACTCAAGGAAAAATTTCATCTGGAAAAGGCGCTTCTTTACGGACTTCTGCCTTCCCATTACCTCTCAACCGACAGTGAAATGGATTTGAGGTCCTATGTCTTTGATTATCTGAAAGAGGAGATACAGGCAGAGGCTCTTACTCGAAATGTACCGGCGTTTTCCAGATTTTTGGATTCCGCCGCCGCTACGAATGGTATGCTGCTTAACTATTCAAATGCTGCACGGGAAGCAGGAGTATCGGTCAAGACCATAAGGGAATATTACCAGATACTTGAAGACACACTCATAGGCCGTCAATTGCCTCCATGGAAAAAATCAAAAAAGAGGAGGTTGATAGAGACGTCCAAGTTTTATTTTTTTGATACAGGGATTGTCTCCGCACTTTTAAGTTATAAAACGCTTCATCCGGCCACTGACAATTTCGGACGAGCCTTTGAGCATTTTATCTTCCAAGAATGCTGGGCATACAGGCACTATAGCCGCTTGGATTTCCCGATTCATTTCTGGAGGACCGCCGCAGGATCGGAAGTGGATTTTGTTCTTGGCGACGCTGAAGTTGCGATAGAAATCAAATCCTCTGAAAATGCAGGTGATAAAACAACGGGTATTCATCTGTTCAAACAGGAATTTAAATGTAAAAACGCTTTCATTGTCTCAAGAGATCCAGTTCCAAGAAAAATATCCTCAGATATTACAGTGCTGCCCTGGAAAAACTTTTGTGAAATGCTCTGGGATGGTGAGATTATTTGACTCTAAAACAAAGGTCGTGGGAGAGAGCGTGATAAGAATTTTCACCATTTGGTCAGCTTTTATTTCTTTCTTATTGCATAATTCAAAACAAAACAATGGCGGAAAATAGGAAGAATACAAAAGAACAGGATGAATTATCCAGCCATTTAAAAGAGGCTGAACAGAAGATAAGGATCCTTTATGAGATTACCAGCTTTGTTTCGTCGCTTCTTCATTTGCAACATGTCCTGGATGCCATCGTTGATCTGCTTGTAAAGGAATTCAAACTTGACGCCTGTTCAATCCGCCAGCTGGACAGCAACGGCAATCTAAGGATAAAGAGCCACAGAGGATTGAGTGATGCATTTATAGAAAAATCTAGAAGAAAACCAACTGTTGACAGTTATTCAGGCGATTGTTTCCTTACAGGACGGATAGTTATTGTAAACGATGCAAGCCAGATAGATAAACCGATATCAACAAATCTTACCGTTGGGGAGAATATCAAATCATTTGCGCTCTGCCCGATAAAGATTGAAGGGGAGATCATAGGGGTGCTGGGCACTGCATCTAAGAAAAAAAACTATTTTCATGAACGCTTTAATGACATGATGCATATTGTCTCTAGCCAGATCGGGATTGCTATAAGGATCTCCCAATTATACGGAGATATCTATTCAATGAGTCAAGATCTCGAAAACAAGGTCAAAAAGCGTACCGCAGAACTGGAACAAAGAACTCAACAATTGATCGTTGCTGAAAGGCGTGCCGCATTGGGAGAAATGTCCAGCATGATAGCCCATGAGCTCCGTAATTCACTCATGATAGTGGGTGGCTTTACCAGAAGGCTTCATGAAAAAATGAATGACGAAGATGCGGATAAAAAAGACATCAAAATCATCATAGACGAAATCAGGGTGTTAGAAGACAAGGTCTCAAAGATTATAAACTTAGGGAAAATCAATAATGAACAGTAGTTGTTCCAGATAACAGTGCTCGGTTTTTTTCTGCTCAATTAGATCAAGCTTGAATTTTGATTTACAATGTTGTTTTGAGGATTAGAATATTCATCATGATTAAACACCCTATTAAAGTGACCACGTATTCCGGGTACAAGGCGAATGAGAGGCCGTCATCTTTTACTATTGGTGACCAGAGACTTGAGGTCCGGGATATCATATCCATGTGGGTGGAACCGGAGAAGGATTTCTTCAGGGTAATTGCTGAGGATCAGAAGGTATATACCATCAGCCGGCATCGGAAATCGGATCTGTGGTCTATTGAAAAGATTTCGGAAAAACAGAAAATTAATTTATGATATGGACGTAAAAAGCATATAATGATAGAAAAAAAGTAAAAGATTAATGGCGAATCGTATTCATGCCAATTAACCGCGGAGCGTTTGTGGTCAATAACACCACATAGATTGAGAGGTTATGTCGTGCAATTCTGGAGCTGGAAAATCTTGCTGGGCATCTCATTGATTGTAATGTCTGTTTTTGTCTATTTTTTACATTTTATGATATTTCGGGATCTACACCACATCTTCATTTACCTGATCGGGGATGTCGGTTTCGTGTTTATCGAAGTGCTCCTTGTGACGCTTGTCATCCATGGGCTGCTTGAGGAAAGAGAAAAGAGGGCTCGGTTGAATAAACTAAATATGGTCATCGGGGCCTTTTTCAGTGAGGTGGGCACGACACTGCTTGAGCTATTAGCAAGCAAAGACCCGGGGGTAAAGAGCCGGCAGGGGGATCTCGCCACGCAGGAAGAATCGCCAGAAGGGGTGTATAAGAAGTTTTTTAGATTTATAGGGAAACATAATTTTCTCATCGACCTCGATAACCCGGGATGGGAGGATCTGAAAAATCTCCTGGTGAACAAAAGGGAGTTCATGTTGAGGTTACTGGAAAACCCCAATTTGCTGGAACACGAGGCTTTCACGGATCTGCTGTGGGCGGTATTCCACCTTGCCGAGGAACTCGGGTTCCGGGAATCTATCGATGCCCTCCCGGAGTCGGACATTGAACACCTCTATGGAGATATTAACAGGGTTTACGGCCGGTTGGCTCGCGAGTGGCTGGCGTACATGAAACATTTAAAGGATAGCTATCCATACTTGTTTTCACTGGCACTGAGAACAAACCCCTTCAACCTCAGCGCATCGCCCGTAGTTGATAGTTGAGACTGTGGCAAAAGATTATCT
>CAYQNR010000123.1:0-5070 GCA_964418945.1 uncultured Desulfobacteraceae bacterium
TTAATGAGCACGGAAAGGACTTTATATAAATACTTGGTTTGGCCCATGGGGTTCTTTTTGCGACAGGCGAACTTGTTTATGTGCAAGGCGCTGGCACTAAGCCGGACGAGGCGGGCGGCGGGCTATTGGAATAATGTACCAGGACCGGAAGTCCGGCCATCATCTCAGAAGTTACCCGCCCGCCTGGCAGGCACCTTATGCTATTATCTTGCTTCTAACCTTTTCGCCGCTGCAAAGAGAGCCCCATGGGCCGAATATCACCAATCTTGCTATAGTTTTATCATTAAGCGTAGTCATTTGCCGGAAGAACCAAACAATTACCCGAAATTCTATTTTACGGATCAAGCATTATCCTGTGGTGGCATTCCTGTCTTATTATCCGCCTTCGCAGAAGACCACGTGCTTGCCCGTGATTGAATGCCCAAATGATCGCTTGCTACGGGGCGATGTCGCCCCCAGTTTAGGCGGATAACCACGTCGTAGCCGGAGGCGAAGACGGGTATTTTAATGTGACCACGGGTTTACCCGTGGGGCTCCACTGATTCACTAAAAGCTAAATGCCAACAGCTAATAGCTAATAGCTGACGCTCGATATTCCATATAGAAACGGTAAAAAGCCGCCAGGACCAGGGAGTGTCTTATCTCACCCCTTCTGATCAATCCGGGGATATCTTCAAGGGGTTTGATCACTATCTCTATGTCTTCGTTAGCGTCCTGATCCTGTTTTCCGGTGCGGGATACGTCACGGGCAAGGTAGGTATGGCACCGGTTGTTCAGAAAAGCGGGATTCGGGTACACAGTTCCTATGAGAAGCATCTCCGATGCAGTGTAACCTGTCTCCTCACGCAATTCCTTCCGCGCCGTGTCTTCGGGAGAATCACCTTTTTCAACGATACCGCCCGGTATCTCCAGGGTTACTTCCCTTATCCCGTGACGGTACTGACGTATCAGAATGACTTCCTCTTGCCGGGTTAATGGTATGACATTCACCCAATCGCTGGATTCCAGGACATAGAAATCATGCTCCCTGCCGGTGCGTGGTGATAATGCCCTATCGGTCCTAAGATTAAAGATTCTAAATGATTTCTCCATTTTGCTGGAGACAATCTTCCATGGTTTAACTGCCAAGGTCCTTTCCTCCTGAGTTCTTCAGACAGGATAACAATACTGTCAGCATAGTCTCAGCCTGTGCTTGGTCTGTTACTACCGGTTTATTCGACTCAGGTCAATCAATACTTACCCACCTCATAAAAAATGCACATAAGAATGTGCATTAAGCACAATCTATTGTGCATATTATTAGCCTCGGATTAGATCCTTTTTGTTAATTTGTATTTTTTTAAAGGAGCCCGCATAGCGGAAACACATGTCAAATAACGCTTCTTAGCCGTTTGCTATTCTTGTTTGATAATGGAAAGCCCAACACTGGCACGAAAGATGAGTATATCTTAATTGTTAAATGAACAATTGACGGATTTTCGCTGGGATGCACATTGCATTCTTCAACAACCTCTGTGGATCGGCGCCTGCTCTATATCTGTCAAATGTCTTAAAGGGAGCAAATAGCGTGGAACATAAGCTGTTCATATTGATTGGAAAAGGCCAGGGACAATCCTTCTGCCTGGAGCAGGGAAAGGAATACACTGTAGGCAGGCACTCTGAAAATGATATAAGAATAGTGGATGATAATATCTCCCGCACTCATTTCAAGATCCAAGTCAAGAAGAATAGATATTTTATAACAGACCTGTACAGCAAAAATGGCACCTTTGTTGACGGAAGGGATCTAAGCCCCGGCGTTGGAACTGAAGTAAGAGAAGGCGTTCCGATAGTGATTGGGATGACTGTTCTCGGACTCGGCGAGTTGTGTGAATCATGTCTTAAGCCGTTTCTGGATTCTGCCGGATTTGATAGTGAAAGAGGGGGAGACGCAGACTTAGCTGAATCAGACAGGGTTATGGCTATAAAGAAGAATATGGAATTTATCTATAACGTAAATAATTCCCTGACGGAATCCAAAGATCTTAATGAGATATCCCAAAAAACAGTGAATAATATTCTCGATCTTTTCAAAAGAATTGACCGGTGCGTTATTGTCCTGGTTGATGCTGAAACAGGAAGGATTGAAGATATAATATACAGGTCAAGAAAACCCGTTGATGACCCGAAAAAGCTTTATAACAGGGAATTAGTAGAAAAGGCCTTGATAATGAATAGGCCTGTGATTGTCAAAGATTCAAGTATTACGGAAGATGAAGACGCGAGAGTCACTGAATCCCTCCAATTAATGAAAATTCGATCAGCCATGTGTGTGCCCATAACCAGCCCTTACAGCATCCGAGGAGTAATCTACGTAGATTCTCTCGAAAGGCCTAACGGATTCAGGACAAGCGATGCCGCACTTTTAAAAGACGTAAGTGGAAGGGTCGCTCTTGCCATGGATAATCTGTCACTCCTCGCGTGAATACATCAATGGGGCCTGGCACTCTACATGGGCCGAATCGTGCTTACCGATCGCTTCAGGTGCTCAGTAGGGCGCTGACTGACACGGCCCATCCCGGCTCGAAGGACGGAAACATTTGAAAAAGGCCGATCTGTCTCCTTATTTGTATGTGTTAATCTCTTCCAGCAGCATCTCTTCGGGCATGGCGCCGACGATATCACCTACCTTGTTCCCCTCCTTAAAGACGAGGAGGTTCGGAATGGATCGGATGTTGTATTTGGCCGAGGCATTGGGATTGTTGTCCACATCAAGTTTCCCGAAGGCAATGTTGCCTTTCTGACTGGCCGCCAGGCTTTCAATAACAGGGCCTATCATTTTGCACGGCCCGCACCATTCAGCCCAACAGTCCACAACCAGAAAGGGATATTTGTTAATGGCCTCATCGATGTTTCCATCGGTAATGACAACCGGAAAATCGGGGTCATCGTGTAGTATCTCTCTTCTTTTCCTCTCCTCTTCTTCTTCCAGCAGGATGTCTTTTGCACGGGTGGAGCCATATTGGAGCACCTGATTGACAAAGGCCCTTTCCTGCTGAACCCCTATGGTGATGGAGCCTTCCTGTTCGTTGATAACCTGCTGGGGAACGGAAGAGACCTTGAACATTCGCGCCCGGTCCATCATCTCCTGAGCCTCTATGCACCGCGAGGTTATCTTTCCGCCCGACTCGATGGCAATCTGGTTGGAAAGGACAACCGCCCTGGGGCAGTGAGGACAACCGGGGGTGACATAGGTTTCTATGAGCAGGTCTTTATCAATACTCTTGAGCTTATTTCTGGATGATGCGTCGAGGCGGCTGTCCCCGCGTGAAATCATGGATATCGCCTCGATGAAAGAACCTGCCTCGTGTCCTGCCGGGGCCCCGAAATACTGAACCGGATACCATCCGTTGCCGTCACCGATTATGGCCGATGGAGAAACGGTGATCTGTCTCTTCTTCGCCTCCTCTCCATACATATCATCAACATCGATATGGATTTTTGGGTGTATCTCAGACAATTCCTTCAAGAATTGCTTTGTAAAATCAGTATATTCACTGGTTCCTTCCCCTGTGATGATATTGCTCGCAAAGAGCCTGATGTGGACGTCTTCTATGAGTTCCGCGTCCAATTTTTCCCTGATTTGCTCACGCGTCTTGTCGTCAAATATCATGTTCCACTCTCCTCCCTTATATTAATTGGCCGGTTATGATCCTATGATATAGGCCCTATGCGCTTCCGGATCCCTGCAAAACACGATGTCCTTTCAGGTGCCATAGGAGGCATAGGGCCTTTAGGCATTAATAATCTTGTATATTCCGGTTTATAAAGATAGATCTGATCCATCCTTTGTCAAGGTCATATTTGGGGCCTCTTTAAAATTTACTAGCCATGAAGGCTTATCCTGGATTAAGATACGCCCCCCTCTTGCTCAGATTTAATAAATCCGGAAAGCCGGTTCCACTATAATATCATTCGGCCGAGTTTGGTTTGACGTTTAAGGATAAATGTTGATATAAATACATCTTTAAAACGGGCTCATGTCAATTCAGGCGCTTAGCGGGCCGCTGGTTCATCCCCACGCATGTGGGGCTATTATAACCTAACGGCCTACAGCCTATAATGCTAAATAAGTTTCAATCCACGCCCCCGCACAGGGGGCGACCTATCATCTGCTAGCGGTTGCTTGCAATTTCCTGTTTCAATCCACGCCCCCGCACAGGGGGCGACTAGGTCAAGAGAGATTGAGAACACAACCTTATCAGTTTCAATCCACGCCCCCGCACAGGGGGCGACTCAAGGTATATGACGCCTATTTCATCTACGAAGATGTTTCAATCCACGCCCCCGCACAGGGGGCGACATGAGGGCCGGATCGCTCACTGGACAAGGGTTTTGTTTCAATCCACGCCCCCGCACAGGGGGCGACGAGAAAGATTTACGGTTACTGGCAGCCCTTGAGGTTTCAATCCACGCCCCCGCACAGGGGGCGACCTATCGAGGCTCCATCGTATTTCAGCATACAACCCGTTTCAATCCACGCCCCCGCACAGGGGGCGACTTACAATAAGATGTGGCTTTAACCAAGTTATATGTTTCAATCCACGCCCCCGCACAGGGGGCGACCGGTCATGATGTGACAATTATCATCGGCCTTATGGGTTTCAATCCACGCCCCCGCACAGGGGGCGACATGCTCAGTCTGGACGGCATCGTCTTCTAAGGTTGTTTCAATCCACGCCCCCGCACAGGGGGCGACCATAATTCGGGACGCGATACCTGTAGGGGCATTAAGTTTCAATCCACGCCCCCGCACAGGGGGCGACAGCCGTTCATTATATTTCAAAACCATGAAGGTTAGTTTCAATCCACGCCCCCGCACAGGGGGCGACTAGTGCCCCATAGAACCGCCCCTATTGGTATCAAGTTTCAATCCACGCCCCCGCACAGGGGGCGACATTGTGTCCTTAATATTACGGACTTCAACATTCAGTTTCAATCCACGCCCCCGCACAGGGGGCGACACGGCCTGGTGGTTAACTGGGAGACGGACACCGAGTTTCAATCCACGCCCCCGCACAGGGGGCGACA
>CAYQNR010000124.1:0-5036 GCA_964418945.1 uncultured Desulfobacteraceae bacterium
AACCAAGCATTTATACAAAGTCGTTTCCGTACTCATTAACTGGAGCAACCCTATTTTTCCTTATTGTAGGACAGATAAAAAATATGATACGCTATACACCTGATATCATCAAGTCCATTTTCTATCAAAATTGTGCAATCATACAATCTTAGCGGGGATCCTTACTAACAGAGGGTGCCGGGAGGACTTTACCTGCTTGGAATCTGATCTTCGCCGGAATCTTTTCGGGTTTGGGGAGACCCGGGGCATCAGGGTAGGTGTGGGGAAATTGGCGTGTCAAATCAAGTATGAGGTTTTCTATGGGGGAGAAAAAGTTTGAAGACCTGCAGAAGCGGATTGAAAGGCTGAAGGAAGAGAATAACTCCCTAAGGGAGACAGCTAAATCTTTAAAGGGAGAGAGCCTTAAACTGAAGAGGTCCTTAAGGGATAGGGATATGATTTTCGATTCTCTGCCTGATGGAGCTGTGCTAATCAGGAATAGAAATATACTTGAGATGAATAAGGTCCTCTTGGATGAATTAGGTTATCAGCCCGAAGATGTTATAGGCCGTGACTTTCTGGATTTTGTTCTACAAGAGGAAGTAAAGTATGTGAGAGATCTTCATAATACCTGGGTTTCCGGCAAGATGGCCACAGGCCAACATGACGGACACCTACTCACTAGAGAAGGGAAAGCCATTTATTGCAATGTTAAGGTGAAGCGACTAAGGTATCAGGGCAGAACAACCTTTCTTTTGACCCTTACCAGGCTGGAAAAAAGAAAGGCGATGGAACAAGAGAAGATCCGCTCAAAAAAGAGGGAAGCCTTATCTTCCATAGCCCTTGGTTTGAACAGTAAATTGTGCCGTCATAATGAATCCCTTTTAAAAATAAAAAAGGATATCACGCAAAATACAAGCTACAGCAACATCAACCTTTCAGAGCCGTGCAGGATGCTGCAGGAGGTATTACACAATACCGTGCTCATTGCACGTGATCTGGATATGATTGCTGGAAGGGAAGTAGACCCGAAAGGTATGACCTCTTTTGATATAAATGAAGGCATAAACGAAGCTGTTGCCTCCACTCTGGGTATATGGAAGACGGAACCAGAAGGAAGAGGTTCAAACATAGACTTAAAGACTTACCTGAGGTCATCCGAGCAGGTTAAAGGGGATCCGGAGGATATAAAGGATGTAATTATAGAATTGATTACTAATTCCGCGGAGGCTATGCCGAACGGTGGGGAAATCCATATTACCACAGAGGACAATGCCGGTTATGTCCATATATACATCCAGGATAGCGGGATAGGGATAGGGGATACGTGGGAGGAAAAGGTTTTCGATCCTTTCTTCAGCACCAAAGGGGATCCAGAGAGAGGACTCGGTCTAACCATAGTGTATGCCATCATAAAAAGGCATAAAGGAGATATACAGATATCGAGTCGGGCGGGGGAGGGGACGATATTTCATATCGGATTGCCCCTTGCCAAGCATAAATACAAGGTGAAGGCAAGGATGGACAGAGAGAAACTCAAGGAGGCTCAGATACTTATTGTCCAGGAAGAAGATGTGGCAAGAGAACTGCTTTCACATTTATTGGCGAGCAAGGGTTGCAGGGTGGATACGGCCAATAGCTCTTTGGAAGGTATAGGCAAGTTGAAAAGGAAAAGATTTGATTTAGTAATAGCGGATACCGAGACATTGCTTTCCGGGGGAAGCTCGATAGTAAAGAAGTATGCCGGCATAAACCCGAAGATGTCAATCGCCCTGATTGGAGACGGGCCAAACGGCAACACCTACAATCTGCAGGATGATCTGGCGGCTGACCTATACTTTTTGAAACCTTTAGACATAAAAAGGGTTATAAAACAGGTGTCGGAGTTTTTGATGGAGAGTGATTGAAGATCCCGGTTTGTTGGCACGGCGGGGAGCTTCATAACCTTTTGAGGATTAGACTATGGATTATTCCGGAGTGCCTTTAGCAGAAAGGATAAGGCCTGACAGGATTGAGGATATCGTGGGGCAGGAACATCTGCTCGGCCCGGAATCCGTTTTAAGGAGGGCCATGCTGTCGGGTCGCATCTTTTCGGTCATCTTTTGGGGTCCCCCTGGTTCCGGCAAGACTACCCTGGCCAGACTGATAGCACAGTATGCGAAAAGGCCTTTTCAGACATTTTCAGCGGTTTCCTCTGGTTTAAAGGAACTTAGAAAGGTTATAACCGATGCTGAACATATCCGGCGAGAATCCGGCAAGGCGACAGTCCTCTTTGTGGACGAGATCCACAGGTTTAACAAGGCCCAGCAGGACGCCTTTCTTCCCCACGTAGAAAGAGGCCTCATAATCCTGGTGGGTGCCACCACCCAGAACCCTTCCTTTGAGGTCATACCTCCTTTGCTGTCTAGGGCCAGGGTAATGGTTTTGAAGGCGCTTGGGGATGAAGATATCAGGACTATCCTTTTACGTGCCCTGGAAGACAAAGATCGGGGATTGGGAGAATTGGGGATAAAGATATCGCCCAAGGCCCTTCGGCATATCATAGATCTGTCTTCAGGTGATGCTAGGGTAGCCTTGAATAACCTGGAGGCAGCGGTCTATTACGCTGTGGAGGGGAAAGCCGGTTCCCATAGCCTTGATCTGAAAGATATCGAGGAGGCCCTCGAAAGGAAGGCCTTACCCTATGACAAAGATGGTGAAGAACATTATAACCTTATATCCGCCTTTCATAAGAGTCTGAGAGGTAGTGACGTGAACGCATCCATATACTGGCTTTACCGGATGCTGATAGCGGGTGAAGATCCCTTATTTATCGCGAGAAGGATGATTCGATTCTCCTCCGAAGATATCGGGCTTGCGGATCCCAATGCCCTTCAGGTGGCCCTGGGGGCCTTTGAGGCATGGCAGAAGGTGGGTCCCCCGGAGGCCGAGCTGGCCCTGGTTGAGGCCGCCGTGTATCTGTCATCAGCTCCCAAGAGTAACGCCCTGTATGTGGCGGAAAAGGCCGTAAAGAAAGAGATAGAGGCCTCCGGCCCTCAAGCTGTGCCTCTCCATATAAGAAACGCCCCCACCGGACTTATGAAAAGGTTGGGTTACAGCCGCGGTTATCTCTATCCCCACAACTACCCCGGTGCAAGGGTGGAACAGGAATACCTGCCGGAAAAGATCAGGAACCGGGTCTTTTACAGACCCACTGATCGGGGATTTGAAAAAGAGATAGAGACGCGAGTGGATAAGACGGGGAAAGGTAAGGGGAAAAAGGACATATAAAAATATATTGCGGATCCATAGTAAATTTATCAGCGTTACCCCTTGTGTACAGTGAAGAGACCATGTTTATTTTAACCAGGGGTCCCCCTTAGCGTATTGAATGTAAAAGAGAGTTACCCAGCTTTTAATGGATAATTTGAAGGGAGCGACAACAATAATTCTGCCTAAGAAATCCCTATATCTATTTGTAATTCTATGTGGTTTCGCCGGAATTGTGTCAGGATTAGCTGGAACAGATGCATCTCAGACACGTGTTTCCGGGAAAAAGCTGCCACCCAATGCGACTAACGGACAGGTAAAAGGGATTCCGAATTTTAACGATTCGGGAAAAAACATTGAAGAAGCTGCTGGAAGAGTTGGGCTTGCCAGTTACCGTGCATTGACAGAGGATGGCTGGAGAACTTTGGTGGAACTGCAGTAGAAGAGTGTTTGTTTATACCATTCTTGGATTCATCCATGAGGCGGGATGCGAGGTTTTTTTCATTGTTCGTTGCAACGGGAATCAGGAATATACTTAGTTAGGTTTGCTTGATAAGCTTCGTTTGTGCAATCAGGGCTGCTCCGAGAGCTCCCATTATCTGTGGCTCATCAGGGATAAGGAATTTTGTTTTAAAGTCTTCTTCCAAAAATTTTTTTACGCCGCTGTTTTTGGCTACACCGCCTGTGAAAACCGCATCTGGCCTGCAAATAAGGTTTGAGGCCATAGCAGCTACTCTTGATGACACAGCTTTATGTAATCCGGCTATCAAATCTTTTCTGTCTTTCCCTTCTGCCCGTAGCACAACCACTTCTGTTTCAGCAAATACAGTACATGTGCTGCTTATATGGCATGGTTCCTTGCTCTGGAGAGCCAGTGGCCCCATTTCAGCCATGGATTCTACCTGAAGGATATTAGCCATAACTTCTAAGAATCTTCCGGTTCCCGCAGCGCACTTATCATTCATGGCAAAGTTAGTAATGTTGCCTTCTAGGTCTAACTCTATGGCTTTCGAATCTTGGCCTCCCATATCAATGATAAACCTGGTCGAGGGTATCATAAAGTGAGCTCCTTTAGCATGGCATATTATCTCTGTGACAGTTTTATTGGCAAATTTGATAGCCTCCCTCGCATAACCAGTTGATACAATATAATCGAAATCGTTTATTGAGATCGAAAGTCCAGAGTTTTTGAGTGCTTCTTTGCTTACTTCATTTGCTGCCAACCTAACATCATAGCCTACAGGGCTAATGGCGTAACCTAATATTTCACCGTCTCTCAAAATTACAATTTTTGCGGTTGCTGCCCCAATATCAATTCCAGCTACTAACATATTTAAATTCCTTAATTAGAAGTATTATTCCTATAGTAATCTCTCAAAGCCGTTAGTGTTGCTTTTTTGCTTTAAGCATTTCAGCGAATGTTTCCACTTTTGTCCTCAGCGAGGCGGCACTGTAAGCCCTGCTGTCGAAATTATCTATTTCGAGGGCTAGGACGGGAAGACCGGTTTTCTCTTCCAGATACTTTTTTTGGATGTGGGATCCTGTTGCAGCGGGGCGGCAGTTATAAAGATAATGCGCAATGAAACCATCTAATTTCATTACTTTGGTTCCCGATTCAAACAAATGATTTGAGCCGTCAGTGCTATGAAAATTTCCAGTTGCAAGCTCATAGTCGGCCATTGTCTCACCAGGCGTAGAATAATGCTTCTCTGGTTCAAATTTTGGTCCGCCAATCCAGGATAAAACCAAAGTTAGCGGGACAGCAAGTCCTACATCTTCTATTAAACGTGTTACCCTCGGGTCAGAGG
>CAYQNR010000125.1:0-4986 GCA_964418945.1 uncultured Desulfobacteraceae bacterium
GACTATCGGGAGGGCGCCGTTATTTCAGGAGGTTACGGGTGGGGGACCCCCTGGCCCCGAGGGGGTAGGCATCCCACGGCCGTAACCTTTTGAAATAACCAGCCCGGGAGATCCGGAACGAAGAAAAGGGACAGCCCTACGGTCACGGCTGCTCTTTTGAAAACGACGTGTGTTAGGATTCAGGGATTCGAGGGTTCGAGTGTATCTAAATGGGTTGTTAGACTGTAGGCTGTTAGGTCACTTTTTTACATTCTGCCTTCCGGCCGTTCGATTCGCTCACGGCCCTGAGCCATTCGGCCTCGAGACACTCGGCGAGCTCGTGTCGAGTCCGCTCATGGCCGAGAGGCAAAGTCGAAGGGCTTCTGACTCCTGTCTCCTGATTTATTCATCCTCTCCTTCAGCTTAGAGGAGCAATGGAATGCAACTATCCTCCGGGAATCCAGGAGGATCTCTTTTCCTGTCCTGGGGTTTCTTCCTTTTCTGGCCCACTTGAATCTTACGTAGAACTTTCCGAAGCCGGAGATAAGGACCTGTTCACCCTTTTCCAGGCTTGATTTTATTATGTCGATGAGGGAATCAACAGCATGTGTCGCCTGTTTCCGGCTTAAAAGGGCATAATCTAACTCCGGGAAGAGGTATTGCTGTTTTTCTTTCTTCCTCTTTTTAACATGAACTTTTTCAATAACGCTCTTAATAAGATCCGCCTTATTCAGTGTCATAACATGCCTCGCTGACGGCAAAAAGGACCGCGCCCCGAACAACTCACCATCTATTTCCACACTATCAATGGGGCTGATAATGCTGATTCTTTATTGGCAAAAAATGGCATATCTGATATGATTTGTCAATTATTCCGAATCTTGGGATCATAATAATAAAACATGCATCATGATTATATATTCAGATTCTGTCCGGTTTGCGGGGCTGCGCTTAAAACAGCCAGATTAAAGGGAAACGAACCGCCCAGACTTATGTGCACCGGGTGCGATTTTATCTTTTACCTGGATCCCAAACTGGTGTCATGTTCCATAGTGGAAATTGATAAAAAGATTATACTGTTGAAACGGGGAATCCAGCCCGCAAAAGGCAAGTGGGTTATACCCGGTGGATACGTGGACCGGGGGGAAGAGATCGAGGCCGCCGCCCGCAGGGAGACCAGAGAGGAATGCGGGATAGACATCCGTATCAAAAATCTGCTCGGTGTCTATTCCTATCCCTCATACCTTGAGGTGGTGATAGTGTATGTGGCAGAACCCCTGTCCGGGGAACCAGTGGCAGGTGATGAAAGCATTGACATAAAGCTGTTGCCACCCGAGGAGATCCCCTGGGAGGAGCTTGCCTTCAGGAGCACAAAAAACGCCCTTAGGGACTATATCAGGATTCAAGGGGTCGAGGATTCAAGGGGTCAAGGTGTCAAGGGATCGAGTAAAAGTATTAGGAAACAAACACTTGAACCCTAGAACCCTCGAATCCTTGGCCACTTTCTCCCCATAAATTGGGAGAAGAACCAAAAAGAAAAAATTGAAAGGAGAACAGATCATTGATTAACCTACGACCCGAAAAGATAAAAGACCTGGGCCCGGATAAAATAAGGGCCATAATGGAAAGATCCATGCAGGACATCTCTTCCATCTACGAAGACACCCGCCTCATAGTAACGGATGTAAGGGAAAAAGGTGACCCTGTTATCCTTACTCACTACAAAAAACACAAGGATGACATCACAGTCTCGGATCTTGAAGCAACCCGTGAGGAGATTGATCAGGCCTACAAGCAGGTGGACTCCAAGGTGGTGGAATCTCTTAAGAAGGCCGCGGATAATATCATCCGGTTTCACCAGGCCCAGATAGAAAGAGATATGTGGTCCATTGAGGTAACCGAAGGGATCCTGGCCGGCCGAATCACCAGGGCTCTGGATATAGTGGGCTGCTACATACCGGGAGGTAGGGCGGCCTATCCCAGCTCCATCCTCATGACCGCACTGCCTGCCAGGGTGGCGGGTGTGGGAGAGGTAGTGGCCGTTACACCACCCGGTAAAGGCATGAAAGCAAATCCTGTTACCCTCGTCGCTGCCGATGTTGCCAAATGTGACAGGATATTTAAGGTTGGGGGACCCTGGGGTGTGGCGGGCCTTGCCTATGGGACCGAAACAATGCCCAGAGTGGATAAGATAGTAGGCCCGGGAAACAAATATGTTACAGCCGCCAAAATGCTGGTTTACGGCCAGGTGGATATAGACTCGCCGGCAGGTCCCAGTGAGGCCCTTATCCTTGCGGATGATACCGGTGACGCGAAGTTGATCGCGGTGGATTTCCTTTCCCAGGTGGAACATGATCCTGATTCAGCCGCAGTGCTGGTAACCACCTCTGCAAAACTGGCAAAAGATGTATGCGATATCATAAACAGAGAATTCCCTTCTCTTCCCAGAAAAGATATCTTTCAGTCCTCGCTTTCCAGACACTCTTATGTCCTTGTAGCGACGGACATGAATCAGGCCATTGGTTTTACCAACGATTACGCGAGCGAGCACCTCCAGATCCTGACCAGGGATCCCTTCATTACCCTGAATAGGATAAGACACGCGGGATCTATCTTTTTAGGGCCATACTCGCCCATACCTGCGGGCGACTATGCCTCAGGGACAAATCATGTTTTACCTACGGGCCAGTGCGCCCGCATGTTTTCAGGGCTTTCTGTGGATGAATTTATTACAAAACCCACCTTCCAGTATCTGAGCAAGGAAGGACTGGCCGGATTGAGGGATGTCGTTGTTACTCTGGCCGAAGCCGAAGGTCTTCCCATCCACGCCAGGGCGGTCAAGGCGAGGTTTGAATGAAGGTTTGGCTCACTGCTGATCGCTGAAGGCTGAAAGCTAAATATAATTTTTTTTGACAATAGATTTTAAAAGACTTATATGGTATAAACTTCCAATTGGGCCGTTAGCTCAGTTAGGTAGAGCAGCGGACTTTTAATCCGTTGGTCGTGAGTTCGATTCTCGCACGGCCCACCAGGACCCGCTCTGAGGTGCTTGCCCCGTGAAATCTGCGACAGCAAAAGCTTTGCGTATTTCACTGGGGAACACCTCGACGGTGACCATCCATCATCAGCGTTTGCAACGCGTCCCCATCGTCTAGCCAGGTCCAGGACACAGGCCTTTCACGCCTGCGACAGGGGTTCAAATCCCCTTGGGGACGCCACTATTCATTAAAGTAACATATCTTCCAAAAATTGTTCCCTTTTTATATCCTGGTCATTGGGCATCACCGAAATCAAAAAAGCCTTGACTTTCCGATTAAAATCATATAATTTTTTTGTTAATTTTGTTAACTTCGATAAATCTGTTAACCTTACTTTTATGCAATTTATCAAAGAGGCGTGACTTGTCATGAACGAAGATCTTCTAACCATACCCCAGGCCGCCAATTACTGTTCTCTCAACAGAGTGACTGTATGGAAATATGTCAAGGCAGGAGAACTGAGGGCGTCACTCACGCCCGGCGGGCAGTACAGGCTCCTTAAAAAAGACCTTGAGTCATTTATGCGGGCAAAGGGAATGCACCCCTTTGCGACTTACCAGCCTCAAAACAAAAAGGTCCTTATAGTGGATGATGACCCGCAGATCCGTAAACTATTCACCAATATATTATCCCATCACGAGTATTTGACAGAAACAGCTTCAGACGGCTTTGAGGCGGGCGTAAAGGTCGTTTCCTTCAATCCGGGCCTGGTGATCCTTGATCTATTCATGCCGGGTATAGACGGTTTTGAGGTATGCAGATGGCTAAAGAACAACCCTGATAAATCACATATAAAGATACTGGTTGTTACCGGTTACGATACCCCGGAGAACATGAAACGCATTATGGACGCTGGCGCGGATGGTTACTTAACAAAACCCCTAGACACTGAAACGCTGATCCAGAATGTTATTTCCTTATTGGAAGGCGCAGAGGTGTTCAACGGGAAAAATTGATGAGGGATTAGAAGGCTCAATAATTGAAGATTATTAATCTTGTAAAAAGTTGAAAACCCCATTTTTAGTCATTCCGGGCTTGACCCGGAATCCAGTGTATTCAGGTAGTTACAGATCGTCTGGGCTCCGGTTTTCACCGGAGTGATGACTTTTTACAATTCCATCAAGATTGAATATTGATGATTACTTAATGAAAGACAGTAACAATAAAAAGACATGTTACGAAAAACCAAAAGCATTTCCCTGAAGGTTATAGAATAGTGACCGTGCACCGGAAAATGGCCTGCGCCCCTCGGTTGCCAATCTATTTCGATCCGTCACGCGGGTTTCGGGTCCGCAGGCGGTGGGGATATTGCTTACGGGTATGGGAAGAGACGGCGTAGAGGAACTAAAGGCCATGAAAGATAAAGGTGCGGTCACCATTGCCCAGGACAAGGAAAGTTCCATTATACACGGTATGCCCAGAGAGGCTATCAAGATCGATGCAGCTGCTCATATCCTTCCACCAGAAGGCATCGCAGAACTCCTTGTCGCTCTCTCCAAAAAGAAAAATGGAGGTCATCAATGAATGCAAAGAAAAACCCCTCACAGGGTAAAGTCGAGATACTCGCTGTAGAAAACAGTCCCACCCAAGCCGAGAAACTGAAATATTTCCTGGAGCGGGAGGGTTTCAGGATAACGGTCGCCGAGGACGGGAACCAGGCCCTTGCCCTCTTAGGCGAGCTCAGACCGACCCTGGTCATCTCGGATATCATCATGCCGGGGATGAACGGCTATGAACTCTGCAAACGGATCAAATCCGATGAAATCAACGGGGATATTCCGGTGATCCTTTTGACCTCCCTTACAAGCTCGGAAGATGTGCTTGAGGGTCTGGCCTGCGGGGCGGACAACTTCATCACAAAACCCTACAGCGAGGAATACCTACTATCAATAATTTCAAGGATCCTTGCGAGCGGGAAGATCCTTAAAAGCGAACGTGTGCGCATTGGAGTGGAGGTCCTTATTGGAGG
>CAYQNR010000126.1:0-4765 GCA_964418945.1 uncultured Desulfobacteraceae bacterium
GCTGACTGCTGAAAGCTCCATCCATAAATGCCTTATTTATGGATGGACACTAACTAGAAGTAGAAAGGTTAATAGTCCCTTTCAACAAGTAAATCTGCCGTTCCCAGCAAGATGTCTTTAATGTCTTCTCGTATGGGCGTATCGAGCAAAGCTTTCTTCCCCTCTTCACTCAAAGAGATTTCTTTCATTCTGGAATACTCAAGGGCACCGGTCTCCTCAATAATACTCTTAACTTCCTCTATATCTGCTTTGGTAATATCAGGGTTACCGATAAAGTATTCTAACCTTTCCTTTTGAGAAGGCGATGCATTTTCAAAGGCTTTAACCGTTAATAATGTCTGCTTGCCTTCCTTTGTATCTGAAGCAATAGATTTACCCACCTGTTCCTCCGTTCCAAAAATCCCCAATATATCATCGTGAATTTGGAAAGCCATGCCCACGGGAATAGCATATCTTGATAATGAATCCAAAACACTCAGGGTTGTTCCCTTTAAAATTGCTCCTACACAAAGCGGACCTTCCACAGAATATTTAGCGGTTTTCAAATAGTGTATTTGTAATACCTCTTCCTCCGTCGCCTTTCTGCTGGTTGCTTTAACAATATCCAGCAACTGTCCAACAGCGGTAAACTTTATTATCTCATACATCATTTCCAGAACCTGTAAGATTTTATCCGCTTGAAATCCACTCTCAACTAAGGCTTCATAGGCTAATGCGCAACAAATATTACCGTTTATGATTGCCATAGCGGAGGGAAGGTTTATCTTCCCATCATTATTGAAATTGGAAATTAAGCCTTTGTTTTCGTATATCTGTTTATACCTGGCATGGATAGTAGGTAAGCCTCTTCGCAAATCGGACTTATCAACAATATCATCGTGAATTAAGAAAAAATTATGGAGAATCTCGATAGCCGCCGAGGCAAACAAGATATTCTCTCCATCCTCGCCTCCAGCAGCACGATAGCCATAATAGGTAAAAGCCGCCCGTATTCTTTTACCACCGTCCAAAATAAAGTCCTCTATCAACCTGCCTGCTTCTTCCCCCAGCGAATCCACTTCCTTAAAGGCATCGGCTTTCGCACCAACGTATCTGCTTAAAAAAATCTCGATTTGATTTGTATAAGCTGTAAGCGAATCCTCAGCTCGTTGCATTCTTTTCTTGTTTATCATTCCCTTTTCATCCACTCCTATATTACCACCCCATCAACAGTGGCTACAGGCACTGCGCTACCTTCAACCCAATAAATAAGGCAGGTAACTCTACCCCCTTAATGTAGCACAGTTACCGCCGTGATTCTAACCTGAAAAAACCCCTGCAAGAATATAGCCAACGCCCAGTAGAAACTGGGTCAGCAGGACAACTAGGACATTATTGGTCATAGCTGGCAGCAGTTCTTGGTGCTTTAGGGCACCCCGAACGGCCTTTATAGCGGGGGGAAGAGTGAGCAGGGCTATTAGAGAGAAAACCGGCATCTGCCCGGCCAGCACCCCAGCGACTATCCACAGATAAGTTGATAGGAACGCGCTTTTTGATGAACGGAGTATAGAGAATTTCTCATTGTATGTCAATCTAACTTTAGCCGCAGGATATTGTGGCGCTGTCTCGCCTGCCGGATTGATCAACCGCGGTTTTGATGGTGTCACAGTGGAGCCCCGCCGACTTCAGTCGGCGGCACCAATGCTCCAGTTTCGGCGAAACCCGCCGAAGCACATCTGCCTACGCTAATCATGTTAGCAATAAACGAGGCTATTCGCCCCATTGCTAACACAGCTTTGGCGGATACCCTTTCCGCATTCATCCGCCAACTGAAGTTGGCGGCTTTCTGCGAAGGCGGGTAAAATGCAGTTAATGGAGGCATGATTTTAACAGAAAGTAGAATGGGGTACGACCGTAAATAATTAAATAATTTCTAAACCAAACCACGGCCTTTGGCCGTGAGACTAGAAAAGGCTTTGCCGATCCGTAGGAAACGAATAAAAACATCCTCATGAGCAAGGGCCTGAAAAGGCCAACCAACAGGAGGACGATATGAAAGATTGGCAAAGTATGGCTCATGTAAAATGGGAATGCAAGTATCATATTGTATTTATCCCAAAATATCGAAAGAAAAAGCTATATGGCAAAATAAGAAAGCGAGTTGGTGAAATATTTCAAGAGTTATGCCGATATTTCGGAAATATATTCACCAACGCTCTGTCTGACGTCTACACGGATCATCTCAAAAAGTTTCTCCGGTTGCTGCTGGATCTCCTTGAAAATGTTTACAACCTCTGGTACGCTGATTTCTACTTTCATGGGTGCTCCTCCTTTCTTAGTGGGTTGATTGGGTTAACCTTTTCTAAAGGAAAGGCACCCTTTTTTAAACCTTTTTAGAATTTACACAGAAAGATTATACACTACCCTATGGGTTTTGACACCCTTGGTTTATATTATAAAATACGCATAAGGAAAGGAGTCTTGATAGATGAAAAAGATCGGAATTGTAGGCTTTGGTAATATGGGAAGCGGGCTCGCTCAAAAGACGGCCCAGGAGGGTTTTTCCGTGGTTGCGGTGGATCTTACGCACGAAATCTTGGAAAAGGGGCTGGATGCCATTAAACAGACCCTACAAGAGGCAGTTGAAAGAAAGATTTTCAAACCCGAAAAGGTGGATGAGATACTGGCACGTATCCATGTAACAACGGATATATCGGAGGTCAAGGATTGCGACCTGATTATCGAAGCCGTATGGGAGGAGATGGCCGTAAAAAAGGAGGTCTTCCGGGAACTTGATAGGATCTGTAATCCCGAGACAATCATTGCATCAAACACATCCTCATTTTCCATTGACGGTATGGCCGATGCCCTGGATCGGCCTGATCGTTTTCTTGGCCTTCACTTTTTCTATCATCCGGCCAAAAACAGGCTTGTGGAGATCGTACCGGGTTCAAGTACATCAAAGGAAACCATAGAGGGCGGCAAGCTCTTTACACGGCTCACCGGAAAGACCGGTATATTGGTAAAGGACTCGGCCGGGTTTGCGGTAAATCGCTATTTTGTGCCCTGGCTGAATGAGGCCACGCGCATGATTGAAGAGGGCATCGCCAATATCGCAACCATCGAAAAAGCCGGGAAAGAGTCTCTGGGATTGGGTATGGGGCCCTTTGAACTGATGAATATAACCATTGTCCGCACGGCCTTTCACGCCGCCTCCGGCCTTGCCGATAAACTTGGCAGCTTTTATGCACCCTCCGACAGGTTAAAAGAGCAGGCTCAAAGCGGCAAGCCATGGCCCCTTGAAGGAGAGATCGATGAGGATAAGCTTCAGGTTGTGGCGGACAGACTTTTAGGAGTGGTATTCTATATGGTTTCCAGTCAGGTCCAGGAGGGGATTTCAGATTTCACTGACACGGATCTGGGGGCAAAGGTAGGGCTGCGCTGGCCAAAAGGCCCCTTTGAAATAATGAACAATATGGGTGTTGACAATGTCTATAACATGGTCGAGGAAGTATTGAAGGCATGGCCTTCCCTTCAAATGCCCGAAAACCTGGCACGTCGGAAAGACAAGGGAGAACCCTGGGATATCCGTTATGTGAAATATATCAAAGAGGGGGATATAGGCCGGGTCGTCATCTCCAGACCGGATGCCATGAATGCCTTGAATAATAACGTGGTTAAACAGCTGGATAAGGCCTTTAGCCAGGCGGAAGAAGATCCGGATACCAATGTTATAATTATGGAGACTGCGGGAAAGGCCTTTGTAGCAGGTGCTGATATAAGGTTCTTTGTTGATTGTATCAAAGAGGACAGGCTGGGTGATTGCTACGCCTTCGCGGAATTTGGTCAGGATGTGCTGAATCGCATTGATGACAGCAAGAAAATGGTTGTTGCCAAGATGGACGGGCCTGCTTTAGGGGGCGGGTTTGAACTGGCCCTTTCCACCGATGTCATCGCGGCTACGCCCGGTGCTGTTATTGGATTCCCGGAGACAGGCATCGGGGTATATCCCGGGATGGGCGGGACTCAAAGAACAAGCCGTTTTATAGGCAAGGAATTGGCAAAGTATCTTATTTTCACAGCGAGGCTCATCTCCGCGAAAGAAGCCCTTGATATCGGTCTTGTGGATTATATTTTCACGCCGGAGAGGATCGACCTAGAGATTGTATCCCTTGCTAGAGAAGGAAAACTGGTGCCCAACAAGGGTAAGGGCACGGATGAACTCCCTCCGGACTGGAAAAAACTCAAAAAGCTTTTCTCCGATGAAAACATAGACTCGTGGCTGGGCCAAAGATATCTGGATAGCGATGACCCTCTGGCGGCCAAAACTGCCGGGATAATCGCTAAA
Organism: uncultured Desulfobacteraceae bacterium; assembly: GCA_964418945.1. GTDB lineage: Bacteria > Desulfobacterota > DSM-4660 > Desulfatiglandales > HGW-15 > CAYUYB01. Next base: position 4,328 of record CAYQNR010000126.1, read on the forward strand.
AATGCGCCCCTTGCCCTTAAACTGGCCAACCGGATTATTGATGCCGGGTATGAAAAACCCTTAAAAGAGGGTATAAAGGAAGAGCTGGCGTATCTTAAGGAGATATTTTCCACCAAGGATGCCCTGATCGGTTTGACCAACATCGGCAAGAAACCCCGATTCGAAGGTAAATAGGGCATAAAAGGGGACGGTGGTTCCGAAGCAACTTGCCGGTAGAGTCAATTAAAGGTCTCCTGTCATCATGCCTGGACAACAAAACGACAAAAGGCGTAAACAAATAGAACAATCCAGGGTGTTTATGGCAAAATATATGCTGTGATCCATTAGCTATTTCTGAGGAGGCCGGAGGTGAAAGAATATACGAAAATTGTCACGGAACCACCGTCCCCTTTTATTGCAAGGGATACAATTATCCACTAAATGGGTTTTTCGACAGGC
>CAYQNR010000127.1:0-4732 GCA_964418945.1 uncultured Desulfobacteraceae bacterium
TCCTGTCTTCTGAATTCTTGATACCTGGTGGCTTGCCGTGTGGGGTAATTAATTGTTATTAAGATAAAAGGAGCATGAGATGTCGGATAATAAACCCCTCGTCAGTGTTGTCATGGGCAGTGCGTCGGATCGTGATATCATGGAAGGATGCCTGAATCAGCTGAAAGAACTCGGCATACCTTATGAGGTGAAGGTCTCCTCCGCCCACAGGACTCCGGACCAGATCAGCGAATTCGCCAAAAAGGCGGCTGGATTGGGTATAGAGGTTATTATAGCAGGCGCGGGATGGGCGGCTCACCTTGCCGGGGCCATAGCGGCACAAACACTGTTGCCTGTAATCGGGGTCCCCATAGACTCTTCGCCTCTCCAAGGCATGGACGCACTCCTTTCCACCGTCCAGATGCCGCCGGGGACGCCGGTAGCTACTGTTGCCATCGGGAAGGGGGGCGCGAAAAATGCCGCGATACTGGCTGCTCAGATTTTGGCCTTGAAACACCCTGAGATAGCTGCAAATCTAAAAGCATACCGTGAAAGCATTATGTAACAGGCAAATGAAGATCCAGAGGATCCCAACGGTTGACAGAAAAGACGAACCTTATCATAACCGACACACAGGACGAGCTAAAAAGAGGACTGGAGACCGCGAGGAAGATAATCCTATCAGGAGGAGTGGTCGCTTTCCCGACGGAGTCCTTTTACGGTCTTGGGGTTAATGCTTCGGATGAGGGGGCTATAAATCGCCTTTTTATCACAAAAAGAAGGGGGAGTGATCGTCCTGTTTTAGTATTGATACCATGCCCGGGATACATCGAAGGTTATGTGGCCTGTATACCTGAAACAGCGTCAGAACTCATAAAACAGTTCTGGCCGGGCGGGCTGACCTTGGTGTTCAAGGCAGGCCCTGAGGTTTCTCCCCTCCTTACAGCCGGAACTGGCAAGATAGGCATACGGGTTTCAAGCCATCCGGTCGCCGCGGGCCTTACCAGGACACTCGGCTCACCCATTACCGGTACAAGCGCCAATATATCCGGTCAGGATGGATGTATCACCGCGCAGGAGGTGTATAAATCTTTAGGTTCCGGCGTGGACCTGATCCTGGACGGAGGAAAGACAGGGGGAGGAAAGGGTTCCACGATCCTGGATGTAACGGTTGAGCCGCCTGAAATCCTGAGGGAAGGGATGGTAGGGCGTGAACAGCTTCAGGATTTTATACCATTAAGTGTCCGGCAAGGATGATGTGTGATAAATATCCTAAATCTATGTCCGGCAAATGTCCCTTTTAAGGAGAGAGTGTTTTAGATAGGGGATCAGCACAAGGTTCTCGCGGGATGGCAAGTACGATCAGACGTCCAGCGGTTTTTTTAGGATTGATGTTATTATGGTTTTCAGAAGATGGTGATCAGTCCGTGAAAGCTCGGGGTCTGATTTTATAAGATCCTTGGCTTCCTTTTTCGCACTGACAAGAAGATCCTGATAGGTGATCATTTCCGAAATATCGATCTCTCCCGCCCCTGACTGTCTTGTGCCCGTCAATTCCCCGTGACCGCGGAGTTCAAGGTCTTTTCGGGAAATCTCAAATCCGTCATGGGTTTCAGCAAGGATCTTTACCCTGGCAGTTGCTTTCTCAGAAAGGTCCCCGGACAGCATAAGGAAACATACGCCGCCCTCACTTCCTCTCCCAATCCTACCCCTTAACTGGTGCAGTTGTGCCAGGCCGAATCGCTCAGGGTGTTCTATTACCATTACCGTGGCGTTGGACACGTCTATACCCACCTCTATAACCGTAGTCCCCACTAGGAGGTCTATCTCCCCTTTATGAAACGCACTCATGACCTTGTCTTTTTCATCAGTGGGGAGTCGGCCATGGATGACGCCTATTCGAAAGGGTGGACTGAGTACCTTTCTCAATCTTTCCTCCATCTCCCGAGCGCTCTTCAGGTCCTGTTCTTGAGATTCTTCAATAACAGGACATATGACAAAGGCCTGCCGCCCCGCGGACATCCTCTGTCTTAATGTCTCAAAGACCTGTCTCTTTTGCCGCTCTTCCACAAGGCGGGTGGCGACAGGGATATGTCCTTCCGGGTACTCCCTGATTATTGAAACATCCATGTCGGCATAGAGTGTGATGGCGAGTGTCCTGGGGATAGGGGTAGCGGACATAACAAGGATATGAGGGTTATTCCCCTTCCCGTCCATCAAGGCCCTTTGCCTTACGCCAAACCTGTGCTGTTCGTCAATAATGGCAAGGCCCAGATCTGAAAAGGTAAGCCCTTTTTGGATAAGCGAATGAGTACCGATTATGAGATTATACCGGCCGGTCTTTATCCCTTCATACACATCCTCTCGTTCAGCCTTTTTCAGATCACCGGTCAGGATAACGCACCGGAATCCCAACTCTTCCGGAAGAGCGGAAAAATTACGCATATGCTGATCAGCCAGGACCTGGGTCGGGGTCATCAATGCTGCCTGCCGGTTATTCTGAACCACGATATAGGAAGCTATTGCCGCTACCACGGTCTTTCCCGTTCCCACATCTCCCATCAGCAATCTGTTCATAGGCCTGCCGCTTGTCAAATCGATTTTTATCTCGTTAACCGCTTTTACCTGGTCCGATGTAAGTCTGAATTTGAAGTATTTTCTCATCTCATTCACCAGGTCCTTAGGTATCAGGTAGATGGATTTTGAAACCCTTTCCCTAGACATCTTTCTAAATGTCATGATCAGCATGGCATAGAAGAACCGGTCAAAGATGAGCCGTTTATGTGAATGGGTAGAGAATTGTCTTAACTGGTCCATGGAGGATTCTTTTGGGGGAAAGTGCACGTCTTCTATTGCCGAAGCCAGTCCGGGAAGATCCAGACGGTTTATGATATCGGCAGGGACGGGATCAATAATGCTATCCAGGTATTTGTTTAATGAGGTCCTTATAAGACGCCTTAATAGGTTGCCGGAGATCCCCTCAATAGAAGAATATACGGGGAAAACCCCGAGCATATCTTCCGGCCGGCGGTCAATCAGCATGGTTATATCCGGGTGAAAGATCTGTTTCAGTCCCCTGTTCTTTTTTAGTGCCCCATATGCCATCAACTCGGCGCCTGGTTTGACAAAACCTGTAAGATAGGCTTTTCTGTAATGAAACCAGAGGAGTTCCAGTTCGTCATCCTCATCTTCTATCTTTATCCTGAACAATCGCTTCCTGCTCTTGAAGAATCCCTCTTCTCGTCCATATAAGATCTTGCCTCTGACAAGGGCGGGGACCCCCTCCTGAAGGTCTTTTATAGGTGATAGACGGGTTCGGTCTTCATATCGGATAGGTATAAAATAGAAGAGGTCGAGTATGGTATGGAGGCCCTTTCGAGCCAGCAGCGCGGCCCTCCCGGGCCCGATCCCTTTAAGACGGGTCAGGGGCAAGGACAGGTCCTGTATCTCTCTAGTGTGGATATCCTTAGGGCTAATCATTCTTTCCAGCCGTGAACGCCTATCAGATCCACAAAACGACATCCCCCCAGATTTTCTTTCTCATAACCGTCCTTCGCCTTTGTCACCTTAATCAACTCCTGGCTGAACCTGTCTCCGATCGGAATTATCATTCTTCCCTCCTCGACGAGTTGATCGAGTAAAGGGTCGGGGATTTTTGGAGTGCCGGCCGTGATAATGACCGCATCGAAAGGGGCATATTCCTCCCAGCCCAGAGTTCCGTCATAGGACTTGAAAAGGATATTTGTGTATCCCAGCTCGTTTAACAGGGTCCTCGCCTTTTCCATAAGGGGCCTAATCCTTTCTATTGTGTAAACCTTTTCGGACAGTTCAGCCAGGATCGCAGTCTGGTATCCGCTTCCGGTTCCTATTTCAAGGGTCTTCTCATTGCCTGTAAGTTCAAGGGCCGCTGTCATTAAAGCCACAATATAGGGTTGTGATATGGTCTGTTTATGACCGATCGGCAGGGGATGATCATTGTAGGCCTCCCCGATCAAGGCTTCTTCCGTAAACAGGTGCCTCGGTATCTTTCTCATGGCACTTAGGACGCCTTTATCCGTTATTCTGCGAGAGACAAGTTGATGGCTGACCATCCTTTCCCTGGCCACTCGATAATCGTTGGTCATTGAGGCTCCTTGATCAAAAGGGGCGTTATTGGAGAACGTGCAATATGGGGTTTTCCAATAATAGTTATAATGCATTTTATCAACAAGAGAATAAATATCAAGTCCACATTCTTGCAGTAAAGGGGATAGCTTTTTGCATGCCAAGACAGGCAAGACTTGATGCCCGCCCGCCTCGCCTGAGCCTCGCGATGGCGGGCAGGCACCCGGTGCTTTAGATCATGTTATGGACCCCGATCGGGATTTTCGCTATGCTCCAGCAGTAACATGGATGGAACAACAATATTTAACAACAGAAAGGATCGGGAAGATTTTCTTGAACGTCTGGCCGGCTTTAAATAAACACTTCTGCTGTTAGTTGGTGAGCCCTTTCCGATTAAATGAGAGAGACAGAGTAATATATGTAAGTCGTTTTGGAACCAAAGTCCCCCTTTACGATAATTATTATTATTGACTTTTAAAATTATCGGGCTAAAATAGAAACATGATAAAAAGAAACCTTTTTGAGGACCTGAAACAGCATTTTGCCCAGAAAGAGATAAGCCTTCTTGTTGGCCCCAGACAGGCAGGTAAAACCACTCTGATGCTTATGCTTCAGGATTATTTGGTTACACAAGGAAGCAATACACTGT
>CAYQNR010000128.1:0-4671 GCA_964418945.1 uncultured Desulfobacteraceae bacterium
ATTTGATGTTTAGTAGCAATGACACATTCCATTGTAGAGCGAAGGTAATGACCATAATAATATATTGATGAAAGAATGGATAGAGGGATGGGAAAAGGGAATAACCATAATGATATTATAAAGGGGGCAAATCCGCTCTTGACCCTTATTGGCTTTTCTCTGTTCCACCTATATCTCTTTAGTCTTGAATATTTGCTATATTGGTAAGCATTCTATTGCTCTGAAATGATGGGATATCGAGCTGATATCCCAGAGGTGAACAGCAGGGGAAACAGTCATCTCATGGCAAGATATAGCAACTTTCTACTACTTATCGTAATCTGCACTTTTTGGACATCTGATTTTATTACGACTACATTATCTAATCAAAACTTTTTTATTTGCTGAGTTCAAGGTCATATATGTTGGAAATATTCAAAGTTATAGGACTATCTGAAAATCTATGATCAATAGATATCACATTTTTTTACAGCGACTTTTCATTCAGAGTAGCTATAGCACAGGACACGGTATTCCCCCGGTTCGCCAAGCTTGACTAATCGACTCAATCTAGGATACATTACCTGGTATGAGCTTAGGCTGATTATTATTTTTTGCCATGAACTATCTTTAATTTTAAAAACGGAGGAGTCAGACATGAAATTACGTGGAGCAGTCATTGCATTTTTGTGCATAGGCTTGACTTGCGGTCTTTGGATTATGGGCAGTCAGGTCAATGCGGAACCAGCTGTATCGGAGGAAAAAATTACGGTGCTCAATCCGATGGGCACGCCCCCGCCAATCCAGGCGAAGCAAATGGCCCCGCGTCTGGATACGCTGGAAGGTAAGACCATCTACTTTGTGAATACCGGCTATATTGGTACCGATCGTCTTATGGATGTAATGTCGGATTGGTTCAAGGCCAACTATCCCAAAACCAACGTCGTGATTAAGAGAAGCTCGGGCGGAATGACAGGCGTTGATAAAGCTTTGTGGGCGGAGATTGGTGAAAAAGGCGACGCCGCGATCATCGGGCTGGGGCATTGAAGCGTCTGCGCTCCAGGGGCAGTTCGCCTCTCTATTGATATCGAATCCACATTAAAAAAACCTGCTGTGTCTCTCGTCCTGCACGATTTCGCTACACAGGAAGCCGAGGTAGCCTATAACAGTGGTATGCCCGGTATCAGAATTCAGTATTTCCACGGTCCGGTTTGGGCCAAAACGCATGAGCAACTCAAGAAGCAGATTGTTGAAGGCAACAATCCGATTACCGGAAGACCGGTGATGAAGGAACTGGTGGAAAAACTAACCAAACCCCTGACTGCCGAAGAAAAGAAAACCGGGGAATTAAAGCGGGATATGGGACCGGCCACCTACACCGGAACAGCGGCCGAGCTTCAGAAGTTGTTTCTGGAAAAGAGATTTACCGATTTTCTACCGGTCATCCTTCCGACGGAAGAACTGGTCAATGAGATGCTGCAAGCCACCAGCCATGATCCTGACGAGCAGCTCGGCAGAATGAATCCCGGATCCGAGGCCGGTGAAACCTGGACTTATACGGTTAAAGTTGCAGCCATCAACGCAGTCATGGCGGGAGCCAAACCGGAATATTTCCCGGTTATTCTTGCAATAGGTTCGACCGGTATGACGGCTGTGAATGTTTCCGACAACGGATTCATGGCCGGGGCCGTAATCAACGGAAGCATCCGCGATGAAATCGGGCTTAACTATGATGTTGGCGCCGTGGGGCCCTATGCTCATGCGAATACAACCATTGGACGAGCGTGGAGCCTCTTGTCCATTAATGGCGGGAACTGCGGAAAAGTGGGAACTACCTACATGGGCACGGTGGGCAATCCCATGAATGCCATCAATATTATCATTGCCGAGAATGAAGAGAAATCTCCATGGGAACCTCTTTCTGTTAGAAGAGGAAAGGTAGGAGGATTCGGTGGACCGCCAGCTAATTATAAAAAGGGTGAGAATATCATCACGCTGTGTATGGGCTGGGGTATTCTTTCCGCGGCAAACTGGAAGGTCAACGCCTGGGGACCTGATATGAACTATCCTCAAATTATTAAGGACATCTACAACCAGCAGGGAATGTTCGGAACTTTTGTAGTCCTGAGTCCGCCCATTGCCGATTTCGTCAAAGATGCCGGGTACGATACGGTTGAGAAGTTTACTGAATTTGTAACCAAAACAGAAGCGGCTCCTAAGAGAGGACCAGGCGGCTTTAGCATGGGTGGTAATTTCAATGTAGTTGTCACCGGAGCATCCAACAATAACTACTGGATGATAGGTGGCATGATGCCCACCCTCTCGGTCAAGATCGACGATTGGAGATAAGAGCAGTAGTCGGTTGTCAGTAGCAGTCGTCAGTGTATCAACACTGACGACTGCTACGTTGTTTCATATTCAATCCCAACAAAGCCCCAATTATCAAAACAGCTACGTTTTGACTTGTATATCTAATCTGCACTTTTCCAAAAGTGCATACTACCCAAATAAATCATTACCTGAATGCTATACTACTTATCGTAATCTTCACTTTTTGGACATCTGATTTTATTACGACTACATTATCTAATCAAAATTTTTTTATTTGCTGAGTTCAAGGATCATTTATGTTGGAGATATACAAAAATTCTTCACTACCTGGAGATCTGTCATCTATAGCATAAACAAACGCCAAGTTAACATAATGTCATATATTATATATTGATGCGGCAAGAAAAAGGCAGGGCCATTGACCCTGCCTAAAGCAACACATTTTTTGGGATACAACTATCACATTGCCTTGTAGAAGCCCATCATCTCTAACTCATCTGCTTTTTATCTTGACCCCATAAAATGTGCCTACAATATAATGTGGTGGTTTCATATTGACATACAATGCGGAATTGCATATACTCCATTCCTCAAAAAGGGAATTTTTATCAACAACCGTGTTTGATAAGCAATAGCGCCGGGCGCGCGATAGCGCAGCATTTAAGCAACATCCTAAAAGGAGGGTATTTCACATGCGCAAAGTCATGTTATTCCTGGCTGTCATAGGCTTGACCAGTCCGGTATGGGCGGCGGATCCGATTATCGGCACATGGAAGCTCAATTTAGCGGAATCGAAGTTTCCAGCGACAGAAGTGATGCCAAAGGAACGAACGGAAGTTTATCGAGAGCTAGACGTCGATCAGATGGAGTTTACAGCGACAGGTATTGAGGCGAATGGTTCGCCCATTTCATTTAAAGCCACTTGGCCCCAACAGGGAGGAACCGTCGATATTCTTCAGGGCGGCGATGAGAAAACATATTATGTTGAAACACTGATTGAACCGGGCAACTGGTATGTAACGGTCCTGCAAAATGGCAAGCAAATAGGAATAATTCATAAGACTTTTAGTAAAGACGGCAAGAGGATGCGGCAGACTTACAGAAGCACAGATGGCCAAGGTAATCCTTTTGAACGTCTATCTTTGTACGACAGGCAATAGGGCCCAGGCGCGAAGGTTCTGCATTTTAACAATATCCTCTAACCGGAGGATATTTGACATGCGCAAAGCAATGCTTTCGCTTGCTGTAAATGAGGGTCAAATCTTTAACCTTGCTAATTCATCAAATCTCATTTTTGTCTTCCTATCATTTTTTATCTTTTTTTGAAGCCTGATTCTTGCTTGACTCACAGCACTATATTCTATTCCACCAAAAAACTCTCCTATTTCAGGTTGAGTAATCTTGCAATACCTGTATAAGAACTCCATCAACATGGTCCTTTCTAAAGAGTTTCTTCCGCGAACACAAACTGCTTCTCTTTTTAGATCAGTTATCTGAAGGAAGTAGTCTATAAGACCTTCCGGTTTAAAAACCTTTTTTATTTCCCTTAGCTGCGGTTGTTCCCTGGCATTTATTTTCTCTTTTAAGAATTTGTCCTTAATAATCTCAATAAAACCTTCAGAACCAATAATTCCAGTACCTTTTCCCTGTTCCAAAGGGCTTTTCACTTCTTTATCCAAGCCCCGCCTTATAAACCTGGTGTACTCGGATCTGCCATTTCTATTATCACCGCCAACATAATTCAAAACCATCTCATAATTTATAAAAGATTTCCTTTTACCTTTATTCAAGTATCCCTCAAGACTGCTCCATTTATATTGTGAAAGCAGATTCCATCTCTCTCCTGGGCTTTTTGCCCTTGCTGTTTTGATTCGAACAGGATTCAAGTGAATATATCGGGACAACTCCAAAAGATAATCATCAGCGTCAACAAGAAATGACTTGTACCTGCCCTGGTATAGATGACCTGTCCGTTTGTGCCTTCTGTTAAATGATGATGTGGAGGATATATTGAAGTGCCTCATAAAATCGGAAAGGTTCCCTTCAGGTGTAGTCAAAAGCATGTGAAAATGATTGTTCATTAAAACATATGAAAGGACAGGAGCGTTGAATATGTTACAGGAAAGGAGAAGCTTATCAAGAAATAGACTTCTATCTTTGTCGTCTAAAAAGATTTGCTTTCTTTCATTTCCTCGGCAGGTGACATGATAAAAAGCGCCGGGGTACATAATCCTGAGAGGTCTGAATATGACAATGATTATTATTAAAATCCATCATTTGTCAAGTTTAAAGATTTGACCCCCTTTCCATTCAGGGCTGGTTATATCTGGCTGTTGTTCTGGACTTGTACTCACGTAAAAT
>CAYQNR010000129.1:0-4485 GCA_964418945.1 uncultured Desulfobacteraceae bacterium
TCCTCTTTCCTCTTTCCTCTTTCCTCTTTCCTCTCTACTCTATGAGCTATGAGCATAGGGGTATGGATTAAGGGTTATGGGTTAGGGATTAATTTGGGTTTACGGATTATATTTCTTAATCCTTACCCCCTAATCCTTAATCCCAATATCCTGCGCCTTACGCCACGCCCTTCCCTCTTTCCTATTTCCTGTTTCCTCTATTCTCTCTCCTCTTTCCTTTCATTTCAAACTTGACAATATAGCTTTTAAGGCTATAATTAGCCAATGTATAAGCTGAAATACAGGAGAAGGGCAAGGAATTATCTTGCGCGATTGCCTTTTAAGGCAAAGACAGCCATTGTAAAAAAATTGCATGAACTCTGCCTGGACCCTGATTCTCCCTCACTTGATATTGATACCTTAAAAGGAGGCGAAGGATTCCGCCTTAAGGTGGGGCAATACAGGGTTATCTATAAGCGAGATGATTATTATTCGATAATAGAAGTCGTTAATGTCCGCCCGCGCGGTGACATCTATAAGAGGTGATTATGGAATACCAGACTATAAAAGAAAACGGTGAAGTAAAATTCGTGGTTTTGCCGATAGACTTATTCAATACCCTGCTGGAACGCCTGGAAGACCAGGCTGACTTACGCGACATTCGAGAAGCAAGGAAAGAACCACTATATATTCAAGAAGAAGCCGAAGCCTATATATTTATGAATCCCGTGAAAAGAGAGCGACTTGAAAAAGGATGGACACAGCAGGAGTTTGCCGAAAAAATAGGAGTAAAACAGTCTACTGTTGCTAAATGGGAACGTGAAGGGGCTGTATACCGTGAGACTACGAGAAAAAAGCTGGCAAAAGCCTTCGGAATCGAGGAAGAAAGCTTTATGTGATCAAAGTCGCCCTCCACACTGCAGACGTCCCCCTACTCTCCTATCTTCTACACGCCCATTTTGTCATTTTGCGGAAAAAAAACCGTCATTCTTCGACCCTGGATAAAAGCGTTTCCAGGGCATGCTTGATAGAAGAATCCAGCCTTCTCACCTTCTCACCTTTTCACCCTCTTATCTTCTCATCTTCTTATCTTCTAATCTTCTTATCTTCTAATCTTCTTATCTTCTTATCTTCTTATCTTCTAATCCTCTTTCCTCTTTCCTCTCTACTCTATGCGCTATGCTCTTTGCGCTCTGCGCTACCTAATCCCTAACCCTTAATCCATAACCCATATTACCCCCTAATCCTAAATCCCAATCCACTATTAACCATTTAACAAATACCCTATTCCCTTCAATTTTTCGTCCAGCAATTCGAAACCATGTGAAATATAATAAGTGCGCAAATCGCCTTCCAGTATGGAGCCTAGTACGACCTTAAAATCCCTGTCCTTAAACCGGCGCAGTCTTGTTTGCATCTTTTTGACCGAAGCTGCATCCAGCGGGGGCAGGTCAATGCCCTTGCGCAGCAGAAATTCAATGTCAAAGCCATCTCTTACTTCCGTGCGATCCAGAAAGGCGGCCACCTTGTTCTTCATTGTCTGTTCCAGGGTATGAGTCTTCAACACAACCTGCCGGGTGCTGAAGTGGGAGAAAGCGATCTTTTGTTGATAGTCACAATCCCGGATATTCCTGCGGATTTCGATTTTTAGCCGCCTGGGATACAGGGGAGAGCGAAGCTCAAGCACAAGGGTATAATGCTTAAGTTGCGCATCCGTGATTTCATAACCTGTTTTGAGTAATTCTTGAATCTCCCGGGCATATGCCTGTTCATCCAATGTCTTGATAAACCAGAAGTCCATATCCACCGAGTAGCGGGGCAATTCGTGGCATAGCCGCAGCATTGTTCCGCCCCCGAATACAAGAGGCTCCAAGACGCCTGAGCGGTGCATCCGGTCCAGAACTTCTATCTCAAACACTTCATGTTGCTTAAAGGTATCCATTGGCAAGCAATAATTTCCTTGTTTTTGCCGGGAATTTGCGGCTCAACCTCTTGATTTTTTCTTGATCCAGCCGTGGGGCATCCAGAGCGGAGAGATCCAGGGAATAACGGCCGTAGGACATCAGGTAAAAAGCGTCCAGCAGGGCTTTTTCAGGCGTGGCAATAAAAAATCCCTTTTCTTTTTGGAATCCCCAATACAGACTGTCCGATATGCGGGTATACTTGAAAACCGTGTTGTTTACCCGGATTTCTTTTGTCCGCAAGACAGCCACGGATTCATAATACTCCCGTTGCATCTGGGTGGTAATATCGTAGTAATCCAGGGCGGTGGTCAGGGAGATGTAGGAAGGAACCTGACCGAGGTTGGCAATTACCAATCTGTCTTCCCTGCCGGCAGCCTGCCATTTCTCGTGCAGCACATATAAGTTTCGTTTGATCCGCACCAGCAGGCCCTGTTGAACGTAGCGGCTCGCGGCCACACGTGCTGAAGCAGGATTGATCCCCAGGACCCTGGCCAGTTCTTCATAGCCGAAATAGAATTGTTTTATACGTCGCAGCTGGTTTAACTTCATAACATCAGATACATTAAGTTAATGTTTATGTTAACTAAACGTGCTTGATATTTACAGGCTTGTCAAGGCAAATCGCTTATCAGCTGTCAGTTGTCGGTTGTCAGTTATCGATTATTGGTTGTCCATTAGCAGACTCCATTCTTCTAAAAGTCTTTGAGGACTTCCGATTTTCAGCAGTTTTCAAGAACTGATATTTTTCCACGCTTCTTAGACAAATTTTATAAAAAATTGATTGAGACAATTTTCACCGGGTTCTGCAAAGGTCTCATATGACGGATCTACCCGGAAAGCCAGTTTTCAATCTTCAAATCAGGAACCCTGCTGAATTCTTTTATATTGTTCGTCACAAGAACTGCATCGAGCAAAAGGGCATGAGAAGCAATGAGCATGTCCATGGCGCCGATGGGAGCCCCCTTTTTCTGAAGGCTTGTACGGATTTGTCCGTAGATAGGGCATGCCTCGTAAGGCCAATTCAAGATCGTCGCATAATCCAGAAAATCCTTTAAGGCGGCTTGATTTTGCTTTTTCTTCTGTGAAAGCGCTACGCCGAACCAAAGCTCTGCCGTAACAATACTGGATATCCCTACTTCGCCCGGTGAAAGTCGAGACAAACGTTTACGCATAGCTTCAGGCCGATTCTTGATTAAGGCAATACAAACATCAGTATCCAGCATGTAACGGGTCACCATGGGATCCTTTCATCCAGTGCCATATCCTCAATGCATTCAGGGAAGTCCTCACTGAATCTCCGCCCGCGCTCGAAATAATCCTGCCAGGCCTTTCGCAATGGCCGTAACACCAGATCCCCATCCTTTTGAAAGACGTGAACTTCCGAGACATCGAGCTTGAAATCCTTGGGAAGCCTGACTGCCTGAGAATTACCCGATTTAAATACTCTTGCCGTTTTCATAACTACATTACCCCCACTTCATGTATATACAGTTTGTATATACTTTTTATTCAAGTATGTCAAACAATTGTTAATATAAAATTATCCAAACGTGCTTTGATTAGAAATGGGTAAATTACCTAAAGGTGCTTTAAGCAGGAATGGGACTTTTTATCGAAAATGGCCTTGGGCCAAAATCGGAAATAAAGGCCACAGCCGTGAGACAAATGCCCAGCGTCTTATGGGCATGTAGTATCAGTTTATTTCGTTCTCTTAACATCGGTAAGTTAATTTATAGATGCAAAAGTAAGATCTTCATGGAAAGATAGCAGGACAAAAATCCGTGGATTTAAGGACTTGATAACTTTTTTATACTACAGCGGAAGGTGTTTCATGCAATCTTGCCAACGGGACCTTAATAACTCTCTCCCCCTTACCAATTGTGGCAATTTTCTCCATCTCTCTTGAAACTTCAGCTGAATAATATTTCTCACCGCATTCATTACATACTTTTGAGGGAACTTCCTCGATAACGATTAGTTTACTGCCCCATCTGAAATCCACCGTCACTTTTTTATCTTCTAAAATCCCTTTTTTACAGAAATAGCAGGTTTCCATCTTTTTATATCCTCCTTGTACACGGGTCACTCCATTTTGGTAATCTCGGAATATATACCGTAATAACAATAAGATTTAGCTTGTCAAAATTGCCGCACAGGATATGCATCCACCTGAAATCCAACCCCTGTCCTGCAATTAGACAACTTTCTCCTCTTGGATCATCTGGATAAGGTTCTAATTCTCTGCCATTCAAGATCGCAGATATTATATCATCGACTGTAATTCTTTCTTTACCGCGTTCAATTTGAGCGTGATGGGACAAATAGAAAGCGTCCCTTTTCACCATCTCTCTGACTATTTCAATATATGATTTACTGTCCATTGTAATCGCAGCTGAACTTTTATCAAGCTATTCAAATATATTTTGGACCTTTTTTCTCTTATTATAGAACCAAGTCTATAATTTTATCAAGAAATGTCTCACAGCAACTCTGAATCCGTGACCCAAAATTACCCAAAAGTGCTTTGAGCACAAATGTGTCC
>CAYQNR010000130.1:0-4483 GCA_964418945.1 uncultured Desulfobacteraceae bacterium
ATTCCGGCGGAGGCCGGAATCTAGTGCTTTCAGGGACTTTCTGGATTCCGGATCCGTCATCCCGGACTAGATCCGGGACCGGAATGACGGATGAAGGAGTTATGCTAAGCTCTTATTGCTTTTTGTGCCATGTGCTATGCTCTTTCCGCTTTGCCTATTGCTTCATTATCATCTGCCAGGGAATTGAAAGCAGCCGGGACCATTTGGTTACAAGCAACTGAAACCTTATTGACAAAACTAGGTTTTTATGAAAACTTGAGAAACTGGTTTCTTGTTTTTGCGCTTTCAGCCTTTAGCTTTCGACTTTGAGCTTTCAACCTTGAGCATATTTCCCATTTAACGATTCAACGAATTAACGAATTAACGAATTAACCAATTAACCATTTAACCAATTAACCATTTAACCAATTAACCATTTAACCAATTAACTATTTAACCAATTAACTATTTAACCAATTACCAATAGTCCATGACCCATGCCACAGACTCCCAATAACAACCAACAGGATATGACTACGCCTGACTGGAACAACGAAGATGAGATCAACCTGCTTGACCTCCTCCTTGTGATCCTCAAGCGCAAGAGGATGATCTTTACAATCCTCTCAGCAGTCATTGTCCTTTCCGTTATCGTGAGTCTGATATCGCCCAAGAGCTATATAGCCACAGCACGAATCCTTCCGCCCCAGAAATCCGGATCATCCATGTCAGGACTTCTTTCCCAGGTTGGCGGGACACTGGGAAGCCTTGCTTCTGGTATTATAGGTAAGGAATCTACATCAGATGTCTATGTAGGTATCCTGGAAAGTCGTACAGTGGCTGATAATCTCATTAAAAAATATAACCTGATGGAGCTTTACGAAACAAAATACATGGCAGACACTTATAGAGCATTATCAGAGATGTCGGCTTTTGATGTGGATAACAAAAATCAGATTATCAGCATATCTGTTGAAGACCGTGATCCGCAGATGGCTGCTCAAATTGCAAACACCTATGTTGAAGAGCTGGATATTATAAACAGGACCGTAAATATCACGGAAGGCCAGAGAAAACGGATATTCCTGGAAAAACGGCTGCAGACAGTCAAAGAGGACCTTATAAAGGCCGAGATGGATCTCAAGGCCTTCCAGGAAGAATACAAGCTTGTTTCAATAGATGAGCAGGCAAGGGTAGCTATTGAAGGGGCTGCTGAGATAAAGGCACAGATAATTGCCGCCCAGACGCAGTTGGAGGTGTTAAAGGATTTTGGTACTGAAAAGCAAAATGAAGCTTTAATGTTGAAGGCCAGGATCGCGGAGTTGCAAAAGCAGCTTGCCAGGATTGAATCAGGAAGTAACGACAAAGACAATGATGATTTCTATATCCCTTTTAGCGAGCTCCCTGATCTGGGTATGCGACTCGCCAGGTTGACGCGGGAGTTCAAGATACAGGAAAATGTCTTCGAACTGCTTACAAGCCAGCATGAACTGGCCAAGATAGAAGAGGCAAAGGACGTCAATACGATCCAGGTGCTTGACGAGGCTGTTCCTCCGGATAAAAAGGCCAAGCCCAAGCGAAGGATTATAGTGATCCTTAGCACATTTGTGGCGTTATTCTTCTCCGTTTTTCTCGCCTTTTTCCTGGAATTTGTTGAAAAAGTAAGGACTGAAGATAAAGAGCGTTATAATGTCCTTGTGAAACACTTCAAAGATATCGATTTAGAAAAATACAAGGAGAACTTAAAAAGATACAAAGAATATCTGGAAACACGGATCAAGACCTGGAGAAAAAAATAGGCTGCATCATGTACCGGAGATCTTTGCCTAAGCGCATAAAACCAGCAATTCTGTCATTCCGATCCCCTCCCCTTTTACAGCCCTTGACATTTCGACAAGACGAAATTATTATGGCTATTATAATTTCCAAGGAGTTTCATATATGGATGATATTCAAAAGATAATACCGGTCACGACAGTGAAGAGAAAATTCCTTGATATCATCAAAGACATGGCAGATGAGGATTCCACCATTACAGTGACCAAAAATGGAGTAGCAGTTGGTGTTATGATAACACCGGACCGTTACATCGGCCTATTAGAGACAATTGAGATCCTTTCCAGTCCCGGAATTCTTAAAGCCCTGGATGCATCCCGGAAGGATTTCAAGGACGGTAAAATCTACACGCATAAAGATGTATGGGCGGAGTAATGGCCATGAAGTTCAGGCTGCTTTACTCTGAGACGTCTCGTAATCAGATTAAAAAACTACACCCCCACCTGAGACCGGTTATAAAGTCAAAAATAGAACATATTAGGGAAAATCCCTATTCAGGTAAATTTCTTGAAAAAGAACTTTCCGGCTATCTTTCTTTACGGGCAAAACGATATCGTATCATTTACAAGATATTGGAGGATGAGAAAGTATTACAGATTCACTATGTAGGCCATCGCAAAGATATCTACGAACTATTCGGTGAACAGCTCAGGGAAAGTAAAAAGAAATAATTACCCTCCGCTCCAAGCACTATACTCTTTGCGCTCCCTGGCTCGCCGTAGCTTATTAGCGAAGGCGGCTGCTCATTGCTCTATACTCATTGCTTATTGCTGCATAATCCATTCAACGATTTAACCACTTGACCATTTAAGTAATCACCCATGAAACTTCTTATAATAGGATGTAACGGACAACTAGGCTGGGAACTTTGCAGGCAGGCTAAAGAACAAGGACTTGGTCTTATTCCTCTGGACCTCCCTGATTTTGATATAACCCATCAATCAGCTGTTTACAGTAATGTTACCCGATCCCATGCCAATCTGGTGGTTAATGCGGCCGCCTATACGGCGGTTGACAAGGCCGAATTGGAACAGGACGCAGCCTTTGCCGTTAACCGGGATGGACCATCATATCTCGCGACGGCCTGCGCTGAAATCGGGATTCCGCTCATCCATATTTCTACTGACTATGTTTTTGATGGCTCTAAAAATGGCCCCTATCTGGAAAGCGATCCGGTATCTCCGCTCGGGATATATGGTAAAAGTAAAGCCGGGGGTGAGGAAGAGATAAGAAAAAGGCTTAAAAAGAATATCATTATCAGGACTGCCTGGCTTTACGGGGTCCATGGAAATAATTTTGTAAAGACCATGCTGCGCCTAGGCAAGGAAAGGAAAGAGATAAGAGTTGTGGATGATCAGTACGGCTGTCCGACCTTTGCCGCTGATCTTGCCGAAGCCATACTGACAATCGCGTCACTTATTGAGAAAGGTGAAAATATATCCTGGGGAACCTATCACTATTGCGGCCGTGGCAACACAACGTGGTACGGATTCGCTTCAAAGATATTCGAGATAGCAAAGGAATATGAGTCATTGAAAATAGAAATGCTCAAACCCATAACCACCGAGGAGTATCCTACACCTGCGCAAAGACCAAAAAATTCAATTATGGACTGTTCATCATTAAAGCAAAATTTTAATATCTCTCCGCCTGAGTGGCAGGATAGTCTGGAGGTTATGCTCCAGCGGCTTTTTGAGGAATAATGATTTGTTTGAATATTGAAATTTTATCTCTTTGCTCCATGCTGATAAACCTTGAATCTTTAAATCTTTGAATATTGAATTATGCCCCATTACCAAATCAACGATTCAACAAATTTACAATTCGACGATTTAACGAATTAACTATTTAACGAAAATAAAGCGACCTTCAAATTCTGCCTTGGATTGTACTTTGCTTGAAAGAAATTTGGGAATAGCAACCAGGCCTTGTGAGGAAGGCCTTACCCGAATGATTATGGAGTACTATCGCGAAAATGATGTCTGACTTCCATCGTCCTGATGTTCAACGGTTTGACCATTCAACTAATCAACTATTTGACGATTAAACAAGACGACCCGCAAATTCCGTTATGGCTTGTCGTTTATTAGAGCAGGAATATAATATATCTCCACCATCGTGGGAAGAAAGCCTCAAACAAATGCTTGCTGAATACTATCGCTGTATTGACCTCTGACTTCTGCCTTTCTGAGGAACAACCATTTAACAATTCAACTAATTAACGATTCAACCATTTAACTATTTAACGAATAAGTACGCTCTCAACGCTTTTACCCCGTGAAATTCTGCGCAGCAGAAACCCTTTAGGGTATTTCACTGGGGCTCAACGTTCCCAACGATATTAAAAATTATTTAATTATTCAAGGATTGTCCCCCTTTTTACATACACTGCAGATTGTGCTATAATGAAAACATAATACATGAATCTTAAAGGAATAAATATGTATATTGAAGAGATTAAAAATCGACTATTTGACCAAAAAGCGGATATACAAAAAAGATTTCATGTGAAAAAAATTGGTGTCTTTGGATCCTTTGTTCGGAACAAACAGACAAAAAAAGCGATATAGATATTCTTGTTGAATTTGAAAAGGGTCATAAGGACTTCTTTAATTACATGAGATTAAAGTATTACCTTGAAGAACTACTTGGAAGAAAAATAGACTTA
>CAYQNR010000131.1:0-4404 GCA_964418945.1 uncultured Desulfobacteraceae bacterium
TGAGTCCTTCGACTTTGCTCAGGACCGTGAGCTTGTCGAACGGCTTGCCGAATAGCTCGCCGAATGTCTCAAGGCCGAAGGGACGCTGAGAATATAGCCGGGGATGAGTGGAATGTATTAATACCTCGCATAAGTGGGAACGACATCCTTATACTTCTCCACAAGCTCATCCCAGTTGCGCGGGAGTCTGATTTTCTTTGTGACGAAATCGTTCTTGATTCCGCCAACGCTTCGGAGCAGACCCGTCCAGGCGCCCGGTCCGCCGGCGACCACAATCAGCAGACTGTCGGGATCGAACTCAGCCCGAGGTTGTGAGCTTTCCCAGAACGAGTCCATGGGAGATTCTGATCTCTTCATCAGGAATTCCTTGAGTTCTTTCCTGGTCCATCCCGCATCCGCCAGTATTTTGGCGTGCGATGGGATCACGATAAAGCAGGACATGCCCCAGGGATTCATAGCCAACATAGCCTTTGCGATACCTTCCGCATCGGTCCCTTGTGGGACGGCCTGTATATAGGTATTAGGAAAAAACACCGTCAGGGTGTTCTCTTCCTTCCTAAATCCCCGTTCCACATGAAGCGGTTCCCATGGGCTGTCCTCTTCGTTCTCGCCGATAACAAGGGTGTATTTGGCCGGATTGCCGATTACCCCCATGTCCTCGATGCCCTTGCGCGCTCCGCCGATATTCTCGACAATCAATCCCACGGCGCGCCCGATGGCCGCGTTGGCCATATCCCCGGGGCTGAGCGCGCCCGAGCTGTAATTGATATGGATCTGGTCGCGTATCGGCCCGTTGACGCCAAAGAAGGGCGCCCAGGACCCTGTGCTTACCTCAAAGGTATCGAAGCGGGTTCTCTGATCCGCTAAAGCTTCAACAGCGGCTATCAGAACCGGCATATGGGTGGGAAGCGCTCCCGCCATAACGGCATTGACGGCAATCTTTTCGATTGTAGCCTTTCCCTGTCTTGGAATCACCTTTGCAACGACATGATCCGCGGGCAGGTCGGTGCCCGTCATCATCTCCGTGACAGCTTCTTCCGTAGGCGGTACGATCGGCAGACCGTCCGTCCAGCCGCTTTTGTAAAAGAACCGGTTGATCTCTTCATAGTTCCCTTTGAAAGCGATCCTGGGGGATTCTTCCGTTGACCATTTGGGTGACTTTTCATGGTCGGTCAACGGTCTGGTCAAGGCTTCGATAATGTCCGGCATGGCTTCAGCTGTACCGGCTTCTATATCTTCCGGAACAGTGGATTCGCAGGCCACATTCAACGGCAGGATCCGGATCACGGGCATCCCTTTGTTGGATGCCGCAGATTGTGCGTCCCTCACAAAACCTGAATTCGCCAGTAACACGACCGGCGTGCCAAGTTCCTCGATCGACATTCCGTTATAAACGAGGAACTTTGTGCAGGACCCTCAGTCTCCTACCAGGAGAATGACAGCGTCATTTCCTTCAGCCCATTTTTTGAAAATTTCCCGGTTCTCCGTTTCTATCTCGGTGACGTTCCACTGATCGGAATGATAGATGCTTACCTGGGAGTCGGGATACATGGACCGCAACTGTTTTTGAAGCGATATGGCAATGGGCAGAGCCGCCCGTTTGTAGTTGGCAAACAATCCTATCTTTTTGCCCGAGAGATCGCCCAGTCTGGGTGAAATCCCTTTAAGCGGCTTGGGATCCGCCTCCCCCCACGGGCTGAGGACTTCGTATTGGATACTCGATGAATCCATGGCGAACAGCATACCGGACGGAGCCTGGGATACGGCCGCCAGTATGACAAACATTCCCAGGACCCAAAGGGAACGGAATCTGTGCATAAAGCGTACCTCCTTTTCAACTAATCCTATCGCCAATCGTCGATTCTGACGCTCCGAGAATAGCTCAGACCTCCGACGCTCCAATAGTTGTTATTCGATGCGCCTGTAACGAGAATATTCGCCTTTGGAAACGTAAACATGGGAGGCGTTTTTGGTGCAGTCCTTCCTGCATCGGGTTCGTCGCCTGCGGCATCCGGTTTCGGTTTCGTTTTGGCAAAACCGGGGAAGAATGACGGCCCCGCCGGGACGGCCCAATTTACAAACTCCTCAATGGTATCAAAACGCGCCTTGATAAAATTGGCGATCGGCGGACTCAGGACTGCTGTTGGAGTAAACATACCCTGTTGAGCAAAAATGTCCTTGGCAATCTGGGGATAATCCATCTCAGTCCCCCATCTATTCACCTTCCAGTTTGCCGCGGAAAGAATACCCCATCCTTCGAAGAGACTGACAACATTCTCACCCTTTTCAAAGCCTTTACGAACCGAAAACGGTTTGAAGGGGGATTTTTCCTCGTTCTCGGCAATGACGATGTTGATCAGATTCATCGGATTTCCGATAACGCCCATGTAAGTAGTCCCCGGTTTTCCGCAGTTTCCGAGATTGATGGACGCCAGGCTCCATGCCCTTCCAATATTGGTATTGGCATGAGCATATGGCCCTACAGCGCCAACGTCGTAATTCAGCCCTATCTCGTCGCGGATGTTCCCATTGATGACCACGGCACCCGTAAAGCCATTATCCGAGACCGAAATGGCCTCTTTTGAAATACCGGTCCTTGGATCGGGGGATAAGATAGCCAAAAGCACCGGCATGTATTCGGGTTTGCAGCCGGCCATGACCGCATTCACAGCCACGTCTCTTACTGTAAAGGTCCAGAATTCAAAGTATTGGCCGGTGTTGGTGGGCGACATCTTGCCAACGACCTCGTCCGGATCATGACTGGTCCCCATCAACATTTCATTGACTCTCTCCGGGGTCGGCAGAACGATGGGCAGAAAATCAGTAAATCTCTTTTCCAGAAATAGTTTATTCAGTTCTTCCCGGGTGCCGGTATAAGTCTCCGGTCCTCTGTCGCGCTTGATTTCCCCTGTCCTTTTTTCTTCAGCAGTCAGGGGCTTGGTAAGTTTTTCAACAATCTCCTGCATAACCGGACGCCCGGTAAGCGGATTGTTCCCTTCCATTACGTCTCTGCGCATTTCTTCACGGGTTTTAGCCCACACCGGACCCTGAATCCACTGAGTCCGAACTTCCGGCATCCCTTCATGCAATGCCTTTTCCTTCTCCTGTTCATAAAACTCCGCAAGGACAATGGCGGTAGCTGGTATACCCATTTCTTCAAAATGGATGGAGTGGCCGACAACTGCCGGCGCGCACTGGCTTCAATGGCCTAAACCGATGATCACGGCATCAGCCTTCTCCTTAATCTCGGCCCATAATGTCGGATCTTCACCCTCAAAACCCCCCATCATAGCGTTCTTTCTTTTATAGATGGCTTTGGTTTTGGGCATTTCTCTTTCGAACCAGGCAGCCATTTCCGTGAGAAGCAGGTCGCTGCCCGGATAAATGTTATCCACGATATACACTGTTTTGCCTTCCAGAGTATCCAGTCGCGGTGCCATGGGTTTCAGTGTAATTGACGGCGGATGACCCAGCGGAGTGAGTACCGTCATCTCTTCTTCAGCCGGCGCCGCCTGCTCCTGTTCTTTTGGTGCCTGATCGCAGCAAAAAAAACCCAGGCAAAATACTGCAATTACGGCAACAGATATAAGCTTCTTCATACCTCAATCCTCCTTTACTGTAATAATTGTTATTTGAGATCCTCCACGATGATGTTGATTTGACTCGCATTTCGGAAGCGCGCCCTTTGTCCTTCAGAGGTTGTCTCAGCCATTTTTCAAAATCTTCAACGGCTTGGAAGCCCTCATTTCTGACTAAAGTATCCAATCGACGGGTTGACAAGAAGTCCCTTTTTGGGGGACCAAGTTAAAAAACTACCGTTATGTGTCAATGACACAAATAATAGATAATATCCTGGCTGCCCATCTTTGTCAAGTTTGCAAGATTGGTGGACACTTGAACAAGGAAATCCCCCATATGTTTGCTGTTCAGTGTCGTTTCAAAAGAGCAATTTTTCGCTTCATCCCGCCCGCCTCGTCTAGTTTTGTGCATGGTCATCGCACATAAACGAGTTCGCCGCTTAAAAGAGAACCCCATGGCCCATATAGCGCAATATATCATCACTTAAGGTCACGGCTGTTCTTGGAAAGACGACATCTCAAAAAGGATTCCACCCAAGGCCTGCAGTGGGCTTATTTTCAAGGGTTTGTTCTACCAGAGCCCCTGGCAGAATATACCGTTGGAACCAGGAAAAGGTTTGCCAAACCCTTGAAAATAAGAGCACGTCCACTGAATGCCATAGATGTCGTCTTGAAAAGAACCAGCTGTGACCGGATATTAGGTATACCTTTATCCAGTTATGATATTTTTTGGTTCATCCGCCCGCCTCGTCTGGTTTTGTGCAGGGTCATCGCACATAAACGAGTTCGCCGCTTAAAAGAGAACCCCATGGCCCATATAGCGCAA
>CAYQNR010000132.1:0-4271 GCA_964418945.1 uncultured Desulfobacteraceae bacterium
GTTCTCTTTGCGACAGGCGAACTTGTTTATGTGCAAGGCCCGGGCAATAAGCCGGGGGAGGCGGGCGGCGGGCTATTGGAATAATATACCAGGACCGGAAGTCCGGCTATCATCTCACAAGTTACCCGCCCGCCTGGCAGGCACCTTATGCTATTATCTTGCTTCTAACCTTTTCGCCGCTGCAAAGAGAGCCCCATGGGCCGAACATCACGAATCTTGCTACAATTTTATCATTAACCGTACTCATTTGTGGGATTATCCGAAATAAGAGCTAAGCAATATCCGATGAAATCATTAAGAGCATGAGGGAAAAGTGAACTATAGCCCTTCCTTTGTCAATCTGCATGTCCATACCGAGTTCAGTCTTCTTGACGGAGCCATTACCATCAAAAATATGATAAACAAGGCTGTCAGGCTCGGGATGGATAGCGTGGCGATCACGGATCATGGAAACATTTTCGGCGCTGTTCAGCTCTTCACCAGGGCCCCCAGGGCAGCTATAAAACCGATCTTAGGTTGTGAAGTCTATGTGGCGCCGGGGAATCGGCGGGAACACGCCCCGGCCACCGACGGCCAGCCCAACGCCTACCACCTCATATTGCTGGTTATGAACGAAAAAGGATATAAAAATCTGAGCCGGCTGGTGACCCTTTCTCACCTTGAAGGATTCTATTACCACCCCCGTATTGATATGGAGATCCTAAAGGAATGCAACGAGGGTCTGATCGCTCTTTCCGCCTGTTTGAAGGGCATGGTTCCCTATTACATCGCATCCGGCAGAATAGATATCGCGGAGGAAAAGGCGAGGGAACTTGCCGCTATCTTTGACAAAGACCGTTTTCATCTGGAGGTTCAGGCAAATGGTATGCCTCAGCAGATAAAAGTAAACGAAATCTTAAGAGATCTTTCCACAAGATTATCCATCCCTCTGGTAGCCACTAATGATTGTCACTACCTGGACAGAGAAGATTCCGAGGCCCATGATGCCCTTCTCTGTATCCAGACGGGTAAGACCATTGATGATCCTAACCGGCTGAAGTTTTCCTCTGATGAATTCTTTTTCAAATCCCGGGAGGAGATGGAATTATCCCTGGGAGAAAAGTATCCCGACGCTATCGATAATACTGCAGAAATAGCCGGACGATGCCAGTTTGAGATGGAATTCGGTAAATACAAGTATCCTGTCTTTCACCCAAAAAACAAAAAAAACCTCAATGAATTGATCACAACTGAAGCGCGGAAAGGACTTGAGGATAGGATCGCCCAGAGGGAAGAAAAGGAAGGAGAGATCACTCCAGAATTGAGAAAAGAGTACGAGGAGAGGCTTGACTTTGAGTTAGGCGTTATAACAAAGATGGGCTTTTCCGGCTATTTTCTTATTGTAGCCGACTTTGTCGACTATGCCCGCAGGTCCGACATACCTGTTGGACCGGGGAGAGGATCAGCGGCAGGCTCCCTGGTTGCATATTGCCTCCGTATTACCAATCTTGATCCCATAAAATACGGGCTTGTATTCGAGAGATTTCTCAACCCCGAGAGGATAAGTATGCCCGATATAGATATCGATTTCTGCATGAACGGAAGAGATGATGTCATACAATATGTGGCTGAAAAATACGGCCGTGAAAATGTGGGGCAGATAATTACCTTCGGCACCATGAAGGCCAGGGGCGTTATAAGGGATGTAGGCCGTGTCCTTAATATCCCCTATGGTGAAGTCGACAAGATCGCCAAAATGGTCCCGGAGGGTCCCGGAGTCAGGCTATCCAAGGCAATTGATGAGGAAGCCGGACTTAAAAAAATGGAACAAGGTGAAGAATACGAGAAAAGATTGCTGAGTATATCCCTGTCTCTCGAGGGCCTATCCAGACACGTCTCAACTCACGCTTCCGGTGTGGTTATTTCCGACAAGCCGCTTGTTGAGTACCTGCCCCTTTACAAAGGATCCGGCGACGAGATAATGACCCAGTTCACCATGGACCAGATAGAAAAACTAGGGCTTATTAAATTCGATTTTCTTGGTCTAAAGACTCTCACGGTAATTAAGAATACAATCAAACTGATAGAGGAATCCTCCGGCCAGAAGATAGATATCGATAACATAGTTTTGGATGATAAAGAGACTTTAAAACTCTGCCAGGAAGGGAAGACAACCGGAGTCTTCCAGCTGGAAAGCGATGGAATGAAAGAGCTGCTAAGAAAACTTAAGCCGGAAGTGTTTGAAGATCTTGTGGCCCTTGTGGCACTCTATCGACCAGGACCCATGGAATGGATACCTGATTATATAAACGGCAAACACGGCAAGAGAAAAATCAGATACCTGCACCCCAGCCTGGAACCTATCCTGGCCAAGACTTACGGCGTGGCGATATATCAGGAGCAGGTTATGCAGATAGCGCGTGATTTGGCCGGCTTTACTATGGCGGAGGCCGACGTGCTCCGAAAGGCAATGGGGAAAAAGAGTGCGGCCCTCTTGGCTGAACAGAAGGAAGAATTCATCAATGGATGCGTTAAGAAAGGCATAGAAAAGAATCTGGCGGAAAAGATATTCACATTTATAGAACCTTTCGCAGGTTATGGATTTAATCGATCCCACGCGGCTTGCTATGCCCTTATAGGTTATCAGACAGCATATCTTAAGGCCCATTACCCGCTTCAATTCATGGCCGCTTTACTTACCCAGGATATGGGTAATCAGGATAAAACCATAAAAAACATTGCTGAGTGCCGTGAAATGGGTATAAGTATTCTTCCCCCTGATATCAATGAGAGCCAGGCGGATTTTACGGTGGTTGGGGGAAGCATACGCTTTGGACTGGCAGCGGTAAAGAATGTGGGTCTGAAGGCTGTTGAATCCATTATTGAAGTGCGTGATAACTCCGGCCTATTCAAGGATTCAGCAGACTTCTGTCTGAGAGTGGAGGGATCGAAGGTGAACCGCAGGGTCTTGGAGAGCCTTATTCAATGCGGTGCATTTGATTTCTCCGGGCTTCACAGATCAAGTCTCTTTGCTTCCCTTGATGATGTCATTACACTCTGCGGCACCAACCGTGACCCAAATCAGTTAAATATGTTTACGGAGCTGCATATACCGGAAAAGGCATTAGGCAGTATTTTCGAGTTCACCGACATTAATGAGTGGAATGAAAGGGAAAAACTAAAAAAAGAAAAAGAGGCCATGGGTTTTTACATCACAGGTCATCCCCTGGATGAATTCCAAGGGGAAGTCAAGCGTTTTTCCACTTGCTTGATCCAAAATATCTTCGGATTGGAGGACAAATCCCAGGTAAAGGTGGCTGGGGTCATAGAGAATCTGAAGATGAAGAGGACAAAAAGAGGGGACAGGATGGCCACCTTCTCCCTGGAAGATCAGTCTGGTGCCATTCAGGTGATTCTCTTTCCTGATATTTTTGAAAATTATTCGCCCCTTCTAAAAAATGATGAGCCCTTGCTTGTTTGCGGGGTCGCCGAGGTCGGTGATAACTCATCCAAGCTTATCGCCAAGGATATTGTTTCTCTGGAAGCGTTGCGGCATAAGTCAATCAGGATGATTGAGCTTGAAATTAAACATGGGTCGGCATCCGAAGATATACTTGAAGAGATAAGAGATATATTTTTCCGATATCCGGGAGAATGTCCTGTTTTATTCAGGATGGATATGGGCAACGGGGAAGAAGTCCTTATAACCCCAAACAGCCATTACAAGGTATTGCCCTGTGATGAAATGTTCAATGAAATCGAAGCAATAATAGGCGAAAAGATTATCTGCAGGCATGAATAGCCCCGGAGTATCTACCCTAAAGTATAAACGTTATTTATTAATTTTGGTTCATCCCGTCACGGCGGTTCTTTTCAAGACGACATCTATAGTATCCCGTGGACGTGGTCTTATTTTCAAGGGTTTGGCAAACCTTTTCCTGGTGGCAAAGGCATATTCTGCCAGGGGTTCTGGTGGAGCAAACCCTTGAAAATCAGCCCACCGCAGGCCTTGGGTGGAATCCTTTTTGAGATGTCGTCTTTCCAAGAACAGCCGTCACCTCAGGTCATGATGCTTTTTGAAATGATATCTAAATATTTTAGGGTATATGGCCCATGGGGTTCTCTTTGAAGCGGCGAACTCGTTTATGTGCAATAACCCCGCACAAAACAAGACAAGGCGGGCGGGTACCCTTCTCCAGACTTGGCCCCAGTCGAGTATTCTCTATTATCTCATAATTATTCCGCCCGCCTGGGTGGCACCTTACGTAGTTAGCATGCTGTTAATGTTTTCG
>CAYQNR010000133.1:0-4195 GCA_964418945.1 uncultured Desulfobacteraceae bacterium
GAAAAAATGGTTGAGTGGTTAAATCGTTAGATGGGTTTAGAGCGTTAGGAGTGTTGGGCCCCAGTGAAATACCCTAAAGGGTTTCTGCTGCGCAGAATTTCACGGGGTAAAAGCGTTTGGAGCGTGCTTATTCGTTAAATAGTTGAATGGTTGCATGGTCAAAGAAACAGGAGCCAGTAGCTAGCCGCCTTTCCATCCTCCGTAGTGTCGAAGGACTCAGGGCTATGGCGGGCCAGGGGAGTCAGAAGCCAGAATAAAGATCAAGGATGAAGTCTGTATCCTCTTAACTCTTTATCTGTCACCGTAATTGAGTTCAATCCATTTCCGGTATTCCCCGCTCCTGACGGAATCGACCCATTCCATGTGGTTAAGGTACCAGTCCACGGTCGATTCCAATGCCTCCTCAAGGGTGTGCCCTGGAGCCCACCCCAGTTGTTCACGAATCTTTGAGGCATCCATGGCATAGCGCCTGTCGTGACCCGGTCTATCCTTAACAAAACTTATTAGCCGGCGGCTTGAATCGGCCTGTGACCGTCCCAGTCTTTTGTCGAGGATGTCGCATAAGAGGTTTACTATTTCAATGTTTTGCCGTTCCTCTCCTCCGCCTATATTGTAAGTCTCACCCGGTTTACCACTTTCAAGTACCTTAATAATGGCATCACAATGGTCTGATACGTATAACCAGTCCCTGACATTCTTTCCATCACCATACACGGGAAGGGAATCCCCTTCGATGATATTCAGGATTATCAAAGGAATGAGCTTTTCGGGAAACTGATAGGGTCCGTAATTATTCGAGCAGTTTGTAATGATAGCAGGAAGGCCGTAGGTACGGTAATATGCCTTTACAAAATGATCGGAACCGGCCTTGGAGGCCGAATAGGGGCTTGAGGGATCATAGGGGGTTGTCTCGGTGAAATAACCTTCGGGACCGAGGCTTCCATAGACCTCGTCTGTTGACACGTGTATAAAACGGAAGTCCTCTGGCGTACCACGCACTTCCCAATGCTTGCGGCAGGCTTCCAGCAAACGGAATGTACCTACTACATTTGCCTCCAGGAAGGCTTCGGGGCCCAATATGGATCTGTCCACATGGGATTCCGCGGCGAAGTGAACGACACTGTGAATCTTTTCCGAGTTGAACAACCCTTCAAGCAGCCCGTTGTCCCTGATATCGCCATGCACAAATCTGTATCTCTCAATATGACCGGCAGGTAGGTCTTGAAAATTGGCAGGATTGCCCGCGTAGGTTAAGGCATCAAGATTTATGATCTCCCAATTTGGTTTTGTTTTAAGGGCAAGATATATGAAATTAGTCCCTATGAAACCGGCACCGCCCGTTACTAAAATCCTTTTCTTCATGATCCAGACACACCTCCGGCCCTTGAGTTACATATTTCGCTGCTTAAACAGTTGAATGGTTGAGTAGTTAATTGGTTAAATGGTTGATTCGTTAGATCGTTAATTGGTCAAATAGTCAATTGGTTAAATCGTTAATTGGTCGACTCGTTAGGTTGCTTTATTTATTCAGATTCTTTTTTATCCTTTAGATATTTAATGTAGCCATTGAGAATCCTAACTGTGACTTTTATCTCATTTATAAGATTTTCCATTTCATTATTGTCAATATAACTACATTCCTTAGCCATAATGATGTGATCTATCAGCTCATAAAGGGAACCTCTCGTTTGCCTACAGAATTGAATGTTTTCTTGGTAATGATATCTACCATATCCTTCAGCTAAACAGGCGGTTGAAGATCTTGATGCCCTGATTAACTGATCTGATAATCTGTATTTTTCCTCTAGAGGAAAAGCGTTGCATAAATCCCAAATAGTCTCTCTTATAGTTCCGCACCTTTGCCAAACTTCAAGGTCCCTAAAATCATTGTATTTTTCTTTTCCCATTTGATAATAATTGAGAATTCGTTGAATAGTTGATTGGTTGAATAGTTAAATGGTTTATTCGTTCCCTTTAACCATTCAACGAATATTACTAATCTCTATTTAACCAATTTCTATTTGACTAACCCAACCTACCAGAGTGTCAACAATTTACTTTTAGGAATTTTCAGCGTCTCCTCGATTTCCCGCATACCCTCTGATCTGTCATCAAACAGTAAAGCCACATCAAAGGATTCCGGGGTGATATCTTCCATGTCTTTCCAGTTTGAATAATGATCAATAAGGAGCAGATCCAATTCCCTTTCCTTTATTATGGAACTCAACAGGTCTTTCACCATGAGCGGACCCGCAAAGATGATCCGTGCGTTTCCCTTTGCTTTGATTTCAGTTAATCTTTCCGCCAGTCTATCCTGCAACCTGTTATATTCCTTGAGCCTGTTGACAACAAACCTGACTGCAAACCTGGATTTAGCCTCTATGCCCCTTGGGGTCAAGAGATATGCGTAGCCTATTTTATTTGGATTCTTTCTAAAATTGCCGACCTTTACCATCCCTTTTTTTAAAAGACTCTTAAGTATATAGTTGACCTGCCCAAGGCTTATGCCCGAGTGATCAGCCAGTTGACGCTGGGTGGAAATCTGCTCCCTGTCTAATGTATCCAAAACCTGGAATGTCTTTTCGGAGTTCTTCATAACTGTCTTCTGTTCATTTTTGAACGGAATTCTAAGTCGAACACACCTCTTTGTCAAGCAGAATATGGCATCCACTAACTGATTAGTTAAATGGTTGAATGGTTGAATGGGGAAAGGATAGGAAAGAGAAAAGAGGAGAGAGGAGAGAAGGAAGCGCAGGGAGCAGGGCGTAAGGCGAAAGGAGGAAGAGAGGATAAGAAGATAAGAGGGTGAGAAAAGAAGAGAGGAAAAAGCTGAAAGGTCAAAGCTCAACGCTGATGATTAGATTAATGGTTAAATGGTTGAATCGTTGAATCGTTAAATGGTTGAATGGGGAATTAGGTCATGGCTCCCCAGTTAAAAATGAATCCAAAGGCATTTAACGGGGCAAGCATGGCTGATAGCTTATTGCTTTTTGCGCTTTGCGCTTTGCTCATAGGTGAAGGCTGAGAGGTAAAGGGCTGGGTTCGTGGATCAAAGGGGCTTTAACGCTTTTTTATTGAAACAAATTTAATTTATAATTATGGTAACCATGAATGCGTTGGTAATACCTAGGATTCCAGAAGACAGGAGTAGGATGTGGAGGGAAGACACAAGAATGGAAAGGATTCCTATAACAAAGGAAGGTCTTGCTAAACTAAAGGAAGACTTAAGGCAACTTAAAAACGTAGAGAGACCCGAAAATATCCGTGCCATTAAAGAGGCAAGAGGCTACGGTGATCTGAGCGAAAACGCTGAATACCATGCGGCAAAGGAGAGGCAATCCTTTCTTGATGCCAAGATCACAGAGATAGAAAGTGTTATCGGGAAATCAGAGGTAATAGAGATTGAAAAGGGACCCGCGGACAGGGCCATCTTCGGAAGGACCGTGCTGCTATACAACATCGAAGCAGATGAAGAAATAACTTATCAACTTGTCGGACCCTATGAATCAGATCCTGAAAACGGTAAGATTTCCGTCAAATCTCCCATAGGACAGGCATTGATCGGGAGCGAAATAGGGGATGAGATAAAGGTAAATACGCCGGGAGGAATTCGGCAATTTGAGGTGGTGGAGATATATTAAATAAAGGCTAAAGGTTCAGGGCGCAAGGCACAGGGCGATGAAAATCTTTATACATGGCTTGGAAAGCAGCAACCAGGGGAAAAAATCGGTCTTTTTCAGGGAACGTTATCCAGACATGATAATACCCAACTTCATTGGTGAGCTTCCTGAGAGAATGGAAAAGTTAAACGAGGTCCTTTCCGGTAATTCCGGGATCAGGATCGTAGGATCCAGTTTTGGGGGTTTGATGGGCTCCATCTTTGCAATGGAAAACGAGCACACCGTGGATAGATTGATACTCCTGGCTCCGGCCATAAACCTGATTGAATTAAGCGGGTATCAATTGAAAGGTATATCAGTTCCTGTTGTTATATACCATGGCAAGAAGGATAATGTTATACCTCTGGAAGCGGCAGAATATGCCGCGCGAAAGTATTTCCACAACCTGACATTCAATAAAGTTGAAGACGACCACTTTCTGTATAACACCTTCAATAGAATCGACTGGGACACCCTCTTAACTGATGGGGTCAGCCCTTGAAATGTCCAATGTCAAGGGCTGACCCCATTTGTTT
>CAYQNR010000134.1:0-4154 GCA_964418945.1 uncultured Desulfobacteraceae bacterium
TCAAGTCTCCGTTTGACTTTTATTAATTTTTATCAACGTTCAAACGGAGACTTGACCCCATAATAGTGTGGCTTCTTGCATTTCATCATAAGGTAAGAATGTGCAGCGTCTAAATGTAAGACAATCTCACATTAGGGAGTGTATTGAGAGCCCCTGATTTTTTATCAGGTTCAGGTATAAAATGTATAGGGATTTAAATATATTAATCTCGTGATGTGACAGGATGTGTCAATTCTATTCCAATGGAAAGGCAGTTTTAATATCAGAAGTCACGACAATCAAATATGTCAGACATATCCAAACAATTCCGAGCTTTAGATATTTTCACTTCCTGGCAAGATATCTGCGACTCACGATACTGCCAAATTCACAATTCAAGATTTGACCCCGATTCTCCGCAGGACGGCGGTGATCGTGGTGGACATGCAGAACGCCTTTGTCAGCAAGGGAGGCATGTTTGATCATGTGGGGATGGATATCTCCGGGGCTGCAGGCGTTATAGAAAAAAATAAAAAAGTCATCAATGCAGCCCGGAGTGCGGGCTGCAAAATCGTTTTTCTGAAGATGAGTTATGATCCCGACTACTCAAACAGCGGGGGCCCGGAATCGCCCAACTGGCACAGGGAGCTCGGCCTTGTCACCATGAGAAACCAACCCGAACACTGGGGCAGGTTTGTCACAAAAGGGTCATGGGATGAGGAGATCCGCAAGGAGCTGGAGGTACAGCCCGGGGACATGGTTGTCCGGAAGCAGAGATACAGCGGCTTTTCCGGGACGAAACTCGATACAGTCCTCAAGGCCTATAATATTAAATACTGCATCTATACAGGAGTGGCCACAAACGTCTGTGTGGAGTCCACGTTGAGACACGGGTATTTCCTGGAGTACTGGCCGATCCTGGTCTCTGACGCAACCGACAATGCCGGGCCGGAATTCACGCAGCAGGCCACCCTATGGAACGTGGAGACCCTTTTCGGATGGGTAATAGACACCCGAAGTCTATTGGAGGGATTGTCCGGATAATAAAATTTAGGAATGTCCCGCTTTAGAACTCATATTCTATCCTCAGTGGTCTGCCCATGCTCCCCAAATTTTAGAACACTAAACATGAGGGTTCGGATACCCCGACGTATTGAGAAAATATTTCATTTTTACTTGACATTGTGATATTATTGAGTCCTACTAAAAAATTTAGAAAAATCATCGATTAAATTCCGGTCGCTTGATTATGTATTATGGTAACCGGTTTTTTTTGCACTTTCCATTCGGGACGGGCAAAGTCGATAACCTAAATGGATGTAACATTTCAGCCCTTTGAAAAATCCGGGAATGTTGCAACTCCATTGCAAAGGGCTAAAGTGTTACAAATGGATCAGAAAAATATCAGAAATATTGCCATTATCGCACATGTTGATCATGGAAAAACAACGCTTGTAGACCAGATGTTCAAGCAGAGCGGGATGTTCCGGGAAAATGAGCACGTGGCCGAACGCTTTATGGACTCAATGGACCTGGAACGGGAACGGGGTATTACGATTGCATCCAAGAACGCCTCATTCCGTTACAAGGACTATCGGATCAATATCATAGACACGCCCGGTCATGCCGATTTCGGCGGTCAGGTTGAACGGGTCCTGAGGATGGCCGACGGGGCCGTTCTGCTCGTTGATGCCCAGGAAGGTCCAATGCCGCAGACCTATTTTGTGCTCAAGAAGTCTCTTGCGCTGGAACTTCCCATTATTGTTGTCATAAACAAGATAGACAAACCTGCGGCCCGGCCGGAATGGGCCGTCGACCAGGTCTTTGATCTCTTTGTCAAGCTGAACGCACCGGATCACATCCTTGACTTTCCGGTTGTTTTTGCCTCTGCAAAGGAAGGTTATATCCTCTTCGAACCTAAAGGCAAAAAATTGTCCATGGAGCCCTTTTTTGAAAAGATCATTACACATATACCCGCGCCTGTAGGGGATCCTCGGTCACCACTTCAGATGCTGGTGAGTTCTATTGACTATTCTTCCTATCTCGGGCGATTGGGGATCGGTAAGATAACGGGTGGAACATTGAATATCAACAAGGAAATTGTCATGGCACGGCGTGACGGAGCGCTTGTCCCGGCTCGCATCAGTAAGGTGTACCGCTTCGAAGGGAACAAGAAAGTTGCCACAGATATCGCCGGGGTTGGCGAAATAGTTGCCGTTGCAGGGATGGATGATGTTACGCTGGGTGTAACTTACACCGACCCGGACGATCCTGTCCCCCTTCCTCCCATGGAAATCGACCCTTGCACTATTTCCACCAATTTTATTCCAAATGATTCACCTTTTGCCGGAACCGAAGGCACATACTGTACTTCAAGTCATCTGACGGAGCGGCTGAAAAGGGAGGCGCTCTCCGATGCGGCCCTTCTGGTCGAAGAACTGGATAGCGGCAGGGGTTTCAAGGTCTCGGGCAGGGGAGAACTGCACATTTCGATCCTCATCGAGAAAATGCGGCGTGAGGGATATGAATTCCAGGTTACCAGGCCCCAGGTCATTGTCAAAGAAAAGAACGGCAGACGACTTGAACCCTTTGAAGAGCTGACGATCGACGTTGACAAACAGTACATGGGCACAGTCATTGAAAAACTGGGAGAGCTTAAGGGCCAGTTGCTTGAGATGAACCAGGACAATGGGATGGCCCGTCTGATCTACAAGATTCCTACACGCGGCCTTCTCGGGTTCCGGTCTCAGTTTTTAACGGACACAAAAGGCATGGGGATTATGAATTATATGTTTTTGGAATACGGGCCTTTTGCAGGTGAAATTCGAAACCGTAATAAAGGCGTCCTGGTGGCCAAGGAGTCCTGCGCAACCGTGGCCTATGCCCTGTTTAACCTGCAGGATCGGGGAAAGCTTTTCTATGGGCCCGGAACCAGGATTTATGGCGGTCAGATAATAGGTGAACACTGCAGGCCACAGGACCTGGTGGTAAATCCTGCAAAAGGCAAAAAATTGACGAACATGCGTGCTTCAGGGTCGGATGAAAACGTGATTCTCACACCTCCGACAAAGATGAGCCTTGAAGAATGTATTTCATATATCAATGAGGACGAACTGGTCGAGGTTACGCCTGAGGCAATCCGCCTGCGCAAGGGATAGTGAAGTAAATGGAAAGGTATAACAGAAAAGAAGAAGTTGATAAGCGACGTACCTTCGGGATTATCAGTCATCCTGATGCGGGAAAAACCACGTTGACTGAAAAACTCCTCCTTTTTGGAGGCGCGATCCAGCAGGCCGTAAAGTGGGACGCCCTTAAGTTTTTCAGTTTCTATCAATCGGAAAAGGTGGACGTACGTTAATATGAAAATTCTGTTATTAATTCATATTTTAACGTACGTCCACCGCTGTAAACAACAGAGTCAGACCTTCATTCTTCACTCTCTTCACTCACAATCTAAGACCATACCCCATTTGCTTTTCACGTTATTTTCAATTTTCAGGCTAAAGCCGGATTAAACCTCATATCTCTTCACGAATAATGGCGGCGAAGCCCGCCATAAATAGTTGAGTTAAAGGGGAATGCACAAAAACGTGTGTATGGATGCCCTGTAAGATGTGCAAATAGACCGAGTCCCGTAGATTTCTTGGACGAATCAGGGCTAAAAAGTGGCGATATCGTGCAATGCAAAAAAATCAAGCATAACTAATATGACTGTTAACCCTGAATCAGTGGAACTTACGGGATATACGGGACTTTTTCCACTTTATCGCGGCATGAAAATTGCTGAAGGGGACTTTCAAATATTTAATCTAAGCGAAAGAAGCTCTATCCATGGGCAACTCGCCTTCTTTCATCCCGATTAATAATCTCGTTCTGGATAATGAGATATATCCTCGAAGCGCCATCGATCACAAGCGGGTTCAGATATTCGCGGAGAACCTTCGGGACGGGTTTGAATTTGAGCCAATCCACGTCCAATTACATCCCGAAGAGGCCGGCAAGTAAATATCCCCGCCTTTTAAGGCGGGGATATTTACTATACATTAGATCTTTCTTCAGAGTTTTCTTGACAAGAGGTGGTGCTAGGTGTACATTATATGTGTACACCTTCTATAGGAGGCTAAAAAATGGGAGAAGTTAACGTCAAAGACGCGCGGGGCCAGCTAAGTGCCTTG
>CAYQNR010000135.1:0-4145 GCA_964418945.1 uncultured Desulfobacteraceae bacterium
AAATATGTGTGAAGAATAAAGGCCTGACCGGCCTATTCTACTATACTGATATTCAAAAAGTGTAACCTTTTTCACAAAAGTCATGTTCTAAAAAGTTAGTTATGTAGTTTTTTAGCGCCTGCTAAGACTCAAAAAAGGGGATTGGGATTGGAAAACATGAACAAAATATTCTTTCACAAAAATAATAAGCACACTACATCATCTCTATGCTTCGATATCCACTTTGCCAAAAAGATTATTTCTAAAATAGTATTTTTCACGGCAAAAATCCTTTTGATGCTGGCAGCGCAGCTGGTGTTTCCCGGTGACAGCACTGTCGCGAAAGCAGGAGATCTTCCCTTTCGTGTTCCCCTGGTGGAGTCGTCAATTAAAGTCGACGCAATACTCAATGAGGTTGTCTGGGAAAAGGCTGTTAAGATTGAGGCTAATATAGAAGTTAGTCCCGGTGAAAATATTCCTGCTCCTGTGAAGACCGAAGCCCTGTTGGCCTATGATCAGGGAAATATATATGTGGCGATCATCGCGTATGATCCTGATCCATCGAAGATCCGGGCGCATGTTTCAGACAGGGATAATATTGGCGGTGACGACTGGGTAGTAATCCTTTTTGATACCTTTAACGACCAGCAGCGAACCTATGATTTCATGTGTAATCCACTAGGAGTTCAGTCCGATTTCATTGAAACAGCTACTGGCAACGGAGAATATGATGCAATCTGGGATTCTGATGGTCGCATAACGGATGAGGGATATATAGTAGAAATGGCTATTCCCTTTAGCTCGCTTCCTTTTCAGAACTCCGAGGATGATCAGATTTGGGGCTTCGATGTTGTAAGGAGTTACCCGCGAACCGTACGCCACCATATAGGAGCGTTCCCAAGAGACCGCAACAACAACTGTTACATGTGTCAGTCGTTAAAACTTACCGGATTCGCAGGTGTGAAACCCGGCAAAAACCTTGAACTGGATCCCACATTTTCTGGACGGCTTACACAGGAACGTGAAAATGAAACCACCGGCTCATTTAAAGAGAAAGACCGAGCCATAGACCCTGGCATCACCGCACGATGGCGCGTCACGCCGAACATGATGCTGAGCGCAACACTGAATCCTGACTTTTCGCATGTAGAGGTCGATGCGGCGCGGATGGACATTAACAGAAAGTTCCCCTTGTATTATTCGGAAAAGCGGCCGTTTTTCCTTGAGGGCTCAGAGATTTTCAGTAACTTTTTTAATCTTGTCCATACTCGTACGCTCGCGGAGCCGAAGTGGGGGATTAAATTCACCGGAAAAGAGGGAAAACATACCATCGGAGTTTTCTCCTCGTGCGATAGAGTTACTCCGCTCGTTTTTCCCGGCTCGGAGGGAGGAGACAACACTACGCTATCGACGCAGAGCATTGGGACCGTTTTGCGCTATAAACACGATGTGGGGGAATCGTCGTACATCGGAACAACTCTCACTAGCCGTGAGGGTGATGAATATCATAACCGTGTCATGAGCATTGATGGTGAACTGAAATTTACCTCGAAGGATGAATTCAAGTTCCAGGCCGTTGGTTCGAATACCGCATATTCAAATGACATTGCTGACGAATTCGATCAGCCTATTGGTGACTTCCTCGGTGCGGCGTACCAATTTGATTATAATCACAACACAGATAAATACTCTGTTTTTGCACGATATGAAAACGTGGGTTCGGATTTTCGTTCGGATATGGGATTTATTACACAAGCGGGATTCTATTCCAGTGAGATAGGCGGGCAATACAGGTGGCGTCAGGGGCCCGGGCATTGGTATACCTGGTTAAGCATTTTTACAAGCTATAATATGAAGAGAGACAGCGCGGGAAATATTTTGCATGAATTATACACAACACAGCTTAGTTACAACGGGCCTCTTCAGTCCTATTTGGGGTTATCCGGCCAGTTTGGAAAAGACGGGTATCAAGGAGAAGAATACGGGGCAAACAACTTATTTCTCTGGGCCGGGATTACACCAACCGGCTCGACAAATCTCGATCTTGCGATAAATGCAGGAGATCAAATTGACTATGACAATTCGAGGGAGGGAAAGCGCTATACACTCGATCTGGGAATTGAACAGAAGATCGGACGTCATTTTACTTTTTCGATAAATCACAAATTCCAGCGAATGGATGTTGACTCGAAACGTCTTTTTGATGCCAACGTTAGTAATCTACGTCTCATCTACCAATTCAACCGCAGGACGTTCCTTCGCCTCAATCTCCAAAATGTGGAATATAGCAGAAACCTCGATAACTATCTCGAAGAGAATAGAGATAATTTCGACGCCTATACACGAAAATTATTTTCCAAGATTCTTTTCTCATACAAAATAAATCCCCAGACAGTATTTTTCCTCGGTTATTCGGATAATTACCGTAACCGTAATTACACGGATGACCGGGGCTGGCTTGACAACAGCCTGGTACAGACCGAACGGACATTTTTCATCAAAATCGGATACGCCTGGATGTTGTAGCAGCCCGGAAAACATATGGGGTCGCGTCTCCACTCTTGACCGATTTCGGATTAATCATCCATCTGCAAGTAGTAATAAATAGCGATGTGTCAACTTTTTGGGTTAATGGAAGAGGTCCTCATATTCCGGGTATCCCTCTTTAACCAGTTTCTCCTTCGGAATGAATCTAAGGGCTGCCGAATTTATGCAGTAGCGCAGTCCAGTGGGAGGAGGGCCGTCGTCAAAGACGTGTCCGAGGTGGGAATCCCCGTGTCTGCTCCTGACTTCCGTCCTGGTTTTAAAGAGGCTCCTGTCTTCCCTTTCAACCATATTGCCGGGCTCAAGAGGTTTTGTAAAACTGGGCCACCCTGTGCCCGATTTGAACTTATCAGCAGAACTGAACAGGGGCTCCCCTGACACCACATCAACATAAATGCCTTCTTTTTCGTTATCCCAGTATTTGTTATCAAAGGGCGGTTCCGTGTCGTTCTCCCGGGTAACCCTGTATTGTAATGGTGTCAATATGCTTTCTAACTCTTCATCAGAGGGTTTTCCGTACCGGGTATCCTTACCCCATACTTCTTCGAGCCTGCTGTCACGGCCGCATCTAAACCGATAGAATTTATACCTTGTAGGATTCTTCTTATGGTAATCCTGATGATAATCTTCGGCGGGGTAAAATTCTCCAGCCTCCAAGATCATTGTCTGAACAGATTCTTTGAGTGTGCCGGATCTGTTGAGTGCCGCTTTTGTTCTATCCGCGAGATTTTTCTGTTCTTCAGTTGTATAAAAGATGGCTGTTGAATATCCATGACCCCGGTCACAGAACTGACCACCACCGTCAGTTGGGTCTATACTCCGCCAAAAGTAATCCAGCAGACGTTCATAGGTAATTACTGACGAATCATAGATAACTTGCACGGCCTCTATATATCCTTTCGCGCCGTAATCCTCGTAGGTGGGATCAGGACCGGTCCCGCCGATATACCCCGAAATTACGGATCTGACTCCTGGAATCTTTTCAAAATCCGCTTCCATGCACCAGAAGCATCCGCCCGCGAGAATCGCCTTTTGCAGCCTTTCGTCACCAAAAGAATTCACCTGCATAACCGCTCCTATTACCAGGAAGGAGAGCCCAAAGATAAGAGATCTTATCATCCCTATTTTGTTCCCTTTTCGGAATGATTGTGTTCAAAATACATGTGGCTGAAACTTTCAAGGAGATTCCTGAGGGTCTCTATATGTTTAAGCTCCAGACCCTGTTTGCATTTCATGGCATATATTATTATCTTGTGGAGGACGACCAGCTTGGCGTTATAATTATCGTCATCTATTTTGATGCGTTGGGTCATGAAATACTGGGTTATAATATCCTGAAGCATGGTTGCATGCTCCTCCTTATTTACTATCCATCTTACGAGTTGGTTATAATTCCTGGGTTCCTCCGCCTGGAGCCTGGTAATCTCCTTCATGGCCTTTTCAATGGTCGTGATATGTTCCGCCACCATATGAATCCTCATTTCATCGTCATAGATTCCGCAAGGGATTTCACAGTGGGACCAGGCCAGGCTCCCGGAAAAGAGGACAATAAAGACTGTTAATATAATCTGTACTTTTTTACCCATGATGTTCCTCCTTTTCTATCATTTTGTATTCATAAT
>CAYQNR010000136.1:0-4109 GCA_964418945.1 uncultured Desulfobacteraceae bacterium
TTAACCAATTAACCAATTAACCAATTAACCTATGACCTATAAGCTAAATATCCATGCTGTCTGCGCCATGATTTTCGCGCTCTGCGCCCTGCTCCTTTCCTCACAACCTGCCTTGGGACAGGGCAAAGAATACCTGTTGGGACCGCGTGATGTGGTCGCCTTGACCATATTCGCGGGCGGGGAGGAACAGCAGCAGGTGGATCTGACCTTATCGGGCCAGGGAATGATCAATGTCCCTTTTATAGGGGCAGTAAAGGCGGAGGGCCTTACCGTCCCCCAGCTGGAGGAAGTTATAACCGCCCCCCTTGCCCGGGATTATTTCGTGGATCCCGAGGTGAACATCCGGATCAAGGAATATCACAGCCTCCACTACTATATTTCCGGGGCGATCAAGGAACCCGGACTCTATGAGATGACCTCCGAGGCCAGCCTTATGGAGCTTATAGCCAAGGCCGGCGGTGTGCTTCCGGAGAGGGGAAACGTGGCCTATATCCTCAGGAACTCCTCGGAGAATATGGGCGAAGGAGAGGAGATACAGGACGTGATATCGGACAGGGATCCCTTGAAGGTGGACCTGAAAAGTCTCCTTGACCAGGGGGACATGACCCATAATATACTTCTCAAATCAGGTGACGTGGTCTATATCCCCCTTGAAAAGGCGCTTAATCTGGCCGAATCCAATGTCTATGTGGAGGGAGAGGTAAAACAGCCCGGGGTCTACAGCTACCAGCCCGGACTGACCGCCCTGAACGCCTGCATAATGGCCGGGGGCTTTGATAAATTCGCGGCACCTAACCGTACCAGGATCATAAGGAACGCCGAAGACGGGCAGGAGATAATAAGGATAGATCTTAACAGCGTTAAGGAAGGCAAGATATCCGACATCGAACTGGAACCCGGCGACCGTATCCATGTGCCGGAGACATGGCTTTAGGCGCAAAGCGCATAGCGCGAGGCGTAAGGCGAAAAGAGGAAAGAGGAAACAGAAAAGAGGAAACAGGAAAGAGAAAAGAGAAAAGAAGTTGAGAGGATAAGAAGATAACAAGCCATATTCTGGCTCCTGACTTCTTATACCTAATAGCTAACAGCTAATAACGAATAACCAATAACCTATGAGCTAACTCCTATGAGCATTGAGGAAAGGGGTATGGATTAAGGATTAAGGGCTAAGGATCAGCGAATATAATCATAATCCCTAATCCATAACCCATAACCCCAACTTAATCCTTAATCCATATTTACTATTTAACCATTTAACGATTCAACCAATTAACCATTTAACCAATTGACTATGAACCCTATGGAAACCGAACAATCTCCTCATCTTTCAGAGTACTACTATGTGGTCAGAAAGCACCGTTGGACTGTGATCGCCTCTTTCATTATCATAGTCACCCTGACCATGATATTTTCCTTCATGATGAAACCTGTTTACAGGGCCACCGCGACACTTGCCGTAGAAAAAGAACGAAGCACTAATCCCCTGTCGGGCGATATGCT
Source organism: uncultured Desulfobacteraceae bacterium (assembly GCA_964418945.1). Lineage (GTDB taxonomy): Bacteria > Desulfobacterota > DSM-4660 > Desulfatiglandales > HGW-15 > CAYUYB01. Next base: position 1,501 of record CAYQNR010000136.1, read on the forward strand.
GGACTATGAAAGCTACTTGAATCAGTCCATAGCCTTGAACACCCACCTTAAGCTCATAACCTCCCGTCCCATCATGAGGGATGTGGTGGAAGAGCTTGGACTGGATCAGGTCGATCAAGACACGGAACTGGAGGTCAGTTTATGGAAAAGGGTCCTGTCCCGGATTAAGAAGAATATCAGGCTCCTGCTCGGCAAGGAGGAAGAATTTCTTTCAACCGAAGAAAGACTGGAAAATCTTGCCCAGACTTTGAGAGATAAGACAGATATTGAACTGATCAGGGATACCATTCTTTTGAAGGTCAGTGTTGAGGATCATGACCCTGTGCTTGCCAAACAGATAGCAAACGCGATCGCCAGATCATATATTGAATTCAATATCAGCAACCGTCTTGAATACTCTCAGAATACCCTCGCCTGGATGAGCGATCAGCTATATGAAGTGAAAAAAAGGCTCGAGGACTCCGAAGCCGAGTTCCTGGCCTTTAAGCAGAATGAGAAGATATTCTCGGTGGAAGGGAAACAAAAGGTCCTAGACCAGAAGATTCAGGAATTCAACGACGCCTATCTGGAGGCCAGGAACAGACGCCTTACCTTGGATGCCAGCCTGAATGAGCTGAAAACCAGCCTTAAGGCAAACGGGGATATATCACAGACACGCTCCCTGATAGACAATCCCCTTATTGGGAATCTATATAACCAGTTGCTGGAGATGGAGGTGGATCTCTCCAGTTTAAGCAAGGTATACAAGGAGAAGCACCCCAAGGTAGTCCGGATCAGTACCCAGATCGAGAACACCAGGAACAAGCTCAAGCAGGAGATAGATAAAGAAGTGGAAAGCATGGAGGCGGAGAGGACCGTCCTGCTGGTCAGGGAGGAGGTCCTGCAGAAGACACTGTCCGATTTCGAGAGTGACGCCCTGGATACCAACAGGAAGGAGTTGGAATACACTATCCTGGAAAGGAACGTGGAAACAAACCAGAATCTATATGACACCCTGCTCTCCAAGGTGAAAGAGGCCGATATAAGCGGCAATATCGATGCCTCCAACATTCGAATAACAGAGGATGCGGTTATGCCCGGTTCTCCTTTCAAGCCCAGGAAGAAACTGAATCTTGTTCTCAGCGTAATCTTCGGTCTTATGACCGGAATAGGGCTCTCTTTTTTATGGGAATACCTGGATCAGTCTCTTCGTACCGAGGAGGAGGTTCGGAAACATCTTGACCTGCCGGTGCTTTCCGTCATCCCTGTCGCAGATAGAGCAAAGAGCAAAGGGGTAAGGATTAAGGGGTAGGGATTAATTTGCGGTTAAGGGGTATGGGTTAGGGATTATATTCCTTAATCCTTATCCCCTAATGCTTACTCCTTAACCCCTACCCCTTAATCCGATTATCCCGCTATGCGCGGAAAGGAAACTGATGAATATCTTTACAAGAAGACATAACGTTGGCCACGTGGCCATCTCCGACCTGTTCCTTGCCGACTACCCCGGAAGGTCCCGTTTCGCTGAGGCCTTCCGCACCCTGAGGACAAACATACAGTTTTCCTTTATTGAGAAGGAACTTAACTCGCTCCTCATAACAAGCGCCGGTCAGGAAGAGGGTAAGACAAGCATAGTGGCCAACCTCTCCTATACCATGGCCCAGGCAGGCAAAAGGGTGCTCATGATAGACGCTGACCTGAGAAAACCCACACTTAGCAGCCTGGTCCCTTCCAATAATTCCCAGGGCATTTCCGGCATCCTTATCAGCGTCTTCGGGAAGGAGGTAGGTGAAGGCCCTCTAAAGGATCTTTCCGTATCCGACCTTATTCGGCTGTTGACCTTCCAGAAAAAGACAGGCCGTTTGAGTCTCAGTGAGGGCACCGAAAAGGTGGCCCTGCTTTTTCTTCAGGGCGATCTCAAGGACCTCAACTGGCCCACCAGACCCGAGGAGAACAAACTTGCTAACATGCTGGTCAAGAACCAGGTCCTGAAAAAGGAACAGGTGATGCAGGCCATTGCCCGTCATAAAAGCACGGGCCGGAAACTGGGTCTTACCCTTATCAGCATGGGTCTTTTGAATGAGGATGAACTGAAGGGGCTCCTGAATACCCACATGATGGAGGGGCTCAGAACCGTGCTCCAGTTCAAGCAAGGCGAGTTTGTGTTTAATGAACTGGATAAATCCCATTATGAACACGCGTCCTTTGATCCTGTGGATTTTTATCAACTCTATAACCAGGCCATAATGGGTCAGGAAGAGCTGGTTTTTCTGCAAGAGGCCATAGACTCGGCGATCGTCAAGACCAGGGAAGAAAACCTTTTTCTATTGCCCAGCGGTACTCTTCCTCCCAACCCGTCGGAGATCCTGGGGTCCGACCGGACCTCCTTTCTGATCAGCATGCTTAAAAAGAGATTCGATCTCCTGGTCATCGATTCGCCTCCCATCCTCCCCGCGAGTGACGCCCTCCTTCTCGCGCCTCACGCGGACGGGACGCTCCTTATAACCGGGGCGGGCATGATGAACAGGGATCTGGTAAAAAAGGCCGCTGATCAGCTCCGCCAGGCGAACGCCAACCTGATCGGCGTGGCTTTGAATGGTGTGGATATCCAGAGGGAAGGTTACTACAGT
>CAYQNR010000137.1:0-2146 GCA_964418945.1 uncultured Desulfobacteraceae bacterium
AAAGATTGGTGATATAGGGTGGGCCATACAAACCTATGCCGAAAGCCACGGCTGCTCTGTGGTGCGTGAGTTCGTGGGTCATGGTGTTGGTTTTGAGTTCCATGAAGCCCCGCAGGTACCCCATTACGGCACTAAAGGAAAGGGCATAATCCTTGTCCCTGGTATGGTGTTTACCATCGAACCTATGATCAATCTAGGGAAAAGAGAACTTCATATCCTGGATGACGGCTGGACAGCCGTTACGGATGACGGTTCCCTTTCCGCCCAGTTCGAACAGACATACCATGTAACCGAAGATGGCTTTGAGGTCCTGACTCCATATGACCTAGATGCGCCCCTCTTACCTCAAAATTAGCATTTTTAATTACCGTTTGTTGCGCCATCCTATTCGCGATGTCCCCCGTTGCCTATAGTCTAGACGGTCTATATGTGAGCGGCAATATTGGTTTTTCGGAAATTAATGATATGAATCTCACTGATAGAGGAATGTTTTCGGTCCCTCAAAAGGATATTGAACCGGATACTGGGATGGCACTCGCGGTGGCCATAGGATATCGTCCTTTTGATATGCTTCGGTTAGAGGGAGAGATTTGATACCAGATAAATGACGTTGATAAAGCAAATGCGATTTCATATAATGGTGACGTCTCCTGTGTTAATATTATGCTGAACGGATACTTTGAGCCTGCTATCGGAAATGGCAAGGTATATCAGCCATACATCACTTTTGGTGTTGGATGGTCTGGTGTCAGAGCTGATTTTACTTTAGTAACAGAACAAAGATATTGGGGTCCTCCTAATAATGATCCCCCGAGCGTAATCTATGACACAGGTTATGGGACATTTGCTTATCAGGTAGGTGCGGGAGTAGGTTATGAGATAAATGAAAAAATAACCCTCGATTGCATGTATCGTTTTAAGTGGGTTGGAGATAACCTTCATTTTGGAACCACTGAAGTAGAATATAACAGCCATAACCTTTTGTTTGGTGTAAGATACACCTTCTAATCTCCCATTTGGAGCTGTTTCAAAGGATAGGGCAAGTGTCAATGTATGTTGCTGAGGCTTGTCCTTTATATTACTATCAAATCTGCTTTTGACTTCTGCATAATATAAATAGGAGTCAAAGGCAGATTTGATTTTTCTATAACTATTTTGTCAATTTATTCTAATTCTTTTATCTTTAACTTTTTAATGAATAAGTGGATAAGTTTACAGCGTCCCCATTTATTACACATTTATTACAAATGGCGTTAGACTAACGAAAATCGTTTTATTTTTCCTGGTTTATCATTTAAACTCAGACCATATAAATGAGTCGTGTGAAAAGTTTCAAGACATCTATATTTAGCACGAACATATTTTATCTCTAACGGGGGAGGTGCGATATGAAAAAGCTAGAAAATAGTCAAGTTTTCAAATTCAGACACATTAGCCTTTTGATATTTATACTCACTCTGATGAGCGGATGCGCCACGTTTGGAGCAGATGAAGGAGATTTAAGAAAAGGTGATGTGACAACGGATGGTCTGACAGTCATAAAGTCTACCAGGCATACTGAAAAACAAATTAAGGATGGCGTCGATTGGTCCGAATATACCAAGTATCAAATCACAAGGGTTGAAGTGAGTTTTCGGAAGAACTGGAAGCGAGACTACAATATGAGCCAAAGGGCCTTATCAATGCAAGTCACTGACGAGGACATGGCCAGGATACGAGAAAGCATGGGGAAAATGGTCTATGAAGAATTTGATAGCGCGCTTCAAAAAGAGGGGGGCTTAACGAAGGTAGATCAGGCCGATTCAAACACACTGATTTTTAAGCCCAAGATCATCAATCTGAATGTATACGCTCCGGATTTCGATTCGGCATACATTTCCAGATCTTATGTGAGACAAGCCGGTCGAGCCACATTATTTTTGGAGGTTTATGACGCCGTAAGCGGTGAAATTCTTTCCCGTTGGGTAGACACCCGGGAAGATCCCGACAGAGGCTATTTTGACTGGGCAAATCGGATAACCAATGCCGCGCGAGCTAAACTTGTTGTCCGTGCCTGGGCAAAACGTTTGGTCGAAGGACTGGATTAACGAACATTTGGATAATGGGCCTCAAAACCGTGAAGATAAGTGGACTAAGAGCATTGCTG
>CAYQNR010000137.1:2246-4048 GCA_964418945.1 uncultured Desulfobacteraceae bacterium
TTGGATTTCGTGCAAAGGGAAGAAAGACCAGGGAGGCGGGAGCAGGTTTCGAACTTCGTGAACCGCCTGCCCCCTATGGAGCCCTTTTTGGGGGCAAAAACGAAGATATAGGGGCCGACAACACCTATTATTGGGACATTAATCTCTAATAATCAGCATGTTATCGCGGCCCGACCCCAGACACATAGTCGGAGCATTGCGGAGTTGTCCGCCTTTGTCTTGGCGGAGATCCCGCCCGGTGGGGGCGGGCCGCAGGGATTTTCAAATACAATAAAAGCAAAACGGTGCAGTAATAGATTTGAATAATCAGGTGGTTAGTCTTTTTACTTGACAATAGATCAATCGAGTGATTACTGTCAATTTACATCACAACAAGACACTTTTTGATTGGTATCACAGCAGATAGCACATTCACCTTAACGAATAATTCTTAAATTTCAAAAAGTTAAGGTTCAAATCGACGAAAATAGAAATATGAATATTTCGCATGATCGGAAATTGAGCAGTCTGGTAGCGCCTATGATGCTATTCATTGTGATGGGAGCTACAAGACCTGTTAATGCCGAGCAACCGCTGACCATAGAAGTGAGTCGCTGTGTTAACATCAAATCCGCCATTGAACGGCTCACCTGTTACGATGAGTTGGCGTATCAGGCACAGCAGGCCAATTCAGAGATAGAAGCCGCTGATTTAAGTGAACCGGAATCGGATTCCGCTTCAGATGCTCCGGTCGCGATTATTGAGCAGGAAAGCGTTGCCGCTACGGCGGTTATACAAAGTACGCCGGTGGTGGAACAAGTCCCCGTGACCGACCAAACGGTAAACGAAGCCGGCCCTGTTACCGAAGAGAATTTTGGTCTTCCTCCCGAAAAGAAGGACGATGAAAAAGATCTCGTTGAACTTCACTCGACCATCAGCAAATTGAAAGAAACCGTTCCCGGCAGGTACCTGATCACTTTGGAAAACGGCCAGGTCTGGCGGCAGATGGTGGGTAAACGTTACCAGCTCAGAGTGGGGCACAACGTTCGGATCTATCCTACGGGTTGGGGTAAATCCTTTCGTCTCTCAGCGGAAGGGGTGAAAGGCTTTGTCCAAGTCGAAAGAGTGCGTTGATTGCTGGATTGCCTTTCCGTCTTCTGAATCCCTTATTCTCACCGATTCCATCCAGGCAAAAAGGAAAGCCCACCGGATGATGGGGCGGCATTGTTCTTGACACACAAGAAAATCATCCTGTACGAGATGAATCTAAGAATAGAGATTCTTTATTCTTTTTCCTGAAAAAAAGTAAGGTCTTAGGACATTTTACTTGACACAGGATTTATTTCCATATACATAGTTTAATACTAAAACAGTATCTTAACCAACTATTCTCGCTCAAAAAAACATATTCTTCAACTATCAACACCTTTTGCTCTAAACAACCTTTGACTGCAAGAGGGGGGGCTTATGATCCCTAAATTCGGAATCGACTTTCATCTACAACGATTTCACCTAGGTTAGGCCTTTTGACCTTCCGCTATTTTTTCTGGGTCGGTCTACAGGGTCTTATCAAATCAACATTAAAGGGAGGAGGAAAAAATGAAAACATCGAACAAGAGGAATCTTTTCAAATGTGTATTCACATTGTTGCTGGCCCTCGGCATGGCATTAGTCGGCGGGCCGGCAATGGGCCAGGATGAGGGTGAAGCAGCGGCCCAGGGTGCGTCGGATGAAGAAGAGTTCGTGCTGGAAGAAGTTGTAGTCACCGGTTCACGAATTCCTCGTCGCGATTACGAGTCATTTAGCCCAATCGTCACAATCAA
>CAYQNR010000138.1:0-3980 GCA_964418945.1 uncultured Desulfobacteraceae bacterium
AGCGAAGCATCAGCAAGCTTGCCCAGACCAGGGGTATAAGGCCCCATCGGACCAGGGTCCTGACCCTTTTATGGTCTGCGATGAATTCGGCCACAGGCGGTGAATATCGGTAATAGAATGTCACGAAGGCCTTTCCCAACGGGTTTGTCAGAAGGAATCTGTCACGGACATCCCTGAGGGCCTTTACCTGTGGCTCCAGAGGGGAACCGAAGGCGGCTGTCGCTATAAAACAGCCACCACCTCCACCACCGCCACTTCCTCCTTCCCCGGAGTCAGTGGTGACGGGAACAGGAAGGTTCAATCTGCCCCGGCCGTATATATTGTCTTTCCCTGGCTCTCCCATATCAATGGCGTTTGATTCAATATAGGACTGAAGTTCATCAGGACTCCAATCAGGATACATGGACAGGATCAAGGCGGCTGCCCCGGCCACATGGGGAGCTGAGGCGGATGTGCCTAAAAAAGAAGATGCTCCATAGGTAGAAGTCGTTACACCATCCGGTCCGCTGATATCCGGTTTGAATCTAGCGCTGCTTCCCGCCCAGGCATTGGTCGGGCCCTGAGAGCTGAAATCTTCCTGGGGTCCTGCGTACCAGCTCATGTAGTGTATCGCGCCCACGGCAAGGACACTCTCGGCATCCGCCGGTTCGCCAATGGAGCTTGAGGATGTGGAAATTGGCGAAGAATATGGATAAAAGGGCACAAACCTACTTGTGCCTCCGAGGTATATCTCAAGTTCCGCCCCGGCAGGCTCACCGTCTTTCTTTGCAACTATAAGGGCGTAATAATATTCATCATCCTCGCTGCCTTGCAGATCAAGAACTATTATTTCAAAGGGGGGCAATATCCCAGTTTGAGAAGCATTGGAAGAATCCACCTGTTTACCTGTATGGTAATCAAACAGATACATATCATAATCAATATCAGCAAAGGGCCAGTCATCCCATCGCATTAATATGGTGACTTCATTCCCTTCAGGATAGCCGTCGTCATCCCAGTCCGGGAAGGCGGCAATGGCATTATAATAGCTGTTGGGATCACCGGAAATAAATTCATGCACATCATCATCGTCGTACAAGTCAGTAAACACTCCCTCCCAATGCCCTCCATTTGCGTAGTTGCCTGCCGAGGCCACAACCAGGATACCGTTTGCCCTTGCCTCATCAAACGCCTCGTCTAGATCGCCTGTACCGTCTCCGGGCCCGCTTCCGAATGTACTTAAGGAGAGGCTTATTATGTCAATATCCTTATCCACGCAATAATCAAGCGCGTTATATATATCGATTTCGTCTGACACCTTCAAAAGATGAAGTTCCGTTTCGGGAGCCATGTCATGGACTATTTCCGCGCATGCTGTTCCGTGCAGGTATTCCGTTGCTATACCAGTGTCCGTGAAGTCAACGGTCGTTATATGATAGGGGAGGTCTCCGTTTTGTTGGGCCTCTGTTAGGTCTTTAAAACCGGAATCAATGATGGCCACCTTTACGCCCGCCCCGGTAAAACCAGCGTTATGGGAATCGATTGCGCCCGTGATTTCGACCCCCTGGCTTATATCCGCCTGGTGAAACAATGGAAGAGGCAGCCTGGCATGGTTGATATCCTGGATGTCCGTTACCATGTCCCGGATCCGGTCAGCAGGAATCTCTATGGCCGCCATATTGCCGCGTTTATTAAGGATACGAGCGCTGTAACTTTTTATCCTTTCCGAAATAGGATCAATACCACCTGAGGTATGCAGGATGATCCTGACCTTGTCCCCATTATCTTCCCTGCCCGCTGTCGCTAATAGGCCCGGCAGTGCTTCCCTTGTAGTTGTCCGTGAAATGTAACGATTCAGACCGGGACCTATCTTCCGGTCCTTAATGGTCGGCTCTAAGGATTTCAGCTTTTGTTTCTGTGAGAAAAAATCAGGTTTATATTTTAAGGATTCTAAGGGCTTGTTCTGTCCGATATTCTTCTCATTTGCCAAAGAAGAGATATGAGGATTTAACAATAATAGAGACAATAACCCGATCAAAAGATATTTTCGCCCCATTCCCCATGTACCTTCCGATTTCGACGGACTCGTTCGATGTTCCTATCTGCTGTTGAATTTAACTGGAAGTCTTACATAAATAACAGCAGGATCTTCACATAGTTTTTTTAATCCATCTATTGATATATATGCGGTAACGAGATTTTCCCGCAATTGATAATCCGTGAGTTCATATTTAGACAGAAAATCTTTTGATGAAAAACTCGTGTCCACGGTTATGATTACCCTGACCACCCCGTCTTTTAGACCGATATCATGGCTTTTAGCGTAGTGGACAGGATTATGGGAATTTACAAGGTTCAGGAGGATGGTCGGCATTTTCTTTGAGATTACTTCGTTGCCCTGAGTTTTGTGACATGATAGCGAAGACAGAGAACCGGCGAGGAGCAAGGTAAAAAATACTATCATATGTTTATGGCGGTTATTCTTGAACATTTCTTTCATGTGTTACGCCCGGATGAGAGGTTTTGACCGGTTTAACATAAAGCGTAAGGCCGTTAATATCATAAATCTGCACATCCTGTCCCTTTTCTATCATTGTGTCTTTTTCCACTGTCTCAGCCCTCCATAATTCGCCTCGTACCATAATATAGCCCGATGGATCAAGCCTGTCCGACACAATACCCTGCATCCCTATCATGTTATTCCTGTCATTTTTTTTATCCCAGTCATACGCGCGCCATATAAAAGGGAAGAGTATTATATCTTTTATTACCCAGGCTGCGGGAATGAGCCACATAAGCCACAGCGGTATGTCCATCCACCTGCGAGCCAGAAACAACAGACCAATTAGAAGTACTGTCCCCGGCAGCTGGAGAAGAGAATATCTGATAACAATCCTGGATGACCATTCCGGTTTAAACATGGCATTTCCTTTTTCAGTATTCATTATGGTCTATTCATGAGAATCATTCCAGCAGATTCGATAGTCCAATCCGCCGCACCGGGAGAACAGACCCAATCATAGGAAAGGACCTAATCAGGAAATGGCCGGTTTCACTTTGTGATTAAGGAGAGATAAAAGATCCTGCCATGAGGAGATCCTCGGTATTTCCATTCCCGGGGTATCACTGCCGGCCCACACCAGGGGGAGGTTGTTGTCCATGGCATAGGTCGACCATACCGGTTGGAGACCTGCCATGGAAGCCCCATAGATATCAGAATCTGGGTCATCGCCGATATATAGCAATCCATGTTTGGCCACTCCGAGTTTCTCGGACAGGGTATCAAATACAAGGGGAAAGGGTTTGCGAAAGCCCAATTCACCTGAAATGAGGATAGTGTCAAAATACGATGCAAGTCCGGTACGGCCCAAGATTTCCCTAGCCGCCGGGCCGTGGGTAAAATTGGAAAGCAGGCCGAGGGGATACCTTCCTCGCAGGGAGGACAGAAGTCCCTCTGTCCCGGGAATAGGGCGGCAATAGTCATAAAAGACAGAAAAATAATGCTCGACAGCTTCGGCTATCCTTAAGTCTTCAGGTGAGACAACCTCACCTGCTTCCTCAAGGGCGGCACTAATCCAGAATCTATTATGTGTCTCTTTTCCTTCCTGCCTGGAGCGCTGGATAAACCTGGCAGCCATCTCTTGGTAACTTGCTTTGAATGGCTCCTCCTGAATGGGAAAACCGCTTTGCCTCAGGCTCAGGATGAGCCTGTCCATGGCCAGGGAAAGGGCATGTGGTTCCACTGTGATCAATGTATTGAATAGGTCGAATCCTACAGCCTTGATGTTATTCATATATCTCTTTCTTGTACAACAATGGGACATAAAAAGGCTTTCAGCATCAAAATCATGCGGAAAGCCCCGCGAGTGATTTTACTGGTCGGGACGACTGGATTTGAACCAGCGACCCCCGCGTCCCGAACGCGGTGCTCTACCAGACTGAGCCACGTCCCGAATTTCCCGGTCGCCGGGGAAACTGTTTGCGGCCAATTTCCTCAGCAT
>CAYQNR010000139.1:0-3866 GCA_964418945.1 uncultured Desulfobacteraceae bacterium
TGAGGACTTCGCATAACTCAGATACCTCGCAGCTCTGCTGCGGGGTAGTTCATTAATCCAAGCTACTGTGAGAAACTGAGTTTACATATTTGTCAGACAGATCCACGCTTGGCTCTAATTGCAGGTACCTGCTATGCTGCGCCAAATATCATCCAGCCAAAAAACTGCGATATCAGATATATACCCATGATAAGTAATTGTTTAGGGTGAGCCTTTTGATGGCTTCACCCTGAATTGCAGTTGGCTACGCATATAGGTTATCGATCCATCTTATGGTTTCTATATCGCTGAGATTTTGTTTGTTGTTTTGTCCCTTAGGTCATCCGGTTCAGGAATGAGAGGATCTCATCCGAGGTTATTTCATGGACATCCCTATCACCGAATTCCCTGTCGAAATTGGATATGACCACCTGATAGGCTTTTAGGGTGTTATCCCGGGAGTGGGATTTATGATATTCCAGCCAAATTTTGATTACTTTCGATACTTGCACGGTACTTCCTCCTTTTCTTGAGGTTAATAAAAATTGCCTACCATACAAGTATAAAATATCATTCGGATATATGGACGGAAATTTCAATCGAGTGAGTTGTGGATCTGGCAAGAAATCACAGCTTTTCAAAAGAACCATTTCCGTGTAATATTCTCAATAAATCACAATAGATTCTGAAGCTGAGATCGAGGCAAGGTTGGTATTTGCATATCTGCTATTAATCAAAGCTCTCACTCCTGTGTTCTCAGGTTTTGATTACATTATATAATCTAAACTTTTATCCGGTGGAATCGAATTTTACATTCTGGCAAGGATAGTTACATTTTCAGGCTTGCAAAATAGTTAACAATTTGTTTTCCTTACGTTACAAAAATAATCACTATTGAGAAAGAAGTACTAAATGAAAAGAGTCGGCTTTATTTCCACAAGGATTTCGGGCACGGACGGAGTATCCATGGAGACATATAAATGGTATCAAGTCTTGGAGAGAAATGGATATGAATGCTATTTTTTCGCAGGGGAACTGGATACACCAGAAGGCCGATCCTTTTTAGAGCCTAAGGCATATTTTGAAGAACCGGAAATCCTGGAAGTCCATCAGCAATGCTTTGGAACAACCACAAGGGAATTGTCTATTTCTAAGAAAATTCATGAAATAAAGGATTTCCTAAAATCAAAGCTTTATGAATTTTGTAAACAATTTAATATTGATGTTATTATTCCTGAAAATGCTCTAGCCATTCCAATGAATATTCCCCTGGGGATGGCGATTACTGAGATGATCGCTGAGACCGGAATACCAGCTATTGCCCACCACCATGACTTCAGCTGGGAGCGTGATAGGTTTGTGATTAACTCCGTTCAAGACTATCTGCACAATGCATTTCCTCCGGTTTTAAAGTCCCTCCGGCATGTAGTTATTAACTCTGCTGCTTCCAGGCAGTTGAGTTATCGTAGAGGGATAAGCAATGTTGTCATCCATAATGTTTTTGATTTCTCAAATTCCCCTCTTTACACCAAAAAGAGCCAGGAATTACGTGCTAAATTGGGATTTGATAAAGATGATCTTTTTGTGCTACAACCTACAAGGGTGGTTCCTCGCAAATGGATAGAGCGTGCCGTTGAACTAGTGAGCCTTCTCAATTTGAAAAGACCTCGGCTGGTTGTATCTCATGAATCCGGAGACGAAGGTGACTTTTACGCAGAAAGGATTCTTGAGTATGCCAAGCATGTCGGTGTGGAACTGATATACATCGGAGATAAAATCGGAACATCTCGTTGCTTCCAGAAAAAAGATAGGTCCTATACCATAGATGATGTCTATTATAGCGCTAATTTAGTCACCTATCCATCAGGATATGAAGGCTTCGGTAATGCATTCATAGAATCCATCTATTTTAAAAAGCCTATTGTAGTGAATCGTTATTCTATCTATGTGGAAGATATTGAACCGTATGGTTTTGAAGTTATCCCCTTCGAGGGTTTTGTTACTAAAAGAGTTGCAAATCAGGTTAAGAAGTTTCTTGACCTAAAGAATCTTGCGCCCGCCTTAGAGAAGAACTATGATTTAGGGAAAAAATATTTCTCTTATGAGGTCTTGGAAGAAAGTCTCCTCCCTATCATAGAATCATTTCAATGATGTTATTCATGCATTAATTGGACATGACTCAATAAAAGACCCCGGTTTTTTAATAAATCATTTAATCAATCTAAAGTTTGGGATCGTGCAATGGATAAGCCTCTTGGAATCGGAATTCTTCATTACTCCTGCGCGCCAGTAGTGGGTGGTGTGGAAGAGATGCTTAGTCAACAAGCATTCATCCTTCACAAACTAGGACAAACAGTCACTATCCTGGTAGGTATGGGAGAGGTCTATATTGATTCCTTCCCGATTCGCATTGAACCGCTATTGGGATCAAAAAATGCGAGTATCCTCAACGCCCATGAACAATCCCGTAAGGGAAATCACAAACATCTAAAGCGACTCACAAACCGGATATATCAGATCCTGCAAGAATGGTCCCTTAATCTTGATATCATCCTGGCACACAATGTACTGCATATGCCATTCAATCTCCCTCTAACCCTGGCCCTGCGTCGTCTGGCCGCATCAGGGAATGGTCCGGTAATCGTGAGTTGGGCACATGATTCTCCTTATTTTCAGCCAAATTATCCGGAATACCTCAACGATCACCCCTGGAACGTACTCAAACGTCCGTATCCTAATATCCATTACGTGACCATTTCAGAGTCCCGAAGGCGCCTCTTTACAGGACTCTTCGGGGAGGTTCCTTGGAAGCTCATCCCTAATGGTATTGATCCTGCAAGTTTTTTCTATCTTGACCCGATATCCATAAAACTGGCAGATGAACTTGACCTGTTTAGTCGCGACATGGTCGTGGTTCAACCATCAAGGATCACTCCTCGCAAGAATATAGAACTTTCCATTCACATCGTCCGTGGCATTAAAAATTTGGATTATAATATCCTTTTTATCTTGACAGGCGCCTATGATCCTCATGAAGAAAAGGCCGTTTCCTATTACCGCAGACTCAACTACTGGATAAAAGAGCTCGGGATGCAGGACAATATTGCCATTTTGGCCGAATATAGGTTTAGTAACAGAAAGAAGCTTGTTCCAGCCCGCAATTTCATCCGCGACCTTTATCTCATGGCCGACCTGCTGCTCATGACCAGTAAGGATGAGGGTTTTGGTCTCCCGCTCATTGAGGCTGGAATGATCAAACTCCCTATTGCATGCTCAGATATACCGCCATTTCTGGAGTTAGGAAACGATATCTGTTTTTTTCGTTTAGATGATCACCCATTCACTGTCGCCGGACGTATTGTGGAATACCTGGAACGTACAAACACACATACGATGTTTCGCTGTGTGATGAAAAAATATATTTTAGATGTTATATGCAGAAAGGAGATCATGCCGTTTCTGCGTAATATTATCTCACAAGCCGATGACAAGTCTCCAGCCCCTATCCTTTAGGGTGAAATCCTTCCCAATTTAAGGTTTTGCTATCTACATTCGTAGAATAGTCTCTGTAAAATTCCCGCATAGTCACCTGAAACTCGATCACCCCCAACTCGGAAACTTTCCAATACATTTGGTATGGTGAAGAGCTTGGCGGATTATAAATATATTATCGATACGTTTGTCCCGACGCATACCTAAAATTGAAGTATTGTATTCGTAAGCTATACCTCACTGAAAATTCAGGTTTCTGCGATTGATGGCAGATCTCCAGGTAGTTTCGAAGTATTGTACAGCTCCAACATACATGACATAAGCGTAAACATGGGATATGTGCTATTAAAACGTAACAAAATGATAGTTGACTCTTAGTTGGTTGAAGTTCATTA
>CAYQNR010000140.1:0-3740 GCA_964418945.1 uncultured Desulfobacteraceae bacterium
GTCCTTCGACTTTGCTCAGGACCGTGAGTCCTTCGACTTTGCTCAGGACCGTGAGCTTGTCGAATGGCTTGTCGAATGGCTTGTCGAATGGCTTGTCGAACGGGTTCTAGGACTCAAGGGATCAAATGTTGCTTTTTTAGAATCCTTTTCGAAGATCCCGAGCCCTTATCGGCGAATCCTGATCATCGACCAACCCGTCCTCCCTAGCACTGCGGAGGGTGGACTAATTCGGTGAGACAATGATTACTTATATTGTCCGGGAGTAATATTATATTTTTTTACCTTATAACCGAATATACGTTCCGTGGTTTCAAGGGCATTCGCGGCCTGCCTTATGTTTCCACGGCTGCTTTTCAGGGCGTCAATAAGAAGGTCTTTCTCAAACCTTGCCACCACCTCCACCAGTGACCTTGCATGTTTAGTATCGGTATCTTCCGCGGTCTGGAGGGTAAGGGGAAGATGATAGCTATGGATAACCTTATCGTCACACAAAAGAACCGCCCTTTCAATACAGTTTTCCAGCTCTCTCACGTTTCCGGGCCAGTGATAACGGGTTAAGGCGTCGATTGCCGGGGTAGAAATCCTCTTTACGCTCTTGCCGTATTCTTCAGCATATTTTTCAAGGAAATAGTCGGCCAATAGAAGCAGATCCGCCTCTCTTTCCCTCAGGGGCGGAATGTATATAGGGTATACGTTGAGGCGATAAAAAAGGTCCTCCCTGAAGGCCCCGGACTCCACCGCTTCTGCGAGGTCTTTGTTGGTGGCGGCTATTATCCGCACATCTATCTTGATTACCCTGGTGCCTCCTACCCTTTCCAGCTCCATCTCCTGCAGAACTCTCAAAAGCTTTCCCTGGCTTTCCAGTAAAAGGGCGCCTACCTCATCCAAAAAAACGGTGCCGTTATTTGCCATCTCGAATTTTCCGGGCTTCTGCTGGCTGGCGCCTGTAAAGGCACCCTTCTCATATCCAAAGAGTTCCGCCTCAACAAGATTACCCGGCAACGCGGCGCAATTGACTTTCACCAAGGGTTTTGATGACCGCAGACTGTTGTAATGAATGGCATTTGCCACTAATTCCTTTCCTGTCCCGCTCTCCCCCAGGAGTAGGACATTAGCGTTGCTCTTGGCCACCTGATTGATCAGATGAAAAACCTCCTGCATCTTACGGCTATTCCCTATTATATTGCTGAAGCTATATTTCTTGGTGAGCTCCTTCCTTAACCTTATGTTTTCCCTCTGGAGCTTCACCTTCTCTAGGTTTATCTCCTCCAGGATCACCACCTTCTGTGCGATAAGGCTGCTGATAACAGATAAGAGCCTCAAGTCCTCCTTGGGAGAGGATTCCTCCTCGAAAAGCCTGTCAACACTGAGGGCCCCTATTACCCGTCTCCCCTCTTTTATGGGCACGCAAATAAAGGCGATCTTTGACTTGTCTATCCTGCTCCTCGCCCCTGTCCTGTCCAGAAACAGCGGTTCATCAGTGAGACGGGGGATGGCCATGGGACGGCCGGTCTCTATGACACGGCCCGTTACTCCTTCTCCCAGCCTGTAGCGTCCCTTTGTCATTTCTGTAGAGGATATTCCATGGGCTACCTCTATATGTATCTCCGAGGTCTCAGGGTTCAACAATGATATAGCGCCCCTGTTCATTCCCAGGTGCTCGACCATAAGATCAAGGACCTTGTAAAGCGCCTTCCTCAGGTCAAGCGTGCCGTGCATAGCCTTGGTAACCTCATAAAGGCAATTAATCTCATCCGGTTTGGGTTTAAATGAAGATAAAGCCATATTTAATTTCCCTTAATGCTCCCTCTTTTTTATAAAGCACAGACACAAAATATAATTACAAAAGGGTAGAAAATATGCAAATACTTTTTATATAGGAGGGACCCCAGGATACAGTATCATGGGAACGGGAATCGAGTGGGAGTGAAATATTGCGAATAGTGAAACATTAGTTTATGAATTATCTGCCGGGTGCTATAGGAAGACAATATTGTTATCACAGAGAATATTTTCCAACCTTTCCCACTATGGGTACCGGATAATTACCGTCAAAACAGGCGAGGCACAGATCTTCTCTGGGGATATCCGTGGATTTTAGCAGATTATGTGTACTGAGATAGCCCAGACTGTCCAGCCCGAGATAATCCCTTATCTCATCGACGGATTTCCGGGCCGCGATCAGTTCTCCCTTGGTTGAAAAATCTATTCCATAATGGCATGGGAACCTGTGAGGTGGACACGACACAAGCATATGGACCTCACTGACACCTATATCCCTCAATGTCTTAATCTTCGACCTAGAGGTCGTTCCCCTTATTATGGAATCCTCAATAATCAAAACCTTCCGGCCCTTTAAAAGTCCTTTCACCGGATTGAGTTTGATCTTCACGCCGAAATCTCTCATACCCTGAGATGGTTGGATAAATGTCCTCCCCACGTAGTGATTTCTTATAACGCCCATCTCGAACGGAATTGCTGATTCCTGAGCAAAACCTATGGCGGCGTAATTGCCCGAGTCGGGAAAAGGCATAACAAGATCGGCCTTCACGGAAAATTGCTGGGCCAGTAATTTCCCCTGTTTTTTGCGAAATAGATATACGTTCTGACCAAAGACATGACTGTCCGGCCTGGCAAAATATATGAGTTCAAATATACAGTAGGCCCTTCTCCGGCCTCTGTCGGATCTGATGCTTTTTAAACCATCCCTGTTTATGATAATTATCTCACCGGGCTCCACATCCCTTATGTATTCGGCCTCGACAAGATCAAGTGAACAGGTTTCCGAGGCTATCACATATCCCGAGTTGAGCCTCCCCAGGCAAAGGGGTCTGAATCCGTTTGGATCCCTTATCGCTATAAGGGTGCCTTCCGTCATGATTACCATGGAATAGGCGCCTTTTAGGGTATCCATTGTATCGATCATGGCCTGTTCAAGTCCCTCTTTCATGGCCCTGACTACTAAGTGAAGCACAATCTCCGTATCCATGGTGGTCTGAAATATGGATCCGGCTTCTTCCAGTTCGGTCCTGAGCCGCTTGGCGTTTATAATATTACCATTGTGGGCTATTGCCAGGCTTTTCCCGGCATACCGGATCCTGAAGGGTTGCGCGTTTACAAGGAGGGAAGAACCTGTGGTGGAATATCTGACATGGCCGAGGGCAATCTCACCGGTTAAACGGTCAAGTGTATTTTCGTCAAAGACATCAGGCACAAGCCCCATAGCCTTATGTTCAATTATACGTTTGCCGTCCGAGACAACGATACCGGCGCTCTCCTGTCCCCTGTGCTGAAGCGCGTAAAGACCGAAGTAGGTCACTTTTGCCGCTTCTTGGTGATTGTACACCGCGAATATTCCGCATTCTTCCCTGGGTCGATCGGGCAGGCTGATGTTTCCGTGTTTATCAAGATTCGATTGCATACCTATATCCATTCATATACGTCGGGTTAATGTGGATCATCCGGCAAATAAGCACACTTAATGATAAAACTATAGCAAGATTTGGTGATCTTCGGCCCATGGGGCTCTCTTTGCAGCGGCGAAAAGGTTACAAGCAAGATAATAGCATAAGGTGCCTGCCAGGCGGGCGGGTAACTTCTGAGATAATAGCCGGACTTCCGGTCCTGGTATATTATTCCCATAGCCCCGTTCGACAAGCTCACGGCCCTGAGCAACGTCGAAGGGCGCCGCCCGCCTCCTCCGGCTTATTGCCCGGGCCTTGCACATAAACAAGTTCGCC
>CAYQNR010000141.1:0-3651 GCA_964418945.1 uncultured Desulfobacteraceae bacterium
GTCCCCTATTTATCGTTAATGATTCAGGGTTATTAAACATTTCATTTGATAGTCTAAACAAAATTCAATGCCTCAAAATTTTATACTACGATAAGAAATGGCAACAAGAGGGTCAAACCTTCATTCCTGACAGATTGATTTGTCAATATTCAAGATCTGACCCCGATGCCTTTATCAACCTTGACAAAATCGCATCAATCTGTGAGGCTTGGCCCGGAATCAGCCATCTGTTAACCAATCACAGAGGGTAGCCATGATTAAAAGTCCAAGACCCCATTTCTCAAGATAGAGAGGTGGGGTTTTCTATTTATTTGAGTAGTCTAAACTTTAGCGGAATTATAGGTTAGGAAATCAAGTCGTAAATAAGTGAGGACCATGCTTGCTTTAAGATATGGCAAGTATCCTTCCGTTTTCAGAGTCTGAAAAAAGTAAAGGTTTATTTGTGTATTCTAAACTTCGTCGATATTATAGACTACAAAATCTAATAGCAAATAAATCAATACTATAATAGTATTGAACTATGATATCAACTCAACAACTTGACGGATTTAAGCTGGACCAAAGAAGATGAGCTTATTAGGGGGGGTAAATCATGCTAACTTCGGTAAAGGTTCCAAAACAATTTGAGCCGATATTTCAGAAAGCGCATGAGTATGTAAGTA
This sequence comes from uncultured Desulfobacteraceae bacterium, assembly GCA_964418945.1. Classification (GTDB taxonomy): domain Bacteria; phylum Desulfobacterota; class DSM-4660; order Desulfatiglandales; family HGW-15; genus CAYUYB01. Next base: position 663 of record CAYQNR010000141.1, read on the forward strand.
AATATTTCAAGAAAAAGAAGGAAGATCCGTCAAAGGGCACTATTGAGATATTTGACCAGCGCTATATATTGATAAGAGCCGCCTCCATGTCGGTTGACTTCTTTGAGACGCTGAAGAACTTATATAAAGACAAGGGAGAAGAAGAGGCGCTCAATGTTGCCCGGAGCCTTCTTTTTGACATAGCCCATGCTATTGGCAAAGCAGACGCCAAGAACTTTCATAAAAAAATGAAGCTGATAGACCCCATCGAAAAACTTTCGGCTGGACCACCCCATTTTTCCCACTCCGGGTGGGCGTTTGTCGATATATTCCCCGAATCAAAGCCCTCTCCAGATGAAAATTATTATCTTATATACGACCATCCATTTTCGTTTGAGTCTGACGCTTGGATAAAGTCCGGAAAGAAAAGCGATCTCCCGGTCTGTGTGATGAACGCAGGTTATTCCTCCGGTTGGTGCGAGGAGAGTTTCGGCGTAACCTTAGTAGCATCGGAAATACTATGCAAAGCCAAAGGTGATGATGCATGTAGGTTTATAATGGCAAATCCCTCCAAGATAGAACTCTACATCAAAGAATATTTGAAAAGAGAGCCGAAATTAGCCAAAAAGGTTATCAAATACGAGATACCGGGTTTTTTTAAAAGAAAACAGGTGGAGGAAGCATTACACAAGGCGTACGACGAGTTAGAAATCCGAGTTCAGGAACGGACCAGGGAACTAGCCAAAGCCAACGAAGCATTACAGGCAGAAATAAACGAGCGCAAACAGGCGGAAGAGCAAACAAGAGAAAGCGAAGAGAAATTCAGGAGTATTGTTGAAAATTCAACTGACCAGATATTCATGTTAGATAAGGACTACAAATTGTTATGTATAAATAAGACCGCGGCAGACATTTCCAAGAAGTCTCCTCAAGAGATGATCGGCACGTCAATATTTACAATATTCCCGGAAGAAACTGCAGTCCAATTCTCGAAAAATATTAAAAATGTATTTGATACTGGCAAGAACATGATTTTTGAAGAAAAGATGCTTGTCCAAGGTCGTGAATTTTATAACAGTACCCACTTAAATCCTGTCAAGGATGATAAAGAAAGAGTGATAGCAGTCACTGGGATTATCAGGGACATCACCGAGCGCAAGCGGGCGGAGGAGATGCTGAGATACGCCAAGGAACAGGCGGAGGAGGCCAATCGGATGAAAAGCGAATTTCTGGCCAATATGAGCCACGAGTATCGCACCCCCATGAACGGCATTATCGGTATGACAGGCTTAACCTTAGATACTCCTTTAACCGATAAGCAACGAGAGTATTTGAACATAGTCAAGGAAAACTCCTCTTTACTCTTGGGGCTATTAGATGACATTTTGGATCTTTCAAAGATCGAGGCGGGACGAGCGGAACTTGAGAGTGTCAATTTTGATTTACGTGCTACTGTCGAAGGCGTGACTGATATCTTAGCACCCCGAGCTTCTGACAAGGGAATAGAATTAGCCTGTTTGATCCACCATGCAGTTCCACTGTTTCTACGGGGTGATTCTGTCAGGTTGCGCCAGATTTTGATGAACCTGGGAGGAAATGCCGTTAAGTTCACTGAAAAAGGAGAGGTGGTAATTGGGGTGGAGCTACAGAAGGAAACTGAGGATAAGGCAACACTTCTTTTCTCCGTTACAGATACTGGAGTAGGCATACCTAAAGATAAGCATAAGAAAATCTTTGATAGCTTCACCCAGGCAGATGGCTCCCACACCCGCAAGTATGGAGGTATCGGCTTGGGTTTATCCATCTCCAAGCGATTAGTCGAGCTGATGGGTGGTCAAATCGGTGGAGAGAGCCAACCCGGCAAAGGGAGTCGTTTCTGGTTTACCGTCACCCTGGAAAAGCAGAAAGATTTCTAAGGATGTTCCCCCCTTGCTTTCTCGTCCTGATATACGCGACAAGAGAATCCTGGTGGTGGACGAATGAGGGAAAAACAAAACAAGGATGATTCCATCCCCTCAATTCTGGAACCTGATGGTTCATCAAAGGAATACAGGAAAAATTGGGCTCGACTTATACAAAAGATAGGAGCCTGTAGCGGACCTGATCCGGGAAAGTTAACACGCTGACTTGCCCAATATGTTCCGGCGAGATGAAGGTAATCAGTCTGATAGAGAACGAGGAGGTCATAAAGAAGATCCTCAAACATTTAAATCTTTGGGATATAAAGGCCAGGCCGTCGCCCAAAGCCGCGGGGCCGCCAAAGATAATCGAATACACCTTAGACTATTCCACTTCCCAGATCCCAGCTTTCGATAAGTGGCTATATAGACCCAGCATAAGAGGAGACTTACCGCTATAAATATCTAGAATGAAATTCTATTCATATTGTGTATCTATAAATCAGATGAATTTTAATAATATCTGAATCCTGTCCTATTAAATACTTCGTTTTGTAGTCTAAACAAAATTCAGTGTCTCCAAAGTTTAGACTACGATAAGAAGTGTCACATAATTTGTGTAGCTTAAACTTTGTCAAAATTAAAGACTTGATAATGTAGTAGAAAATAAATAAGGATAATGATTTCATTCACTTTTGGTACGAAACCTAGACTTTTTTAACCTCAAAAACGACCCCAATATATAGTGAAACTTTTATTTCGCCTGGATTAATCCTAGGGTAACAAATCTTCTTGACTTTTCAAACATTTAAATCTTTGGGATATAAAGACCAGGCCGCCGCCTAAAGCAACAGGGCCGCCGAAGCCCCTTGAATACACCTTCGACTATTCAACCTCCCAGCTTCCTGATTCCGATAACTGGCTTTATGTAGACGTAGAGTATCAGGAATTTTGAAAAAAATAGAAATCGGGACAAGCGAATAAGTCTACTCAATTTTCCTCAATTTTCAGTCTTCCCGGTAAGATCAAGCCCAATCCTTAAACGTCCCAGAATTTGACACTGTTGGTCAAAGCCCTCAAATCAATGAAAGCGGGACGCTGTTAAGTTATTA
>CAYQNR010000142.1:0-3627 GCA_964418945.1 uncultured Desulfobacteraceae bacterium
CGACTGCCTAAAAAGCGGTGTGAGCAAAGATAATAAAAAGGATTTTGGTAAAATTCAAGCCGCACCATGGTCCCGACTCAATAAACTGAGCAATAAAACAAATGGGGGAAGTCATGGCAGGTAACGTACTTAGGGACAGGAGAGGACGACAGATCGGCACGATCAAGCAGCTCAGCAACGGTAAGATGGAGGCGCATGACGTAACCGGGCGTGTCAAAGGGACATTCAATCCGAAGACAAACGAAACCCGTGACTCAAGTGGGCGTCTTGTGGGTAGAGGAAACAGGCTCTCAATACTAGTAACAGGCCCAGGAAGATAAAGAGGGGAAAGCTCCCGGATTACAATTTCCGCTATGTTCTGCAAAGGTCTCATAATTAAAAGATTCTTCCAGGGGATATCCGATCCGTGAAAAGGCGATCTTGCAAGGTTTTTCCCTTGACATACTAAAAAGAAAGGAATGTAATACAATTTCATTTTGAATTATGTAATAGCCCACAGACACTGTAACATAAGATTAAAATTCGAAATTCTTCGCTCGCTGTGCTTGGCTCAGTCCCACCCTTCGGGGCGGGTTCCCAGTTTCGAGGCTCGAATCTTGAAGCCATATCGAATGACCAAAATTCAAATGACATAAACGATATCCATAATTGTAAGCGCTTTTTGTTTTGAACATTTGAAATTAGAATTTTGAATTTGTCTCGATATTCGATATTCGGATTTAATCACCATTTCGATATTCAGATTCCGAGAGAATATATCAAGACAGTGAACATAGAATCTGACATTGCATGTTTGATCAAATTTGAATCTGTACAATCAAATATACCGGTCTTATATGCTTCGATCTATGTCCAAAAAAGACTCATTTTGGATAAGTTCCACCTCTAATTCTTGAAGGGGGGATAAAATGCAATCAAAGGGAAAAAACAGGAAGCTTATTTTCGGCATGTGTATCACATTCTTGTTTGTGATGCTATCATCTATACCCGCTTTCTCCGCTGACGAGATCATGGGCAGGCTCAGCAGCTTTTCAGGGGAAGTCTTGATAAAGAGCCAGGGTTCATGGGCTGTTGAACCCGAGGCAGGCCTTCCTCTTTATTCGGAGGATAAAGTCGTTACCAGGATCGGGTCAGCCACCATCACCCTCACTGACGGTGCTGTTATTGAGTTGAAGGACAATTCCAACCTGAGGATTGAACAGAGGGAAGAGACCCGGGGATTTTTGAGGAGGATAAAAACTGTTGAGAGGAAATTTCGCCTCCTTCTCGGGAAGATGAGGTTTAAGACCGGAACCTCCTCTGTGAACAATACCCTGGAGACTCCCACAATGGTATGCGGCTTGAGAGGAACGGCAGGAACCCTGAGTATAGGAAATGACGGTCAAACCTACATACAGTTCACCGACGGAGGCCCGTCCTATACCATCGGTGAATTCATCTCCGGCGTTGCGGATGATGTTCCCACTGAGATAGCGTCTATGACCGACGTCCAGAGGGCAGCCTTTGTGGCGAAGGCCGCTGCCGACCAGGCAAAGAACGCCTCGGCCATGGCCCAGGATGCCACCGGCACTCCTGAGGAACAGCAGGCGAAGGCGCAGGCAGCATACGCGGCGGCAAAGGCTGCTGAACTGGCCGCCGAAGAGGTCAAGGTACAGGCGAGTAAGATAATAGAGAGCAACCCTGATCCTGATGTGGTCGAGCAGGCTAACGCGGCTATCGCTCAGGCTGACATATCCGTGGAAGAAGCCCTAAAGGCCCAGCAAGATGCCCTGAATGCAGGTGCCCTGCCCGTGGAACCGGGCACTTACCGGATGCCGAAAGTGGCACCCCGGGTTGAACCGCCTGGCTTTGAAGTACCCGTGGAACCTGAACCGGACATTGAAGATACGGAACCGGCCAGCGAGGTATAACAAGGGTTTTTTTCAGGAAATCTATTGAAAGGGGGAAAGAGGTATGAGATACCAGAACCGCATAACGCTAATACTCTTTATTGTTCTTATGATATCCTTTCCGGTGACGGCCATGTCCCAGGGAAAGTTTACCCTGAATCCGATGCTTTCTACCACCCTGAGGAGTGATGATAATTTTTACAAGGCTGAGACAATCGAAAGGGAGGTTAATACATACCTCGTTAAGCCGGGATTCGAACTGGACTATGAGACGGCCAAGAGCCGGATAAGCCTGGACTATTCCCTGAACGTCTATTATTATGACGATAAAGACACCCTGATGCCGGGATGGAGGCCGGCCGAGGATGAAGACTATGTGGGTCATACCGGCGTGCTGGATGTAAGGACAACACCCACGGACCGGCTTACCATGGGGTTGACCGATTCATATTATTACACCCGTGATCCGGCCCAATCGGATGTGTTCAGCAATTCTGTCACCAGGGACAAGTATTACATCAACAGGTTTACCCCATTTATCTTTTACGACCTCGGCCCCAAGTTTTCCATGGGGTTCAGGTACCGCCATACCCAGACAGACTACTCCGAGGAAGTGTCAGAGGGGTCCACGGAAAACAGGGGCATGTTCGATGTGGTGTACAACTTTAACAGGACCACCTCCCTTGATCTGGAATACCAGTACTGGAACAGGGACTACAAGGTTTCCTCGGATTACGAATCAGGACAGATAAGGCTTATCTTAAGAAAACAGTACAAGTATTTTAGCTTCGAGGCGGGCGCGGGTTATCATGAAAGGAATTTCGATGAACCCGGGCTTGAGAATATAGATGTTTTTACCTACAGGGCGGCCTTGACAGGACAGAATCCGCCTGAAGGATCCGTGCCCAGGAGCTATATTACCCTGGTGGCTGAAACCAATTTTAATGATTCGGGTGTAGGAGATAGGTATTACAAGGCCACCCGCTATTCCATGATGGCGGGACATGTGTTCGCGCGGAAATTCCCTTTTGACCTGGAGGCCTCGTTTCAGAACAGCGATTACGAGAAGTGGGCAGGGCTTACCCCCGCGGGTACGTTGGAAGTCCGAGATGATGATACCAAGCGCGTGGAAGGCAGGCTTGGGTATATCATCAGTGACTACCTGGTGTTTACCTTGGCCGCCGGACATGAGGACAGGGAATCCAATATGGCGGGCAGGGATTATGATAATACTTATGTTTCAGCCAGGCTGGGCTTTGTTTACGGCGTCGGTAAGAGATAAGTTGTATAAGTTAAGGGTTCAAGGATCCAAGGGTCCAAGGGTTCGAGTGAAATAATAATCTTGAACCCTTTCATTTAAATAAAGGCAGACTGCATAGGATTCGGACAATGCTTTCTGCCTTTTTAAATCAGTTTTTTTCTGCTATAATCAGCGCAGCCGCCTTTCCATCCTCCGTAGCCCGTCCTCCGCAGTGGCCTGCTACGGAGGATGGACAAGCTACTGCGGAGGACGGGCGCTAACAAGCTTCCGCCTTCGCCGCGTGGGCTTCGGCGTGACAAGACGGCGAGCCAGGTAGCGCAAAGGGGTATGGATTAGGGATTAGGGATTAAATTTCTTAATCCTTACCCCTTAATCCTTAATCCAAATATGACCTGTGAGCTAAATCCTATGACCTGTGAGCTATGAGCCATGAACGATTTAACGATTCAACCATTTAACCAATTAACCAATTAACCA
>CAYQNR010000143.1:0-3568 GCA_964418945.1 uncultured Desulfobacteraceae bacterium
CATAGCTGATAGCTCATAGGCAATAGAGGGATTAAGGATTAGGGATTAGGGATTATGTGGTAGCGGAGTATCTTTCTTAATCCCTTAATCCATACCCCTTTGCTCATAACTCATTGCTCTTTGCTAATAGCTAATGGCTGAAAGCTGAAAGCTGAAAGCTGACTAATAGGTCACGCCAGTTCTTTTCAAGACGACATCTATACTATTCGGAGGACGTGAGCTTATTTTCAAGGGTTTGGCAGGCCTTTTCCTGGTAGCAACGGGAAATTCTGCTAGGGGTTCCGGTGGAGCAAACCCTTGAAAATAAGCCCACTGCAGACTTTGGGTGGGATTCTTTTGGAGATGTCGTCTTGAAAAGAACAGCCGTGACCTGGGTCGATTGGTATCCTTAAAACGATACACAGCTTAAAAGGTTATGTGATACTATCAAACAGGAAATGGCTAATAGCTAATGGCTAAAAGCTAATAGCTACCTAAGAGGTCATGATGCTTTTTGAAAGGTGATATAAATAGTAAAAACCCTGATTTATGAATAAGAGTGTGATAGACTTATGAAATCCATAGAATTCTGGAAGATGAGCGGCAGCGGTAATGATTTCATCCTAATAGACAACAGGGACGGCAAGGTCACGGAAAAGGATATGAAGCCCCTGGTGCAAAAGGCATGCAGGAGAAGGGAATCCGTAGGAGCGGATGGGGTAATATTCGTGACTGCTTCGGACAATCATGCCTTTTCCTGGAGATATTTCAATGCGGACGGCGGAGAAGTGGAGATGTGCGGCAACGGCAGCCGGTGTGTGGCCCGTTACGCCTTCCTTAACGGCATAGCCGGAAGCAGTATGACCTTTGAAACCCTGGCCGGCCCCGTGTCCGCAGAGGTCTCCGGACGGCTCGTGAAGGTCCTCATGCCCTCGCCTTCCGATATCAGGACAGATATCAATCTCCCCTTCCAACCCGGTTGGGAAGGGGCCGACTTCATCAACACGGGAGTGCCTCATGTTGTGATCCGCGTGCAAGACCTTACCGGGCATCCGGTAATTGAGCAGGGAAGGACTATCCGTTATCACTCCATGTTCTCACCGGCCGGGACAAACGCAGATTTTATAGTGGTTAGGGACACCCATCATATCGAGATAAGGACCTACGAGCGGGGTGTTGAGGATGAGACCCTGGCCTGCGGAACAGGCGCTATTGCATCGGCCCTTATCGCAAATATAAGGGGAATGGCCTCTTCTCCGGTGAGTGTTTCCACGAAGGGCGGAGAAAACTTGAAAATATACTTTGACAAAGAAGGTAATTCATTCAGCAAGGTCTGGCTTGAAGGAACTACCTCTATCGTGTATAAAGGTAAATTAAGTCAAGAGGCCCTGGTCTGATGCTTTGAAATATCGAAGCTCGGAGTTATGGATACTTCGGAATTCGATACCCGCTGTTCTACATAAATAATCCCCGGGTCATCTTCACATAGCCAAAAAGTCATTCAAGGAGAGAACAGATGTTTAGAGGTTCTATCGTAGCAATCGTAACGCCCTTCAGGGACGGTAATGTAGATGAGCAGGCATTCCGAGATCTTATCGAATTCCAGATCCAGGGTGGCACTAGTGCTATCGTTCCCTGCGGCACGACCGGCGAATCCGCAACCCTGAATATTGAAGAACATAACAGGGTAATTGATATTGCCGTGGAGGCTGTTAATAAAAGGGTGCCTGTCATAGCCGGGACCGGCGGTAACAGCACCAGCGAGGCCATAGAGCTTACGGAACATGCCATGAAGGCAGGCGTCGACGCCACTCTCCAGGTGACGCCCTATTATAATAAGCCAAGCCAGGAGGGACTTTACCGGCATTTCAAGGCTATAGCGGACACGGTTCCCTTGCCTCAGGTGCTATACAATGTACCGGGAAGGACAAGCGTCAACATGCTGCCCGAGACGGTCGCCCGCCTGGCCGAGCTGCCCGAGGTTGTGGCCATTAAGGAGGCTTCCGCCAACATCGGACAGATGGCCGAGATAATAAGGCTCTCGGGAGATAACATCACCCTCCTTTCCGGGGACGATAACATGACATTGCCTGTCCTTGCCATCGGCGGCAAAGGAGTGATATCTGTAATAGCCAACATAGCACCCAGGGATAACGCCGATATGATAAGCGCATGGGAGGAAGGCGACAGGGATCGTGCCATGAGTCTTTTCTACAAGCTTTTACCCCTTTCCCAGGCCATGTTCTACGAGACAAACCCCGTGCCCGTCAAGACTTCCCTGGCCTTGATGGGAAAAATAAAGGAAGAGTTCAGACTACCACTGGCTCCTCTGGCCTCAGCCAATAAGGACATGCTTAAAAAGGTACTGAGGGATTACGGGCTTATTTGATTCAGCCGTCGGCGATCAGTAACCGGCACTAAGTTTGCCTGAGTGCTGAAGTCTGATAACCTACGGTTGACAACTAACGACTGACATCACAGAGGTTACACATATGGTAAAGGCGATAGTTGCCGGCGCAGCCGGCCGAATGGGATCGAGGATCATCAGCATGATCCACCGGAGTGATGCGGTTACCCTGGCCGGGGCCTTTGAACACCCGGACCATCCTTTTGTGAACCAGGACGCGGGACGGGCTGCCGGTCTGGGAGAAATCGGTGTAAGGATGGCCGGTTCCCTGGATGAAGTGATCGGCCTGGGAGACGTGTTAATAGACTTCACCGCACCCGATGTTACAATTGAGAATATCAGGAGTGTGTCGTCCCGCGGTCTCGCCATGGTGATAGGCACCACGGGTATAACAGGAGAGCATCTTAATGAGGTCAAGGAAATGGGAGTGAAGATACGGTGCGTTATGTCTCCCAACATGAGTGTGGGTATGAACGTGTTATTCCGCATTGCCGCAGAAACTGCCAGGATTCTGGGCAAGACTTATGATATGGAGATCATGGAGGCCCACCACAGGTTAAAGAAGGACGCACCCAGCGGCACGGCCATGCGGCTTGCCAGTATACTGGCCGAGGCCACGGACAGGGATATTTCAGAGGTTGCTGTTTATAAGAGAAAGGGGACAACCGGGGTTAGGGGTGATAATGAGATAGGTATCCAGGTAATCAGGGCTGGCGACATAACAGGTGATCATACGGTGATATTCGGGGGTATCGGCGAGAGGCTGGAACTGATTCACAGGGCTCAAAACAGGGATAATTTTGCTGCCGGCGCGCTGAAGGCCGCCGTCTGGGTGGTCAATCAGCCGGTGGGACTCTATGATATGCAGGATGTGCTGGGGATTAAGTAGAGTGGTGGAATATTTGAGGATTCAAGGATTCGGGGGCCCTTCGACGTTGCCTCTCGGCCATGAGACATGTCGACGAGCTCATGTCGAGCCGCTCGAGGCCGAATGGCTCAGGACCGTGAGCTTGTCGAACGGCTTGTCGAACGGTTCCAGGGTTCGAGTGCATAGAGCAAAGGGCAGATTAGCTCATAGCTGATAGGCAATAGAGGGATTAAGGATTAGGGATTAGGGATTATGGATTAGGGATTAAGGATTATGTGGTAGCGGAGTATCTTTCTTAATCCCTTAATCCATAC
>CAYQNR010000144.1:0-3503 GCA_964418945.1 uncultured Desulfobacteraceae bacterium
GATATATTGAGAATATCTAAGATCTGATCAAAATTACTTACAACTTGCATATTTAATCTTCACTTTTCTAAAAGTGCAGACTAGCCGATTTATACTGGCTTTGACTGCAAGATGGGCGGTTGACACGGCCATAGAGAATTTAGCTTTAAGGTTGACAATTTTTTAAGGAGAAGTTAATTATTTACAATCTATAATGATTTATAGGGGAGCTTCATTTTTCTATAAAACAGTAATCTGCGGAGAGAATCCCATGGTACAGGTTGCGACTAATCTAAGCGAACAGAAGGCTGAATTCAGGAAGAAGGTGGAGGAGCTTTTACCTGAAGGAGGAAATCTCAATCTCTGTTACACCTGCGGGACATGTGCGGGAGGGTGCCCGGCCACAGGGCTTGAGAATATGGATCCCAGGAAATTTGTCAGGATGGTTGCCCTTGGTCTGGACGAGGAGGTAATAACCACTCCCTGGGTGTGGATGTGCAGTATGTGCATGCGCTGCAACTATGCCTGCCCCATGAACGTTGATATCGCCGGGATGGTGGGGCTGGCTCGACAGGCATGGCCCCGGGAAGAGAGACCGAAAGGGATTGTTGGTTCATGTGATATGGCCCTTAAACACGATACGTGCAGTGCCATGGGTACACCCGAGGAGGACTTCCAGTTTGTGGTGGAAGACGTGCTTGAGGAGGTGAGGGAGTCCCAGCCCGGGTGGGAGCAACTCCAGGCCCCCGTCAACAAGGAAGGGGCTTATTACTTTTTAAACCAGAATTCCAGAGAACCTGTAACGGAACCCGATGAGATGGTTCCGCTGTGGAAGATATTGCACCTCACAGGTGCCGACTGGACATATGGTACAAAGGGCTGGGCCGCGGAAAACTACTGTATGTTCCTCCAGGACTGGGAAGCGTGGGAACACGTTGTAAGGGTCAAGGCCAAGGCCTTGGAGGATCTGGGTTGCAAGGTCTGGCTCAACACGGAATGAGGCCACGAATTCTACGCGGTCCGGGCCGGACTGGAAAGATTCAATATCCCTCATAACTTTGAGCTTAAGAGCATTATCCAGCTTTACGCCCAGTGGATCAGGGAGGGGAAGCTCAAGGTCAACGCCGACTGGAATAAAGACCTGAAGATAACATTCACTGTCCAGGACCCCTGTCAGATAGTCAGGAAATCCCTGGGCGATCCTATTGCAGATGACCTTCGCTTTGTGGTTAAATCGGTGGTAGGCGAAGAAAATTTTGTTGATATGACCCCGAACAAGTCCAATAACTACTGTTGCGGAGGGGGCGGCGGATACCTCCAATCCGGTTATGCTGATGCGCGTCATAAGTACGGTGAGATAAAATTCAATCAGATCAAGACTACCGGGGCCAAATACTGCATAACCCCCTGTCATAATTGTCATTCCCAGATACATGACCTCAACGAATATTACCAGGGAGATTACCATACGGTCCACCTGTGGACGCTGATCTGTCTTTCCCTGGGGTGTCTTGGCGAGAATGAACGGATGTATCTGGGGCCCGACCTGGCGGAGGTAGGGCTGTAATCTTCTATTCCTCAGCCTCTTCCGTAAATCATCCTCCTCCCTGTCCACGGCAGACGGCATTGTCCCAGTTTTCCAGCATCTCCAGTGTCAACTACACCACAATAGTGATCACGTCAGAAACGGGTTTGCGGCCAATGAGGCTTTGCAGGGGCTTTCCAATTGAATTTCTTGAGGTTTACTAAAAACCCAAACCTACGAACAATCTGCTTTAAGTACACACTAAAATCCTCTCCAAAAACAGAAGTGGGGTATATCCTCGCAACCAGACAATGAAGCTCCCCACCGCAAGCGGTGGGGTATCAAGCGGAATTCCGCCATCTTGTCGCGTCATAGCCTTTGGCGAAGACGGAAGCCTACCCGGCTTCGCTCTTACGAGCTTCGCCGTGGTTCACCTTGCCATTCATCCCTGCGGCAAGCCGCAGGGTATTCTGGCGAAGGCGAATAAAACAGATGATCATTGATATTTTGATTAATGTATGCGATTTGTAAATGAAGATGTCTGGTTAAGTTATGTGGTTCATCCGGTTAATGAGTATGCAAGGTACTAACAGATAAAACCTATCAAATAGGTAATGAATCTTGACCCATGGGGCTCTCTTTGTGACGGCGAACTTGTTTATGTGCACTGACTTCGCATAACACAACACGAGGCGGGCGGGTAGCCTTTGCCAGACTTGGCCGGACTGTAGAATTTTCTATTATCTCATAAGTATTCCGCCCGCCTGGGTGGCACCTTACGTAATTAGCATGCTGTTAATATTTTCGCCGCTTAAAAGAGAGCCCCATGGGTCAAAGATGGAAAACAGTCGTATATAATTAAATATCGTACTCGTTAACCGGATGAACCAGGTTTTTACATAATAATCGATTCCATGTCCGGCAGTGGTCTTTTTTGACGGACTTAATTGAGGTGTTTAACATGGCTAAACAAAGAATAACGGGTATTTCTATTACAGTGATAGTTTTAGGGGTGATCGTTTACCTTTTATATAGCCTGATTATGGGATGGCATGATGACAGCATTGAGGCCGCGAAAGATCAGGAGAAGAAAGTATGGCAGGAACAGGCTGAGGCATTGAAAAGGAAGGTGACGGATCTCCAAGGAGAGATAACCCAATTAAAGGGACAGAGCATTCCCCGGGAGAGGCTGGAGGAGGCCTTTGGCGAAGCGACTTCCTCCCCTGTTTCGGACAGTATGACTATTGAACAGATAGAGGAGCAAATAGCCGCGTTTTTCGCCTATTTGGATCAAATGGGTTATGTTAAGAGGAATAACCTAACCGGCAGCACATACAATCAATATGAGTTTTCCGTTACCGAATTAACTGCAAAGCCCCCTATAGTCTCAGGAGAAACACAGAACCTTTATAACCTGTTTTATAATATGGCCCATTTTTACAGGGTGTTAGGTAAAGAAAGGCTTCACCTTGTAAAGGATATATTAAAGAATGAGTCCGAAATTATTGAATCCGCGATGAAGACCTTTTACTTGTGGTATACTTTTGAAGATATAGCGGAAGAAGCGATTAGAGGAAAACCTTTACTGAAGACGATGTATGATTACGCCTGCTTCTTTTTGAATACCCTCGGCGGAAGGAGTTATCTGCTTAGGCGGGATTCAAAGATAAGGATACTCACCACCTACTATTGCGTCTTAATCCTGGATAAGGCCAATGACAGGAAACTGAATTCAAACGGCATAGATATCAGGCCCCATATCAAATCTGCCTACAAGGAGATGGCCAGTTACATGGGGCTGATAAATCAGAGAGAATATTTGAGGAAATTGGAAGATCTAAAGACAAAATACAAGATTTTCTAGGCCTCAGCTCACTCCACCCATCGGGAATCCGATATCGAATATCCAAACCGTTAAGGTTCATCCGGTTAATCAGCACGGAGAGGACTTTATATAAATACTTGGTTTGGCCCATGGGGTTCTCTTTGCGACAGGCGA
>CAYQNR010000145.1:0-3484 GCA_964418945.1 uncultured Desulfobacteraceae bacterium
ATGGTCATTACCTTCGCTCTACAATGGAATGTGTCATTGCTACTAAACATCAAATCTATTTGGCCGTGTCCCTAACTACTCATGGTTGCCTTTACCTTGCGGTCAAATAATATCCTTTTCAAGGATCTGAGCAGGAGTATTTGCTCGAATTGGCTTAGGGCAATGGCCTTTTCCAGCACAACAACCGCGGTCTCCAGACCGCTGGTATAGGCCTTTTCTAGTTCTCTTTTTGAATAATGATGTTCGGGGTACCTTTCTCCCATATTTCTCTTCCCTCCTTTACTGGGTTTCATATCTTAATCTTCAATTTTCAGGCCAAAACCCGATTAACCCCTATATGTTTACGAATGATGAGCGCGAGGCCTTGCATTGCGCGGCGTATTTAACAGACGGGCGATAAATCCATAAAATATGAACAGAGCATAAATAGTGGACTGAAACGGCAATGCACAAAAATATGTGTATGGATGCCCTCAAAAGTGTGCAAATAAGCCGAGTCCTGTAGATTAATTCGGGTGAATGAGCTTGTGGCAAAGGGTTGCGGACGTGGCATGGAAATTGCTCATAAGCATGTTAAAGAATTCAATATAGACCGGAAAATATCTATGTATGGGCTATTTATTATCTACCATCCCGAGCGTTAACCGGAACAGGAAGGAAAGGGGGGTGCCATGGAATTCTTTGTTTTTAGACTCAATAAGGTTAAGATTCTTAACAACCGGGAATGGGGGCCGGGAGAGGTGAAATTGCTGAGCTTCATTACGGGACAGGATGTAAACCTGCCTGTGCTGGATAATCTCCAGCATACAACAGATCCCGCCCAGAAGAAACAGCTTATAAAAGCTGCCGCTCAGTCCGTTTTAAGCACAAAGGTGTTAATGCAATTGGACAACGTGAAAGACGGACACCAGATGACTTTCGGCGACACGGGCTACGGCCTTTATACGGATTCGGTTATCCCTGTTTCTTTCAACTGGTCGCTGATGCTTTTTGAAATTGATGAAGACATAAACGATCTGGGTAAAAGCATAGATAGTGTTATGAACGTCCCGGAATTTGACGGCTTTACCGATAATCTGCTTACCTTGATTTCCGGCCTGTCAAACCCGGCTGCTACTGCCGGAGTAGCGATCGCAAAGTACCTTTTTGGTTTAGTTACTGACACCATGTTAAGGAATAAAGACGACCAAATCGGGCTGGCTTACCAGTCCTTTAACCGCTTTGAACATTATCCTCATGGGGAGAGAAAACGCGATGATGTGCCGGATTTAAGCAACAATGTACGTATAGCATACTCGATTTTCGGCACTGCTTACTAAAAATACACCCTTACAATTAAAGACAAAGGGAACACGTCCTGCACGAACTTGCTTTTTTTATAGGTGATGTTATGGACACTATAAGCGAGCTGATAGAGGAGACTATGCAGGCATTTAAGAAGAGGAATGACCCGCGTTTCAAAAGAGAGATAGAAATGCTTCAAAGGATGAGGGAGAAATTGAAAAAAGAAAGTGAAGACGCTGGGGAAGGAGAGGGAAACACGGATTAATCATCTATCTGCAAACAGTACTAAATAAAGATGCGTGAAAAATGAAGACCTGACCATCCTGTTATTTATTTTGGAGATGCCTCCCTTTTAATAACTATGGTGTCATTGGTTGAATTTTTAACATTGTTAAAGAATTTTCTGACATCCTCATACGCGGTCGGGGCCAGTCTGGCCATCTTTATCTCAAAAATATCACTCGCTTTTATTGCCCTCCCGGCCGCTTCGTATAACCTGATGAATGTCGCGAATTCCGTCTCATAATGCATATTTTTAGGAAGGGTTAATATCTCAAAACACTCGGGGATGATGAAATCCAATCTGTTTTCAAACCTATAATTGCCGGAAAAGACTATCGGATATCTTCTTTGAGTTGATGCCAATATCGGCATATTCATCTGACCCAGCCCGAACATCATCATATCGTTTGCCACCTTCACAAAGTCCGTGCGTCTATACGTGGCGTCTATCGTTATATTTTTGTATGGGTCATCAATGTTGTTCAGGGTGCTGCTAATCATAGTCCCTCCTGAACTTAACGACGCATCGAGGGATGAGAGCATCTTCTTCCTTCCTTCTTCCGTATTGTTTAAATAGGCAGATCGGATTCGAATCGATGGGACACGGGGGAATGTTTTGGAACCCTCAAATAACGCCGATCCATCTTCATTTATTTCAACCATATATTCAGAAGAATTAATATACAAGTCAGGCTTTGCCTGCGGGATACGTTCCAGCAATTCTCCTTCCCCATTCAATAAAAGCACATATCCGCCTGTAAGATCATATGGGGTCTCATCAAAATAGAAGCCTTTTCTCTGCGGATCGGTATAGTATTTCGTACCTTCGTGTTCAATGCACAGGATCACATGGTTGAAATATGACGGCATGGGAAGCCGTTTTTCAAAATCAGGGTCAAATGTGTATGAAAATAGCGCGGGATAGGCCTTTACGCCTATCTCTCCGAGCATTGCTATGGCCAGAACCGTTTGATCCTTACAGTCGCCATATTTATTAATAAAGACCTCATTTGACGGGTGTGGTTCATAACGATGGGATTCAATACTCATTGATAGATAACGGTATTCATCTTGAATATATTTGATAATAGACTGTATTTTTCCACTTAACGAATCACCTTTTTCTGTTATCTCTTCGATCTTTGTCTTCATCTCGGGAGAGATGACAATATTTTTACTGTAGAGGTTCCAGAATAGATCCGCTAATTGCGCCCAGCTCTTCAGGGATGAAACAGTAACGGTTTGAAAGACCTCAGCCCCGGGGGGCATATTTTCTTCCGCCACCTCGGTTTCTTTGCCTTTGATTTCCCATCGGTATATGACCTTGTTCCCTTCATGATCAACAGATGGTGATATATCGGCGTTATGATTCATGAAGCGCAACTCCAGGTTATCAGGGACAATCAGCTTTGTGCGGAAGATTTTTATTGGATTAAAGCTGCTAAACGGGAATGTTTGAAAAAAGTGTTTCTCGATTATCGGCCGTTTATGAAAAATCCTGTGTTTAACCTCCAGCATGCACCCCGAAGATACCTGGGGCATGATGAGAAGCTTGAACCGATTTTCACTAATAGAGGCGTAACCTTCATAGGCATTACGGTCTTCAATCTGTGTGCATTCTATCCGTTTGCCCTCAGGGGTAATGGTATATGCCTCGAGATATTCTATGACATCGTTTTCCCTGTCATAGTTCACGATAAGATCGCCCGCCTTTTTCCCTTCCTCGCTCTGGATTTTTATCACTATATGTGTTTCTTCAGTGATGGAAAAATTCTCATTAAGATCCAAAGAATGTTCTTCGAGCAGCCGTATCATGGGTTTATCCTTATATTTTTCATCCCATGAGGGAATAGCCTCGTCAATAAAGGGGATTGCTTTTTCTGTAGAGCCTGATGAATAGGCCGGGAACGAACTGATG
>CAYQNR010000146.1:0-3393 GCA_964418945.1 uncultured Desulfobacteraceae bacterium
AGAGGAATATGGGAAACAACAATTCCTTCAGACCAGGGGTTCAGCTACTTTTTTATAGTGGATGGAAAGGTCTTCATCCCACCCTGTGATCAGAAGGAGAAGGATGGTTTCGGCTCGGAAAACTGTGTCTATGTACCTGGGCAATGACTTTTTATCATCTATTTGCCGGCCAAAAGGATGGCGTGTTAAGGAGGAAATATTATGAAAAGGATATTATTGATAATACTTGTTATATTCTTTATACCCCTGCCTTTGTTTGGGGATGAAGTGGATGAAGGACTGCCCGGGGAGACCCCCGCCCGAATAAAGGAAAGTGCGAGGCAGGTCATATCGCTCGGAGTAGAAAATAAGGGCGTTATAAAGATGACTCAGACTATGCTTGAGAACAATTTCAGAGAACGGCAGGTCCTGGCGGCGCATGAAATGTTGATGAAGGCCAAAAGGGCGAACCTGCCGGAGAAACCCATAATGGATAAATTGCATGAGGGTGTTGCGAAACAGGTCAGAGCGGAAAATATCATTCAGGCCATGGAGACGGTGAGGTCCCGATATGAAACGGCCAGCAGGTATGCGTTGCGCTATGCGGAGGATGGAGAGCGAGCACGCGCTATGACCAGGGAGATAGCAGAGTGTATGACCGCAGGTATGGGAGAGGGTGACATAGAGCGCATAATGGAAATGCTGCAGAAGAGGAGGCTCAAAAGAGATGAAGCGGCCGATCTTGCAACGGAGACCTTCAGGACCGCGAGGTCCATGGCCCTAACAGGAGTGGCATCTGGAAATATCGCTGATGTTGTGGATAACGCCTTTCAGAAAGGCTATGGCGCGGGAGAGATGAAAAAGCTGGGAAATGCCTTCCTGATCCAGGCCAGAACATCATCTTCCCCATCAGATCTGGCCGCATCCTATTCCAATGCAATTAGGCGCGGCACAACTGCCAACGGACTGATGGAATACGGTTCACGAGGGGCGGGCAGCAGCGGCTTTGGCGCAGGAGATTCACAAAGCCCGGGAGGTTTTGGCAATTCGGGAGGTTTTAATGATATCAGAGGGTCAGGTGGGTCTGCCGGATCAGGAGGAAGAGGCAGAGGCGGTAGCAAGTAATGGAATGTTGATAAACGCGAATAAGGTGTTTAAAAAGACATCACTTTCGCAATATCTTGATAATACAAATCAAAAACAGTAATTACTCCTCAAATCAAAGCAATATCAAAAACAGATTGTAGGGATTTACATCATTATTTTCCTTCCGTTAAAGGCCATCAATGTGTCTCAGGATTTTCCTTTATGTGGACTAGCCCGATATATCAATATGTTATCTCACTATAAGCCCTGTTTTAATCCGGTTGGCACCACACTTGCACCCTAATCAAGACAAAGGCTTCATAATCCAAGAACATCAAACAGGGGGTGAAGATATGGCGGATAAAACCAGAGGAGACAGAAGAAGCCGGGTCGGTTACGGATCATCCTATAGGAAGGGGGTGATCAAAGACCTGAAGCACAGGTCGGAGATAGGGGCGGTAATGGGAGGACAGGTATGGATGGTGAAACCGGACAAAGATGCCAGGGCGGCAAATCCCTGTATATGGATGCAAAGCGGGGTAGTGGATTTTAAGGCCTGTAATAATTTTTATGACTGCACATCCTGTAAGTATGACCGGGCTATGAGGAAAAAAGTCGAAAAGGGCGAACAGATAAGCTGGCAGGATGCCATGAGAAAAAGAGACGGTCTGGAAAGGATCTGCAGGCATAGCCTGACTAATCGCATACCTAAGAGGTCATGCGCCTATGACTATCAATGCTCAACCTGTGATTTTGATCAATTCTTTGAGGATGTGTGGTCCGTGAAGACGGGGCCCTCGCCCTTTGAAATCCGGAGAATCAAGGGTTTTGAATTGCCCCGAGGTTATTATTTACATAGCGGCCATACATGGGCCAGGATTGAAAGCGGTGGTTTCATAAGGATCGGCCTGGATGATTTTCTACTCAAGCTGCTTGGAAAGGCTGATGCCATGGATCTTCCCCTGATGGGCAAGGAGCTGGACCATTCCAGGCCGGGCTGGGGTATCAAGCGGGATCATAACCTGGCTGATGTCCTTTCACCGGTTGACGGCGTAATCGTGGAAGTAAACTCCAGGGCGAGAGAAAACCCCGGGCTGGCTAATGATGACCCATACGGTAAGGGATGGCTTTTCATGGTCAGAACTCCGGATATAAAGAAGAATGCCCGGAGGTTGATAGGGGATGAGCAAAGCATGGATTGGATGAGCGGTGAGGTAAAAAAGTTGGAAGGGATGATTGAGCAAGTTGCAGGCCCTTTGGCCGCCGACGGGGGGTATCTGTCCGATGATATCTATGGAAATCTCCCTGATCTTGGGTGGAATAACCTGACCAGAAATTTCTTGGGGACATGATAAATCAGAGGGTGTAAGGCTCATCCGCCGTCGCCTTTGGCTATGGCGAGACAAGAGGCATAGGGATTATGGGGAAAGAGGAATCTAGGCATTAGGCCCTTAGCCCATAAACGACGTCTTTGAGGGGGATAGATATGGTATCAAAGAAACACACAAAAACGTTGACCGACAATTATCCCGATTGTATCTGGATGCAGGCCGGGGTCACGATTCAAAAATCATGCACTATCGATTATAACTGTCCTGAATGTCGGTTCGACAGAATAATGAGTCATGTGGCCCATGAGAACAGTATCATGAAACGTGCTGGGAAGGTTCCGGGGGGAAAGAGTGGTAAGATAGTCCACTGGAAAGATAAACTCACTTCATTGCCCGTAGGGAAAAGACCATGTATCCATTATATGAAGGGACGTATAGATTTCAGAATATGCACGAATGAATATCGATGCGGCAGTTGCGATTTCGATCAATATTTTGAGGATATGTACTCCGTTCACGCCGTAGTAAATCCCGTCCATATCCTGGAGATCAGGGGTTTCAGGATGCCACAAGGATACTACTTCCATCCAGGTCATACATGGGCCAAGATTGAAGAGGTCTCTTCGGTAAGGGTGGGGGTGGATGATTTTGCCCTTCGTTTGATGGGTCCGCTGGACAGGATTGAGGCCCCCCTCACCGGCAAAGAGGTGGAACAGGGCAGGGAGGATATTATCGTATTTCGAGGGAAACACCAGGCAAAACTGCTCTCACCCATAAGCGGTGTTGTAACTGATATAAATGCCACATTGAGAGAAAGGGGGAGACTGGCGAATGATGACCCCTATACCGAGGGGTGGGTTATGAAAGTCCAATCCCGTGATCTGCGTGGGGAGCTTAAGGAACTCATGATCGGTAGAGAAACAGAGGGATTTATAGGCGGGCAGGTTGGACATCTCTATAATGTTATAGAGGAGGTAGCCGGACCTTTAGCTGCTGA
>CAYQNR010000147.1:0-1101 GCA_964418945.1 uncultured Desulfobacteraceae bacterium
CTCAGACTGCTTTAGAGCATGATTTATTCCTCCTTCATAACGATAATGACTTTACTGCTATGTCTGCTGTGGTGCGTCTAAAGATCTATTAAAACGTTATGAACGTTAGGAGCGTTTAGAGCGTTAGGGGCAAGAAAGGAAAGAGAAAAGAGGGGATAAGTCAAGGCTGAAGTCAGAAGACTGAAGGCTGAAGTCATAAGTCAGCAGAGAGGAAAGAGAGAAGAGGAAAGAGCACTAAAGGCAGAAGACAGAAGTCAGAGGTGAGAAGGCAGGAAAGAGGGAAGAGTGCCGAGGGGAGATTGA
This sequence comes from uncultured Desulfobacteraceae bacterium, assembly GCA_964418945.1. GTDB lineage: Bacteria > Desulfobacterota > DSM-4660 > Desulfatiglandales > HGW-15 > CAYUYB01. The sequence goes on from CAYQNR010000147.1 coordinate 304, forward strand.
CAATGATATGGTGGAAAAAGTATTATATAAGAAAGATTTTTCGGGGGGAATTGTGATGGTTTTATTAGATCGAATTGAGCTTAATCCAAGAGTTTGTAATGGAATGCCTGTGATCAAAGGGGCACGTATCCCTATCTCTGTTATTCTCGAACAGGTAGCTGAAGGTGAGTCCTGGGATGCCCTGCTTGCAGGCTATCCGGAGTTGAAAAAGGAAGATATACAGGCAGCCTTGCTTTACGCCAGGGCATCTCTTGATCACACTGAGATTAGAGCATCCAATGCCTGAGTCTCTTAAGCTTTACCTGGATCAGATGTTAAGAGTGGATGTAGCTCAGGCTTTACGTGATGAAGGTCATGATGTTATACGTGCTTCCGAAGTCGGCCAAGCGCGGGCAGATGACTATGATATATTGCAAAAAACGATTACTGAAAATCGAATTCTTATTACTCTTGATGAACATTTTGGCGATTGGGTTGTCCTACCCCTTAGCAAACATCCGGGCGTAGTCCGGGTGAAGGCAAATCCCGCGACTTCCAAGAATATTCTTGATCTACGCCTTCCTTTTTTATCCATTCATTCTTCAGAGGAATTTAAAGATCATCTTGTTATACTTTCTTCAAAGCGTGCGAAAGGGGTTCAGACAGCTTAATCCCCACTTAACAACTCTTTACCCATTTCCGGTCTAACCGGTTTTGGATAATTTACTGAGATAGGAAACAGCAAATAGGAAAGAGGGAAGGGGGAAGGGGGAAAGAAGCTGAAAGCTCAAGGTTCAAAGCGTAACAGAGGAAAGAGAA
>CAYQNR010000147.1:1201-3318 GCA_964418945.1 uncultured Desulfobacteraceae bacterium
AGAGGAAATAGAAAATAGGAATGGGGAGCAATAAAAACTCTATCCTCTTTTCTCTATTCTATTTTCTTAATTAAGGTAGCAAGGTAATTATTCATGCGCATATTAAACTCGCTTGCGGTGGTTATGCTGCTGTTCGTGATGGTGGCGACGGACACCTTTTCATGGGACCGGCCGTTTAATAATCCTTCAAACTGGGGCGGCACAGGCCTTCTGGAGATACCCAACGCCCGGATATTGGAGGACGGGGTCATAAGGTTCGGCGCGGCCCAGGCATCGCCCTACAGGTGGTACACGGCAGCTATGGGTGTCCTGCCAGGGCTTGAGATCTCAGCGAGGCTGATCGAGATAACCAATATCACTGCCTTTGATCCCGGATTTGGATACGGGGCCTATAAGGACAAGGCCCTGGATGTTAAATACCAGTTAATACCGGAGTCAAAGTATCTGCCGGCCATAGCTATCGGCATACAGGACTTCTGGGGCACGCGCCTATTCCCCAGCGAGTATCTGGTCATAAGCCGCCAGTATTACCCCGTTGATATCACCCTGGGTATAGGCAGCAAGAGGTTAAAGGGCGGGCCGTCCGTGCCCTTTCTGGATGATTATGGGTTTTTCGGCGGGATCGAGCTTGCCTTGAGTGAGCGGTTTCTGGTTATGGCCGAGTATAATCCTATTGAGTATGAGAATGATAAAAAACCCGCCAGGGCCGTGCCTGAGGGCGCTGATTCTCCTGTAAATGTCGGGCTCAGGGCCAATATCCTCCCGGGCATAGACCTGGGAATCTCATATCAGCGCGGCGACACCCTGGGCCTAATGCTCCATGTACAGTCACTTCTAGGTGCCCAGGTACTACCTCAGAAGGCGGATCCTCCGCCCGTTGTCCCTGTCGACAGGAGGCCCTTTAAAGAAAGGGATCGGAAAGAGATAGTAAAACAGGTCTATGACGCTGTTCAGGAGGCGGGTTTTTCCAATATCGCGGTTTATACGGATGGAAAAGACCTTATGGCTGAATTTGAAAATAATGAGTATTTATCAAACCAGAAGGCCGTCGGCAGGGTACTCAGGATACTCCTGTTTCATTCCCCTGAAGATACCGATCACCTGGTAGCCGTGGTCAAGAAACAGGGAATGGCCATCCTGAGGGTGTCTGTCAGACCCGATCACATGGATAAATTCCTTTTGGGCGAGATCTCCCCGGACGTGTTCATGGATAGATTGATGAAGGTCGAGATTACGAGCAGGGCAGTGGAATCCGGGGAGGGCGATTATATAGGATTCATTGAACACCACGGGTTCCAGTACGACTTCAGCATCAAGCCGGACCTTGATATTTACTGGAATGACCCGTCCGGCTTTTTTCAGTATCAAGTTGGCGTGGACCCCCATGTTACGGCGGACCTGTGGAAAGGCGCGTCAGTCTATGCCCGGTATGCCATTCCCCTGTATTCAAACGTGTATTCACCCACGGCCTCGGTATTGCCCGGTGATGTTATAATGAGTGATATATCAAAATACATGGGTAAGTACCGGTCTTTTGATAAATTGTTGGTAAATCAGATGTTTCGTATCTCGGACAGGAGCTTCGGCCGGGTGAGCATGGGCTATTTTGACAGGATGTACGCGGGGGTGGGCGGCGAGGCCCTGTATTTCCCGGGTGAAGGAACCATGGCCTTCGGCATTGAAGGGGACTGGCTCAGGAAAAGGGTCCCCAAAAAGACCTTTGAATTGATGGACTTCAGCCCTTACAGTGTCCTGGGCAATGCATACTATTATTACTCGGGCCTGGATATGACCTTTCAGGTCCAGTTCGGACGGTTTCTGGCAGGAGACATGGGATTCAAGCTGGACATAAGCAGGCAGTATGATACGGGCGCCGTGGCAGGCATATTCGTCACCTTTACGGACACTGACGATGTTGAGCCATACTACAATAAGGGATACAATCATAAGGGTATCTATTTAAGCCTGCCCATGCGTATGTTCCTGGATCATGATTCCACCCGGGTGCTGAATTACGGGATATCTCCGTGGACAAGGGACGTGGGCATTACCGTAGCCCACTGGCAGGACCTGTTCAGCCTTGCAAAGGATCTCATGCCCTCAAGGTTCAAGGCAAA
>CAYQNR010000148.1:0-3296 GCA_964418945.1 uncultured Desulfobacteraceae bacterium
AGACAGACAAGTTTCTCAACTTTTAATTGACCAAGCCTATTCCTTATCTTATTTTTGTAGAAGTCATCCTTCCATTCAAGGGTGGAAGGAAGCGGGATATCCAATAGAGAAAAAATAGGACAAAGGAATAGTCCAAACCTTTTTTAAAGAATAAAAGACATCCCTCGGGCAGTATTCTGCGGTTGCCTTAATCGGCGCCTTATTATATTCTTCATTCGACATCTTTTTTGGGAGGATTATCCATGACAAGCAAAGCACCTAAAGGTTGGTATGATATCACCGTTCCCTTGAAACAGGGCATGATATACTTGCCCATCGACCCTGTTGCCCCGCGCATCTACCGCTACAGCGATAGGAACCTCGGCGCGCCGCTAACTATGACCATGCTGGAAATTATTGCCCACACCGGCACGCATATCGACGCCCCTCTCCATTTCATCCCGGACGGCTCAACTATAAGCGATATGGATTTAGACGCTACCATCGGGCCCTGCCGTGTTATCGAGATAAAAGACCGGAACCGGATTACTGTAGAAGAGATAAAGCCTTACAATATCAAAAAAGGCGAACGGCTTCTTTTCAAGACCCGCAATTCGCCGGAAAGTTACGCCGGCAAGAAATTCATGGATGATTACGTTTATTTTTCCGATGAAGCCGCCGAGTATATCGCGTCCAAGGGCGTCCGGCTGGTCGGGTTGGACTTTATAACTATAGGCAACTACAAAGATGAGGTCAGCGTAATCAAGACGCACACTTTCTTCCTCCAGGCGGGCATTTATATCATGGAGGATTGTGCTCTCGGCGACGTGCCTCCCGGCGATTATGAACTGCTTTGCCTGCCGCTCCTTATATGGCACGGCGACGCCGGCCCCTGCCGCGCTATTCTAAGGCCGCTGACGAAATAAAAGATTTACTGCTATTTTAGTCAGTACTCTAAAATTATGTGGTATAGAGGTGATATCTGAGACGGAAATAACAAGGGGAAAAGATTATGCCGCGGCAGGATATGTCAACTTTCCACTTATCGTAGTATAAAATCTGAGGACATTGAATTTTGCTTAGACTAGTAAAAGAAGTATTTAAAAAAACCAGCATTAAAGATGATAGTAGAAATCATCCGCTAAGTTTATCTAATATCATACACTATATACTGAAGTGGCAATAAAAAGGCAGGACCGAATGACCCTGCCATTAGATTCTATATTTTGGTTATGCTGAAAACGATATTACGGTGAGGAACAGCCTTGAGCATTTCACTACAAAGCTATTCCCCGAATTCCACTATCAATCATATGGATTAAACAGTTGTTCAACCGGAACAGGTTGCAGATTCGTTCTGATGCTTTCTTCGATCATCTTTCTCATTACATCGTCGATATGAAAGAGATCTAAAATTTGCATGGTAAGATCGACCTGTTCGGTCCATGGTTCTGAGTACTGGATCTCCCATTTGGATACGATCATTGTTACCCCCGCCTTTTGCGCAATAGCCGGAAGTTGGTCTTTGATGGTTGCCATCACGTTCGGGATTGATAGATTGCCGAAAACCTGTTGATGCATAAGATTCTGAAAGGCAGGCCCCCTTGCTTCAAGTTCCTTTATTTTATTTTTGTCCCCGGACTCTCTGGCTTTATTTAGCTCTTTATTCAGATTCACCATAAAATCATTTATTTGTTTCATATTGTCCGCACGATAAAAGGCCAGCGCGACATAGCGAGAATCATAGGTTCCGATGCGAATCTTGGGCTGGGCGTTTGCGGGAATTACCGATACACCTCCAAACAGTGTTAATATAAAACATGCGAGAATTGCTGTTATCAACCATTTTGTCGTTTCCATTTTGTCCTCCTTTGATGAAAATAATATCTGTTTTCGTTTGTTGATAGGAAAGAGCTTTACTATTTATAAACTATCGAGACTAAAAAATCGATCGGCACAAAATTTATAGTCAAATTAACGTCAATTAACCGGCGCGGTATCGGTGACATCGCTATTCTGCCCGGAGAAAAATAATCCGATTCCTGCTATTAATAACGGAATCCCGATAACTGCCGCAGTGATAACCTGCCCCCACCGTTTCCTGAAAGTCAAAAGGAATATCATCGCGGCAATCGCCAAGACGACTATAACAATTCCGATTACTCTCGGATATTTTTTCGCTAGCATTCCTATAGCGGCAATAACAAGTCCCGGTAGGGCAGATATCAGCATACCGAGGGGCGATTTGACATCCAGAATTGAGAATAGAGCGACAAGCAGACCAACCGCCATGATGATCTTGGAAGCGTTCTCACGTAAATTCTTAACCAGGACTACGTTGAAAAGCGCCTTGGCCGCCATACCTATTATGATGGCCGAATAGAAATATTCGAATGTGTGGTTCCCCTCGAACTCTAATTTGACGCCGAAGATAGCGCAAACGATTAAGAGCACCGCAAACCCGATATTCCCTGAGCGGTAATGGATGCTGAGCTGGCGTTCATCGACATATTTTCGTCCCGGCCCCAGCGACGCCAGCACCGGACGTAGAAGATAGGCACCGATCATCAGAAGAAGGCACGATTGCTGGTTGGTAATCGCGAACAAGGCGAGCGCAATCACAAAAATTGCGCTGGCGCACCAGAAGATTGGATCTTTCTTAAACACGGTCATTCTCCTCCAAGATAAAAAGTTGTTCCACGGTGGTCTCCAGTTTCTCAGCCAAGAGCAATGCCAGCTTGACCGAGGGAGCATAATCCCCCTTCTCAATCGAGACGACAGTCTGACGGGAAATACGGACCATGTCGGCCACCTGTTGTTGACTCAGTTCTCCGCGTTCGAATCTAAACCGTCGTAAGTTTGTCTTCATTAAACCTCCAAGCATTATAAAGTCAAGGATACTTGTCACTATATATATTATCATTTATATTATGTCAAGTATTATTTTCATAATGTAAATAAAACTTGATAGATGTGGATTATGAAATATGGAGAGATTGGGACCAAGTTCTGTAGTGCAACCTCCAACATATCAGTTATGTATCCAGAAATATGCTTACTTTCCACCAATCGATTTTATAAGGGTTTTTTTACTTGACAAGAGGCTGTAGGATTGTCCCTTATTACGTTAAAACCTTTTTCATATCATTTACCTCAAAAAAAGGGATCTAATATCATGTCAATCATATTTTTCAGTCTTATTACAGCAGCAGGAGTTGTTTATTCTCCGGATGCAGCGTTTTATAAGGATCCGACCGTGCCTGTGGAACAGAGGGTCGCGGACCTTCTTTCACGCATGACCCTTGAGGAAAAGGTCG
>CAYQNR010000149.1:0-3079 GCA_964418945.1 uncultured Desulfobacteraceae bacterium
TCCATGATAGTAACCAATTGAATTTATTTCAATAACGTTGGGACAGTAGTGGTTTCATATAATCAAAATACGTCACCGTATTTGCGAATCGAAGCACTAAGATATAGTTGCAAAACTATAAAGCACACATTCTTTAACTGCGGTCTGGGCCAGGGATCCGGAATCCAGCATGTATTGTGTTTATCTTAATTAACGTGAGGAGTCTAGGTAAATTAGGAGTGCATGTCAAGCCCAGTTAGGTATGCAATATTTTAGAGATTAGGCAGGCTATTTAGCCACTTTCTTAGATTATGCACAAAAAATTGTGCATTTAACACATTGTTATGTGCAATATTTTATTCTCATACAAATGATCATCCCGCACCTTTGATTATCCCTTGCCCCATAAACCCTGAGCAGGCTGATAATACCCTGAAATATATAACGAATTAGCATTATTACCATGGTGTAATGTCCCTTAAAATGGAATACTTCGCGAAATCGGATTATGGCATATATATTGTAAAAGTAATATAGAGTTAGCCATCATCCGCATTGTCGGTTACTACGCTATATTTCTCCTGCTCTCTTATTCAGCATAAGGGTTAGAACCTAAGTAATAATGTATGGCCCATGAAGGTCTCTTTGCGATGGCTAACTCGTTCATGTGCAGTAACTCCGCACAAAACCAGCCGAGGCGGGCAGATAAAAAAGAGAGCCCCATGGGCCAAATACGGCATAACACTTTGATATCATAAAATAATATAATTCATTAACCAGTCAGGCCAGATTCTGGCAGTCCTGAGAAAGCCATAGACAATGGAGGTCCTGATATGACCAGGAAGATCACAGGATTCATGTATACGGCCAGGTTAGTTATTTTTCTGTTTGTCGCAATTCTATTTATCACACCCGCCTCATGGGCCGGTGAGAACATCGAAGTAAACACGGGCACAAGTAAAGGGGCTGTAATTACCGAGGTTAAGGTATATGCCTTCACGGAATCAGGCTCATATACCGGCGTGAATGCGACCACAGACGAAAACGGAACCGCAATCTTTGACTCTGACAGCTTTAACGCGGGGAACTATAAGTTCAGGGTGGACTACCTGGGCAGTCAATTCTGGAGCCAGGTCATAACATTGCCGGAGACCTTATCAGTTGACGTAATCATTGAGGAAGAGACCGCGGAAGTCACCGTAACTACCGCCTCAGGGCCCTCAAGCGAGGTAAAAGTATATCTCTTTTCAGGTACCAGTTCCTACCTGAGCGTATATGATACCACTGATGAGTATGGAGTGGTCTCTTTTGACCTGCCCGTGGCCAGGGATTTTAAGTTCAGGGCGGATATCCTGGGAAACCACTACTGGAGCGATATCGTTACCATTGCAAGTGGAGGCATTAATGAAATCTCCCTAAATGCCGGCGGCGGCACAATATATGTCACTGTGGATAAAGGCGCAGGCATCCCCATGCAAGGGATTAAGACATATCTGTTTAATGCTACCGGGACATATCTTGGTCTTTACCAGACTAGCAATTCTTCAGGCATGGTCGAATATGATATGCCAGAAGGCGACTACAAGGTACGTGCCGATTACCTGGGCAATCAGTTCTGGAGCCAGGATATGGCAGTCACGGAGGATACAAACATTACATTATCTATCCCCCACCAGGATGTGGTAATCACCATAGAAGGGAGTTATCAGTCCACACCTGATCCTGTGGAAGGCATAAAGGCCTATCTGTTTACCTCCTCCGGCTCGTACATGGGCAAATATGAGATAACGGACATAAGCGGCCAGGTGACCTTTAACCTGCCTGAACAGACCTATAAGGTAAGGGCGGATTATATGGCACAGCAATTCTGGTCCGATGATTTTACCTGGCAGGATACCACGGTGGATATCCCCATGGCGGAAGGAGAGATCACGGTCACGGGGGCTGGCCAGCCCCTGGAGGACGTAAAGGTATACGTATTTTCAGAATCAGGATCATATCTGGGTATTAATGACACCACCAATGCGGACGGAAAGGTGACCTTCCGGCTGCCCTCCGGGACCTATAATTTCCGGGCAGATTACCAGGGAAGCCAGTACTGGAGCAATGCGGAGACCCTTATCGCGCACCAGGTCAACCCGGTGGATATATCTACAGGAGGAGGCATCTTTACCCTTACCGTGCTCAAGGGGGCTGCTGATCCTCTTACGGATGTCAAATGTTATGTTTTCAGCGAAGCAAGTTCTTATCTGGGGTTATACGACACAACAGATACAAACGGCCAGGTGTCCTTTTCCCTGGCGGACGGGACCTATAAGATCAGGGTGGACTATTTGGGCAACCAGTTTTGGACAGAAGTCTATGAAATGCCCACTGTTCTTTCGGATGAGTTTACCATCCCCCACCAGGATGTGGTTATCACCGTGGAAGGGACCTATCAGTCTATATCTGATCCTGTTGAAGGCATAAAGGTATATCTGTTTACTTCTTCCAGCTCCTATATGGGCCAATACCAAGTGAGTGACGAAAACGGCCAGGCAACCTTCAACCTGCCTGAGCAGGTCTATAAGGTGAGGGCGGATTATCTTGGCCAGAAATTCTGGTCAGGAGATTTCACCTGGCAGAATACCACTGTAACAATAGGGCAGGGCATAGCCCAAATCCACGTGCTTAGAGGAACCGACAATGTCTCGGGAGCCAAGGTCTATCTGTTTATGGCCACAGGTTCATACCTGGGCTGGTATGAAACCACCAACGCTTTAGGTATTGTGGAGTTCCTTATCCCTTCCGGCGTCTATAAGTTCCGGGCTGATGAAGGAGGGGACCAGAAATGGAGCGACACTGTCACCATTATTGCCGACCAGGTCAACAGCGTGGAGCTAAACCTTTCGGATGAGCCAACCGTGACATTAAGTGCTGACCCTGAAAGTATACAGATAGGAGAGTCTTCCACCCTTACATGGACTTCCACCAATGCCGAAACAGTTACTATTGACCAGGGGATAGGGAATGTTGATCCAAGCGGATCAGTTTCAGTATCACCTGCGGAGACCACCACATACACCATTACCGTGGAAGGCCCGGGCGGCACTGCCACGGA
>CAYQNR010000150.1:0-2975 GCA_964418945.1 uncultured Desulfobacteraceae bacterium
AGTAATGGCCCTGTACTGCGCGCTAGCCCTTCTTCAGCTCCTTAATCTCTTCGGGCGAATATTTCTCACGAGGGTGCGTAGGGTGTTGCGAAACGTCACCTACTGACATGTCGTATTTAGGAGAAAATAGGACATGCATCCACTGAAAAGGTTTGTTCACCTTCGTGATGGCAACCGGACCGTGCAATAACCCCTTGGGCATGTAGATAATGGAGGTAGTGTCAACTATATGTTTCTCCCTTTCCTCACCAAGATATATCTCGATTTCGGCGTCGAAATCGTAGTAATTTTGGGGATTACTGCCAAAGATGAAAAAGATTTCGTCGCCATCGTGGGAGTGGGGCGGATGAGGAAATGCGGTCGGTTCGGTGATGCAAAGTAATTGGACTTCAACAGGAAAATTGGGAAATTTGGCACCATAGCAACCTTCTTCAGCGCATATGTGCAGCATCGGCGCCATTCCTTTTTCTAAAGGTTCTCTTATTATATACTTCCCGTACTTGGTCTCGGCCATTTTGAATCCTCCTTTTCTTTAACATCGGTAATAACGGCAAAATACAGCGATAAAACGGGACCGGGCTGTGGTTATAATAGTTTTTAGACGATAGACAGAATAACCCCCTCTGGCTTCTTTTTCAATGATTTTTCTATTTTGATTTTTGCCATTTTGTTGCCTTCAAATATTTGTGTGACTGGTGCGGCGTAAGCCTCCGGTTAGATGCAATTATTAATATGAATTAAAAATCACAATTAATGAGGTATTGCCTTTCCTAACTCGGCAAGGATATCAATAGCATGTTCATTAGCATAAACAAATGCAAAGTCTACATAATGTCATATGTGGCATAAACAAAAATGGCAGGGTCAATGACCCTGCCGTTAATTATAAAACATAGGGGTCAGGCCTTCATTCTTGACATATCGTAGGTGAATTTACCTCATAAAGGGTTGATATTGATAAAAAGCTTAAAAGCAAAATCGATAAGATAATAAAAGATACGGATCTGTAAAGAATGAAGACCTGACCCCATTTCTTTTCTCTTTGGTGGAGCTCGCTCACTCGTATTTGAGCAGGGTGAGCCCCTTGCCCCATTTATTCACCGTCAAAAACTCGCCGTTGGGTGATATGTAGGGCGTACCCAATTCGGCAGGCAGACTTTCCTCTTTCCAGGTCTTGCCGCCATCGGGCGTGCGCAAGGCGACCATGTTGGTTTTGCCAGAGAGACCCAGGACGACCAGTCCGTGGTAGGCGTCGAAGAAACGTACGGCAGCCTGTGGAGTCTCGTTGACAAAGCCTCCGCTAATGAAGCCCATAATACTCGGGTCGTCAAGCCCTAACGATTGGGATGACCAGGTCTTGCCTCCATCTTGAGTGATGTGCAGGATACCATCCTTATCTACCAGATACCCGTCCGTCGGCGTACGGAGTGAAATTGCGGCGACCTTACTTACATCCTTGGGCAGAGCCAGGTCTTCCCAGGTCGCGCCGCCATCCGTGGTCATCTGGAATTTGGTCCCGGAGCCGACCCACCCCGTCCTAGTGTCTGCAAAGGCCAGGATACAGCCCATGCCGCCGGCTTTTTCTGTGGTGGCTTTCCACGTTTTGCCGCCGTCTGTACTCACACTGGTGTTGTTCATACCACATTGCCAGATAGTCTGGGCATCCACGATGTCCAGGTAGTACAGTCAGCCCCCGCTACTGTCGGACGTGGTCCAGGTTTGGCCACCATCTGAGCTGTAGCTAGCCTTGCCAATGTCTCCAGCCCCTCCCGTGATGCCAAAGGTCTCGTCGAGGAACGCGGCCATTCTCAACTTCTCCGCGAACAGCTTCTGGGGTATTACTACCTTCCACTGCGCCTGGTTGGCTGCGAGCACATACCCAGCGACCAGAGTCGACACCAATACGCCTAACAAAATGGTAAATCTGGCATATTTCATCTCTTTTTTCCTCCTAAAATAATTTAATTGATTTGATAAGGATTCCCTTTTTGAGGATTTGAGCATATGGATTTCCGTGTTGTATGTCAATAGAAAATCGCCCTATTATATTATATGTCCCTTTAGTGTGACCAAAATGGAAAGCGCGTGAGTTAAAGATGATGGGCATCTCCATGGCAATGTGAGGTTTGTATCCTGAAAAATAAGTTAATAAGTTAAGGACGTTATATATTGAAAGAACAAGGGGCCCCTCTTTACGTCCCTTTAACAAATAATTTTGAGGATTATCCCATTTCATAGACGTCGATGGGGACAATCCTATAGTGTCCTGGCAAGCAAAAAATAAAATGTTATGATGTTAATAAGTTTAAGAGCCGCTTGCGTAAAGGAATTGGGGTCAAACCTAGAGTTGTGAATTTGGCAGTATTGTGATTTGCAGATCATTTGCCGCGAAGCCAAGTATCACCGAATTCCAGATCTATTGTGAGAATATTTCCACCCAACGTGACGTTGAATAGGTTGGAGATATACAAGACTTTGGCACTACCTGGAGATCTGCCATCAATAGCAGTGATCACAGATTAAAAGTTCTTCTCTTCTATTATTTTTATATGCACGTTTTGCACGAACATCCCCCTCTTGTTACAGATCTTCATAAATAAAGGGGAGATTAAAACCTTACCCACTTAACTATACATATATTTTTTACTCATGGGTGGGTCAATCTTGGACGCCGATAGTGGATCAATTTTCAACGCCTATTGACACTCTGAACACTGAACACTTATATTCTTTTTACTAACACGTCATTCCTCAATGCGTAATCCGTTTGAGTTGTTCAAGCACTTCTTGCAACTTATCGACCGCCTCCTGCAATCCCCGACGAAGGGTGTCTAGGTCGTCGGGTATCAGCCCCGGCGTCGTCGGCATAACCGGCTGCTCCTCCTCGACTTCAATCACCGGCGCAACAGCAGGCAGGCGCCCCACGAGGGCCTGGATCGAGTCATCCAGGGTCCGATGCATGGCGATCTGGCGGG
>CAYQNR010000151.1:0-2906 GCA_964418945.1 uncultured Desulfobacteraceae bacterium
TCTCCTCCTTTTTTTTGATGTTATCCTGATTGCCTTATAGAACTTATTATGGATCAAACATTAGTAAGAGGGGACTTCGTGCAGAAATTGCCAAAAGACTATTTAAGCACGCTGTGCACGAACGTCCCCTTTCAAGGCATAGACACTTGTCTTTTAACAATTAACAATGATCAGTGAACAATAAACATATCAATGAACATTTATCAATTATCAATTAATAATGAAAAATGAAAAACAGATTGATCATTCCAATCGTTTAAATACATAACGTACAGCCATATCGCCATAGCCCATTTTTCCATCCGGTGAAGGTTTGATATTGTCCATCCCGGGCATGACCATCTTGTCGTATTGCGGCTTCAGGATAAGAGTATTGTCTCCTTCCATGGAACACCCGAAAGTCATCGATCCCAGGAAGGGAAACCCGGCTATCATATGATGGACGACCAGATCAGTACCGTCAAATTCATATGTTCCGGCATCAGCCATAAAAGAGCGGGCGGCCACGGGAGAGCCTTCCTCGCCCGGTGCCGGTTTCGGTGTAAAATCACGGATGGCGCTGTAGTGCTTTTCCATGATAAACATCATAAACTGCGCGTCTTCCCTGGTTCTTTTATTTTCACCAATCCCCACATCCATGTATTCAAGGGTCCACACACCCTGAATTATTTTGCCGGTATCTTGTTTTGCGGCTTCAGGTTTTTCAGGTGTTTCTGTTGTACAGGCCGTGGAAAATGAAAGTGCCATCAAAATGCATAAAAGTAATAGAAACTGTTTCATTGGAATTCTCCTTTCCTTTAACAATGACCAATTAACAATAAACATATCAATGAACATTTATCAATTAATGTATTCATGTCAAACCGTCAACTATACAATGAAACGTGTCGAAACTAAGCCAATTTATCGACACGTTTTATCTTCGTGTAGCTGACATCGACATATTCTTTGAAAGGAATGTTTTTGGGATGTCCATAAGAAACTAAGAAATTTAATTGCATATGAAGTTATTTAGTTTTTTATGACCGTCCCTTTGATAAATTACTTTTATCTATTGAAACTTAAAAAATTAACAGCGTCCCTATTACAAAGCATTAGTAAATTTGATTTGACTTTAAGCTCTTCTGCAACAATATGGGCTTTCTGCCTTAATCCTACATAATTGCCGCACATCTCACAGACACCTTCTGTATGTTTCATGATGTTTTAATCCTAATCTTAAATTTTATTAACATCAATAAAGATATCTATAACATATTCTGCAAGTTTATGTGAGTGAGAGCCCAGAATCGAATGCATTAGTTGAAGTGCGCCATCCCATTCCTCTTTTGTTGTTGGAATGTGGGCGTGATCATTCACGAAATAGACAAAAACCAAATATGTAGGGATATCATTTAATGCTCTCAGCAGATAGAGATGGGCCTGCCTGTTTGAATACTGATAGAATCCTTTAGTCAAATCAAAATCTGGATTCAGTCTCAGATAATCCTTTGTTTCATTCAGACTTTTATTTATAAGTGCTTTTGATGCTGGAGATTTTGCTTGAGAAGAAGAAATAATTTCAGAAACATGAGCCTTTGCCTCAACAAGGAAATATGCCTTATTTTCAATCCTCCCCAATGCATCCCATTGTGGACCTCGATTCGGCCAGAAATCTTTGAGCTTTCTTTTACGAAGCTTAATCCCTAAAAGATCGAGAAATGCTTGATCACGGTATTCAGCATATTCATCTTTTGCTTTTGGTGAAAGCCATTCAATGGGTTGTTCCTGTTCAATTCCGATAGATACATCTATTGTCCTGTTCAAGATGTCTGGATGATCATTAACGACATGTTGAATCCACTTCAAACTGCCTTTATTTCCTTTTGGTTGTACTATCCTGCCCATGTAATCCTTTTAGAATAATTACTGATTAAATGCCTCAAGAGACAAACAGAGACCTAACCCCTTCACAGTCAATGAAGTTAACGATTTGTCAAGATTAAAGATTTGACCCCCTTCACAATCATGCAAGAGATCATACACATCCAGGGTTTTTAGATGCTGTTGTGTTTTGGCATAGGGGTTATTTCTTTTTTCAACAAGCTTCATGTGCCCCTCGTTAAGTTCATAAATAAACATCTTGTCTGCCATGCCCAGCATCTTTGGGAAAATATTTACTTCATCGTTAGTTGGAACGGCAATCAGTGTATGCGCATTTTTATCCATATATTTGGCTTCCATTCGAAGGTCTTTGTCTTTTTCTTCCTGCGTGAGCTATTGTTTAAAAACAAGATGTCTTCGGTCCTTTGTTTTGTTCTTCTCCTCAATCACTTCGTCCATATGGTTTTTGACTATTTTGATGGCATCACTGATAACATTCGTCCTTACTACCACGCAAACAAATTTATGTACCATTCGAGTAATATTAGGGCCAAATTTTCTACTCACGAGAACATCCACGCCTTTTAAAACAGAGGACGTGGCCTGAGCTTTTGCGGGATCACCATGCTTTTTGGATTCATCCTCTTGAAATTCTACGTTCTCTCTCTGTTCTACAAATTCTTCACCGTCATCAAAAAACCTGTAAATATGGTAGTATTTTGCCATGCCGAAGTGATCATCGTTGAAATTTTTACCATTATCCGTAGCAAATACTATTAACAATTGCATTAATTATTCTCCTTTTTTAGCAGATGATCAGAAATTATTTCTCTGGTATTATATTTTCCCTCTTGCCGGTCTAAAAATTGACAGAAATCTTTTGTTACAATTATATATCTGAGATGGAATATACCTTTCAGTCTTAAAACTGCAATTCCTGAGCTAATCGTGTCATTGCCTCGGTGGCCTTTGCCCGAATAAAAACATCGGTTATGCTCTTAGTGTAGTTCGATTCCTTTGGATTCACTTCAATAATCATAGCA
>CAYQNR010000152.1:0-2722 GCA_964418945.1 uncultured Desulfobacteraceae bacterium
TTTTAAGCGGCGAACTCGTTTATGTGCAATAACCTTGCACAAAACAAGACGAGGCGGGCGGGTAGCGTTTTGCAGATTTATCCGGACTCCAGACTCTTCTATTATCTCCTAAGTATTCCGCCCGCCTGGGTGGCACCTTAAGTAGTTGGCATGCTGTTAATGTTTTCGCCCCTTAAAAGAGAACCCCATGGGCCAGTAAGGTAGTTATAAAAAGATCTAATCTTTTGCTTCTTTACGTGCTCATTAACCGGATGAACCAAAAAACTAATCTTTAAACCGGGAATTTGCACCGAAGCAAAGATTCATTACTGAGTTTCACGGTTAATCAGATATCATCAGGGAGGAAACTAACGCAAGCAAAAACAGCCTGAATAGAGGTTGGTGGATATAACAAAAAAATAAGGGAAAAAGACTATTCGCTGAGTTTTTTCAGAAGCGTATTACGGTGTATCCCTAGCATCTTGGCGGCCTCAAGCCTGTTACCACCGGAACGTGCTAGCGCTTCCTCGATGAACTGCTTTTCAAAAAGATCTACAGCCTCTTTAAGGGCCATATCCTTTATCTCTTTCTTTGTCATGCTAAAGACCGAAAGATTCTTCGGGTAAATCGTGTGTCCTTTAACCGTGGTAGATAACCTCTCCACAAGGTTCTGGAGTTCTCTGACATTTCCGGGCCAATCATAATGATCGGTAAGAAACTTAAGGGCACTTTTTGAAAACCTTTTTGGGGGTTTGCCTGATTGTCTGGCATATTTTTCCAGGAAATGATCGAGAAGCAACGGAATATCAGCACGTCTTTCCCTTAAGGGAGGAAGCGTTATGGGAAAGACATTCAGACGGTAATAGAGATCCTCGCGAAATGCCTCACATTTAACCAGTTCTTCGAGATTCTTATTGGACGCGGCAATGAATCTCACATCAATCTTGATTATCTTAGTACTGCCGAGTCTTTCAAGTTCCTTTTCCTGTATTACTCGGAGAAGCTTGGCCTGCATTCCGATATCAAGGATATCAACATCATCCAGGAAGCCTATCCCTTTATCCGCTAGCTCGAGTTTTCCTAGTTTAGTGGAAGAAGCCCCTGTAAAGGCGCCCTTATTATGCCCGAATATTTCACTTTCCATTAAAGTTGAAGGAATCGCCGCACAGTTTATCACTACAAAAGGATGATCCCCTCTTGTATCAAGTTTATGTATTGCCCTGGCAATAAGTTCCTTGCCTGTTCCGCTTTCTCCCTGGATAAGAACTGATCCATCGCTCTTGGATATTGTTGATACCAGGTCGAGGAGCTCCATCATCTTTTTGTCTTTACCGATAATCATTTCAAAGGGATGATATCTTTCAAGCTCGTTTCGCAAGTAAGTTACCTCTTTAACCAGGCGATGTTTTTCGATGGCCCTGCCGATCAAATTTTTTATATCCTCTACTATGAAGGGCTTTACAACATAATCATAAGCGCCATATTTCATAGCCGTTACCGCAGTCTCTACATCTTTTACCGCGCTAACCATAATAATCTCAACATTCTGATCCAATTCCTTGAATTGTGTCAGGAGGTCTAGGCCGCTGATTCTTGGCATGATTATATCCAGCAGAATGAGGTCAATGGAATTATTAGTGAATATATCAAGTGCTTGTTTCCCTGACTCCGCTAGAAAAACATTGTAATTATGGCTTAATATCATGTTAAAGGATTCACGGACTCCATATTCATCGTCTACGACCATGATGGATGCCTTTTTGTCAGTTGCCATGGCTTACCTTTCCTTTCTAATTATGATGAATCTTGATTGGGTTTCTCCTGCCTCCTCGTATCTAACACATGGCAGGTTTCCAGGCCGGAATCACAAATTGTTTGAAAATCCATGCCATCAGTCAAAGATTAACCGTTAAGAATACTTAATAGGTAGGTTGAAGTCTTATTTTTTTATACAATCATCATGCCAAATCTCATAGGAGGTATCTTATTATACAGAATAATCAGAATGTAGGGGATATTATCATCATAATATATATATTAAAACAATCTAACATCTACTATTATAAAACCATCCTTCTCCAATCCTTGGATATGCACTAAAAAGTGTGCAAACATGATTATTTTTTGTGCGCAATTGAATATGGATTTTGATATAATAATAATTAAATAACCGATACTATATATATTAATTAGTTGGAATCATAGAATAATCTAATCTTTTTAAGAGAAAAAAATGGGTTTTCAGGGGTAAGTTATTATACAAGATGTCATCTATGGATTCTTATCCGGTAGTATTATAGAGAAAATGCATATTTTTTATTATGCTCAGAGCCAGTTATATCAAGTTTCTCCAACATTATGCACATAAATGTGTGCATTAATGCACATAATCTTGTGCAAATAGAAAGATAATAGTATCGCTAATATTTTAATCAAACATTTTATTTCCATAAACCTGTTTTTTAAAGATTTATCTTTCATAGCCTAATTGTGTGCGGATCAAGGGAGTTTGCCCTTTTTTCTGTACATATTAACCTGTGAAATTTTCTAAAGGACACTCTCACCTTTATTTTGGCACGGATATTGAGAAATAGAAGATCAAGATCAATTAAATTCGTAATAAAATATATTAAGGGAGAGTATATATTATGAAAAAGAAATTGAGTCCTTTTTTGCAGTCAAAATTCAATATATTCATTTGTTTATCTTTTGGTTGGGCACTGGCAAGGTTCTATATGTTTTT
>CAYQNR010000153.1:0-2695 GCA_964418945.1 uncultured Desulfobacteraceae bacterium
ACCTCTTCGGAAATGCCCCTCTTTATTTACTCATATCTCTTTAATTGAAACACCTTTCTGTTTTGCGCCGCGGAGATATAATAGAATTTATCCTGGGGGATATAGATATAGGGGACATCTTCCTCTCTCCGGAAAAGGAAATGGGAAAGGATCATACGGTTGGTGGCCCGCTGGCCTATAATCATTATGTTCTTTGAGGTATCGCTTAAATAAATGACCTTGTTGATACCACGATCAATCCTCTCCTTCATGGTGGCATAGCCCTCCCCTTCAGGGTAGATATAATTGTATTTATCCATTTTTCTGGCCCTGTAAACATGCGGCATTTCCCTTCTGATCTCCTCATAACTCATGCATTCACATATACCGCTGTCTATCTCATTAAACTCAGCCAGAGGAATTATGGCACATTCTTCCTGCAATGCCTTGATGGGCTCGGCAGTCTGAATCGTCCTTTTCTTGTCGCTGGTGAAAATCAAAGGAATCTTTTTTTTAGTGAAGTATTGCGCCAGTGCCTCGGCCTGCAGCACACCGTTCTTGGTCAAATCAGAATCGCCTCCTATCCTGTTTTCCAGATTGAAGTAGGTTTCTCCATGACGTATAAGGTAAAGGTGCTTGACCGTGTCAGTAACCAGTAAATCTCTTATCTGGTCATAATAGGGTATATTATCCCTGATCTCCTCCTGAAGAACCTTTTTGTACAGGGAATTCATTTTTATGAAATTGGCTTCTTTCCTGAGGGCTGTGTAGATAGGGGTGTAATAGGATATCCTTTCTTTAAAGCTGCTGATCGCCTGGCCGGTTGTCAGATGACCGAATTCCGGTGTCTGCACCTTTCTCCGGATACTTGCCTCAAGTATCTCTTCATTATTATTGATGCACTCGATGAAAAGAATGGGGTGATCACCTAAAAGGGACAGGATCTTTTTCCTTCTCGCCAGACTGGCATTGGTAGCGTCCAGTATGGCCACATTCCCGTTCCCCCTCAGGTATTCCCGAGCTCGTTCCAGATTGATAAGGGCAATCTTTTCCCTTAAAGCCGCTCCTTCTCTGTTTTCAGGATTATAAAAATCGGCAATGGATGTGTTATCGGGGATCAACTTGCGCCTCAGATCACCGTTATTGAATATTCTGGTCTTTATGTAATCATTTTTCAGGTCCTCTTTAATCTTGGTCGCAATGGTGGATTTTCCCCTTGCGGGCAAACCGACCATTACTATATATACCTTGTTATCTTTCATGAGATGATCTCTCTTATTTGGACCGACTACAAAATACCTAGTCGATAATTATAACCATAATTCTAACCGAAAATGTCTGATGCAGATTAATCTTTGGTATGATAGAACGAAATTATGATTGCTATCAACACTTTTTTGGCCGCCTATCTATTGATTTTTCTGATAAGTTCGGTCACGGACATAATCATCGCCTTAATTAACGGAGTTCATCTCCGAAGGCACGGCAGTTCAATACCACCCGGCTTTGAAGGAATCATAGACGCAGAGAAACTGGGGAAGATTAATGATTACACAATAGACAAAAACAGGCTCTATGTGGTAAGAACTATAGCCGGTAAGATTGTTTTTCTTTTTATTATATTTTCCGGGATGCTACCGTGGCTTTCGGAGATATTGAAAGGAACCCATCTTATATGGGCGGGACTCATATTCTTCACCGTCCCGGGCCTGGCAACCGCACTGGTCGACCTTCCCTTTGATTTCTATCATATCTTCAGTATTGAACAGAGATACGGCTTCAACACCAGGACAATAAAAACCTGGATTACCGACCTTCTAAAATCTCTTATCATAACAGCTATCCTGGGAGTAATTCTGTTGTCCGCGCTCCTGGTTATGGTCGGATATATGGGAGATTCATGGTGGATCTGGGCCTGGCTTGTCTTTTCTCTGTTTCAAATCTTAATATCTTTTCTCTATCCCTCGGTAATCGCACCCATCTTTAACAAGTTTACACCCATAAAGGATAATGAGCTTGATAATTCCATAAGCAGGCTTGCCCATAGGGAAGGTATTAATGTTAAAGGAATATTTAAGATGGACGCTGCAAAAAGAAGCCGGCATACCAATGCCTATTTCTCCGGTCTGGGTAAGAGTAAAAGGATCGTTCTTTATGACACATTATTGGAATCACATACTAATGAGGAGATACTGGCCGTCCTGGCGCATGAGATAGGACATCTGAAGAAAGGGCATATCAGGAAACATCTGATCATCAATTGTATCGCATCATTAATATTCTTTTTTCTGGCATCGCGGATGGTCTCGTGGGACTACCTGTATCAAAGCTTCGGATTCTCTTCCACCCCCTTCTATGCAGGATTGTTCCTGATCGCAATTGTATGGCAACCTGTGGGCTATTTGCTTTCACCATTTTCCATGGCTATATCAAGGAAATTTGAGGTAGAAGCGGATAGCCATGTTTACAGTGCCATAAAGACCACAAAGCCACTTATAAGCGCATTAAAGAAGATGGCACTGGACAACCTGTCCAATCTTCATCCTCACCCCCTCTATGTAAAATTTAATTACTCACACCCTCCCCTTCTGGAAAGGATTAAGACTCTTGAAAAAATAGGTTCATCCGGTTAATGAGTACGGAAAGGACTTTATATAAATACTTGGTTCGGCCCATGGGGTTCTCTTTGCGACAGGCGAACTTGTTTATGTGCAAG
>CAYQNR010000154.1:0-2665 GCA_964418945.1 uncultured Desulfobacteraceae bacterium
ATTTAATTAGCTTATTCGAAGAATTCTTCCCTCAATAGGATGTGGATGCCTAACATCCCAGTTCATTATTTTCCCCCTTCCCCTCTCAACAAAATACTGCCCGAGCAATTCAAAAGACGATCTTCCCGGATCAGCAATAATAACCGTCCTAATATCGGATTCAAACCCGCGAAGGATAAGACTTTTCAGAATCTCAATCATTTCACCGCAGAAACAAATGTCAGCGCCGATCATTATTTCATTGTTTTTCATGTGCTTATCGGACAACTCTTCAAAATCTGTCTCCATTGTAGTTATTTCAACATCATTTATCTCCGCATGCAAGCGCAGGTAAGGGAAAACAGCCGAGTCACTGTCCACACATGTGACTATTGACCTATAATGTTTAGCACAGTAGATACCGGCCAGCCCCCAACCGCATCCGATATCAAGTATTTTTGAAGACATTGCCAATCTGTTACGCTTGAAATAATCAATTAGCAACCAACTCGACGGCCAAACCCTGAAACCATGCAAAGAGGGTTTATAAAGGCGCTTGAGTTCACGTATCGACCTATGGCGAGAACGAAACACCTTTATCCCATAATCAATGAAATCTTTTTTTCTGTTATTGAACATCGATTTTTAGATAGTAAAAAAACCGAGTTCAAACAACCCGGCTTTCCCCACTCCTGTAATGTGTATTTATCATTTCTAATGGTATCTTCTTCCTCCACCTTGTCTTCCGCGGCCGCTACTTCTATCGGAACGTGGTTTCGCTTGATTAACCTTAACGGATCGACCCTTGAACTCCTTACTATTCAACCCTTCAATAGCGGCGTTAGCTTCGATGCGGCTTATTGAATATTTTTCGGCGCTCAATCCCCCTCACCATAATATGGTGCAAGGCGCCGGGAGTATCTATTCTGGCTTGGCGGGGCACAGGGGAAAACTATGACCATAAGAATAAATTCGTCAAGTTATTATTTCATGGATTGTCCCCTTTCTCTATAAAAAAATGGATTGACAAAGATAAAGTATTAAGGAAAAAGTAAAAAAATGAAACGGAACATTGGGTGTCAAGAATGAAAATCTGACCCCGACTGAGAGGAGTTCTTAATGGAATACGAAAACCTTTTGGAACTGGTTAAAAAAAGAAGAAGCATTCGAAGATTCAGGCACGAAGCTATCCCAGATGATTATATCGACAAAATCATTGAGGTCGCTCGCCACGCTCCTTCCGGGTTCAACGCGCAGCCATGGGATTTTATAGTTGTTAAAGACAAGGAGTTAAGAAATAAAATAGTAGATTTATTGCCTCAAAATGATTTAACAGCCGAAAATGATTTCAGGATTGCTCCTATCTACATAATTGAATTGGGCGATCCAAGAACTAAGAGTGGCCTCCCTGAGATTATCCGTGACAACGAAAGCATGAATGAACCTATTTTTATCTCAACCCTTGCCAACTCTTTCATTTACATAAATTTGGCAGCTACTAGCCTAGGTGTCAGTTGTCAGTGGGTCTCCATAGTTAGCTCCCCATACGTGCAGTCACAGTTAAAGAAGCTTATAGGGATACCAGACTTATTCAGAGTATATGATATGCTTGCTTTAGGCTATCCCGCAGCAGAACCGGAACCGAAGTTATTGAGAGATATAGCAGGGATGGTTCATTATGATTATTGCATGATGGACGAATTTCGAACCGATGAAGAGGTCTCGACATTTGCTAAGAGAACCCATGCTTGGACAACGGCACAGCACAAACGTTAAATTGTGACAAAAATGGGGTGAAGTCTTTAGTTGACCCATGTCTAGATCATCCTTCAACTGCTCCACCGGTTTACTCACTTTTCTGTGTTTTGCTATTTTATCTTTCATTCTAAATAATCATCTTTCCCCCTAAAGATGACCTCTTCCTTCCTGGATCGGTTTATGATATGATGCCACCCCTCTGGATATTCCATTCTTAGCGGTCTTGCTATGCGAAACATATTAATAAAACATCAAACATGAGTCAAATAAAGACTTGACCCCATTCAGAAGAGAGGCTTCATCAATCATTAGCAACCAATTAGAAAAAAGGAGGGAATTATGAAAATATCGAGAAGATCCTTTCTCAAAGCTGCGGCAACAGGAATTGGATCAGTCACGCTGGCCGGGCTTGATGCAGTTGAAGCCAGAGCAACTCAACCCGATCAGGTTAAGAAGTGGGATTATGAGGCCGAAGTCGTTGTTATTGGCATAGGCGGTGCCGGTCTCGTGACCGCCATAACCGCTCAGGATCAGGGTGCGGATGTTCTCATACTGGAAAAGGCATCTGAAGCGCATGCCGGAGGCAACACGCGCGTCAGCGGGCAGGGTTACTGGTGTCCCTCCGATTTCGACAAAAGCGTCGGATATCAAAAAGCGATGAGCGACGGGTACCCCATTCCGGATGACATCACTGAAGTGTTCCACAAACACTCCATTCATGTAACGGAGTGGCTTACTGAAATGGGTGCGGATATGATGACGATACCGACACCGGGCGAATACCCGGAATTTCCGGGCGGCGCCGGAAACGTCTGCTGGTCCAAGCTCGGCAACGGATATGAACGCCTATGGCTTTTGCTCATGGAAAACGCCCATAAGAGAAATGTCCGGGTTCAGTATGAAACGCCTGCGATGGAATTAATAAGGG
>CAYQNR010000155.1:0-2566 GCA_964418945.1 uncultured Desulfobacteraceae bacterium
TGGCAAGATATGTCAGATTCAGATCAACCAATGTTTCTCCTGCCCAGATCTTAATAAACCTTCCTTGATTTATTGAAAACGGTTGCGACTTGTATTACAATTCTTAATTAAGATTTGATTATACCCTTGTGTCAACAATGGCAACTTAACTCTAAGAACATTTCCTCGAAGTTCCTTTACACCTGATACCCTTAACATGTGAAAGGGAAATAAATGGGTATTGCGACCGACATTATTCTTCTTGTCGTTGCTTCATTTTTTTGCGGCCTATTGTTGCAAAGGCTGCGCCAACCCATAATCCTCGGCTATATCGCAGCAGGGATTATTTTGGGACCATATACAGGTGGATTTACGGTCTCAAACATTCATGAGATCGAGTTACTTGCCGAGATTGGTATTGCCCTGCTTCTGTTTGCACTCGGACTTGAATTTTCTCTCAAGGATCTCAAACCGGTTAAAATGGTCGCTATAGTAGGCACACCTATTCAAATTGTCCTTACTATAGGGCTCGGTATTGGTATTGGAAACTTGATAGGATGGGACTGGAAAGCTTGTCTATGGCTAGGTGCCTTAATTTCTCTTTCGAGCACCATGGTGATTCTCAAAACGCTGATGAATCAGGGCTGGTTGGGAACTCTCTCGAGCAAAGTGATGATCGGGATGCTTATTGTCCAGGATTTAGCTGTGGTCCCGATGATGATAATCCTCCCGCAGCTGAACAATCCGGCAGTGGGGCTTCCTGCTCTTGGTTTCGCGGCCCTGAAAGCAGGGGTGTTCATTGCTGGAATGATCCTACTCGGAACTAGGTTGCTGCCGCGCTTAATGGCGCACATCGCCAGGCTCGGTTCAAGAGAGCTTTTTTTGCTTGCGATTACCGCTATAGGACTGGGTGTGGGTTACATAACACATATGGTGGGTCTTTCTTTTGCCTTTGGGGCGTTTGTCGCTGGAATGGTTCTGAGCGAGTCCGACTTCGGCCACCAGGCACTAAGTGATATTATTCCGCTTCGCGATCTTTTTGGATTGTTGTTTTTCACATCAGTTGGAATGCTCTTTGATCCAACATTTCTATTAACGCATATTCAACAAGTCATTATTTTGGTGCTGGCAGTAGGTATAGGCAAGGGAATTATTTTCGCTTTTATAGCTCGCATTTTCAAATACGGTAATATAATACCATTGGCTGTTGGACTGGGCCTGTTTCAAATTGGCGAGTTTTCATTCGTCCTGGCAAGAGTTGGTTTATCGACGAACTCGATTGGGATTGAGCTTTACTCTATGATATTGACCACTGCAATTTTGACCATGGTGCTCACGCCTTTAGTCTCAGGCCAGACGGCAAGAATGTATGCTTTGAAGAAGCGCTGGTTCCGCCATGAGGTGCTCGAATCATCAAACATCCCTGATTCTGGACTTACTGGCCATGTTGTTATTGTCGGTGGCGGACGTGTTGGTTTTCAGATTGCGCAGGTTTTGAAGCGTTTAAACATGCAATTTGTTATTATCGAGCTTGACCACCGACGGTTTGAGCAGGCTAAAGCAGCTGGATCGGCGATAGTTTACGGTGATGCCGGACAGGAAATTGTTCTTGAAGCAGCCGGAATTAAGGATGCTTCCCTTCTGATTTTGGCCATTCCTGATCTTGTTGCATCAAGATCGGTTATACTGCACTCAAAGCACTTAAATGATCGCCTCGAAATAGTAGCGAGAACATCGGGGCCAGATTCTTTCGGCTTATTGAAGGAGTTAGGTGTCTCGGAAGTTGTGCTTCCAGAGTTTGAGGCAAGCCTCGAAATGACGCGACAGTCTCTTCTCCGTCTTCGAATCCCGCCAACCGAAGTTCAACGATACATGGATACCGCTCGACAGGAACTCTATGCAAATCTATTTAACCAAGGTGATGATTATAGAGTTCTTTCTCAACTCCGAAAGGCTGAACAGCAATTTGATCTGCAATGGGTCCGTTTAGATCCAGAAAGTCCAATTATTCATAGGTCTATAGGGGAGAACGAAATACGAAAAAGAACGGGTGCATCCATTGTAGGTGTTGTTAGAGAAGGGAAATTGAGCCCCAATCCCGATACGGATTTTGTCTTATTACCGAATGATCTAGTTGCGATTATCGGGAGTGAAAGGGATAGGGAAGAATTTTGTCTTATTGCTTTAGCTGCGTGATTAATGAACAAAAAGAGGACCAAAGATGAACCCAATTTTTATCTCAACGTTTATGAAGATTATTCAGGGACTTAAGCGAGTATGCCCAAAATGTGAACGACCGCAGTTTGTTTCTTCCGACAGGAAGAACAGTGTTGTGTGCTGCAAGTTTTGTGGTACAGATATTCCACCAAAGAAGATAACAAGATGATTTTTTTAATTTTCCTCGCTTATAAACAAGAATTCTCCGCAGCTTGCTACTGTGAGAGTTCATTATCATGGACACAAAGCCCTTATGCCGAAAACTGATCCACAATGATTTGGTAAAATTTTCTCCTCTGTGATGCGGACAAAAGCTCTTTCTTTATGAGATGTAATCATTACTTTTGCGTAATTGCATGTATCTGCTATT
>CAYQNR010000156.1:0-2564 GCA_964418945.1 uncultured Desulfobacteraceae bacterium
CGTACAAAATCCCCCACCGCTTTCACCCCCTCCTGTTCCATTATCCTGATGGATTGGGTACCGATCACGGCGATATCCGCTTTTCCCTTCAAAAAATCCACATCCCTTTTTTCCTGTATGCCGAAGCCCACGGCTATTGGCAATTGGGTCGTCTGGCGGCAGCGGGACAGGTAGGCAGCCAGCTCGCTGGAAAAGTCCGTGTCCTTGCCTGTTACGCCCTTCCTGGCAACGCAATAGATAAACCCGCCCGCGAATGAAGCTATATATTTCATGCGCCCGGTAGAGGTATTGGGTGAAAAGATCAGGATGGGGTCAAGTCCCTGTTTATTTATGGCCTCCAGATAATCCCTTCCCTCTTCGGGGGGTATGTCGGGAATGATGGCCCCTTTTATGCCCATGTCGGACATGGCCGAGACAAAGCGCCTGATCCCGTATTTGAAAGGTATATTGTAATAGGTCATGAAAAGGAAGGGTATGTCGAAAGATTGAGTGACATTTCTAGCCAGGTCAAGGCAATTGTCCACGGTTGTCCCCATCTTCAGGACCGCTTGGTTGGCACGCACTATAACGGGACCGTCCGCTGTGGGCTCGGAAAAGGGGATTTGAAGCTCCATCAGGTCAACCCCGGCTTCGACCATTTCCTTGATAAGATAGAAACTCTCCTCAAGGGATGGGTATCCCAGGACGATATGGGTCATGAGGAGGATATCCCTCTCTTCCAGTGTTTTTCTTATATATGATTCAAGCATTCTACTACCCCCTGAGACCTTTGCATAAGTCCTTTACCCGTCATTCCGGCGAAGGCCGGAATCCAGGAAAATACAATAATAAAGATGAAAACCTCTGGATCCCGGTTTTCACCGGGATGACGGATGTGGGGCTGGAATGACAAAATTTGGGATTAAATCTCGTTTTTCAAAGGTCTCCTACTAAGTCTGGTTATTGGTTATAAATTATCAATTAGATGGTTGATTCGCCAATACTTTAACTGCTCCCTGTTTCTACTTTTTACTGTTTTTATACTCCTCAGCCTTCTTTATTATAAATGATCTCCACTCAGGGTCGGCCAGTGCATCGGCCACAAGAAATATGTCTTTATCTCCCCTGCCGGACTGATTGATGAGAATAATATCATCCCTGCTCATGTCAGGCGCCTCTTTAAAGGCCTGGGCAAAGGCGTGGGCGGACTCAAGGGCGGGGACCAGCCCTTCCTTTTTCAGGGTCAGGGAAAAGGCATCCAGTACTTCGGTATCTGTTGCCGACTCGAAACGGACCCTGCCTTGCTCCTTCAGGTTGGAGAGGATAGGCGACACTCCCACATAATCCAGCCCTGCCGCCACGCTGTGTGTCTTCTGCATCTGGCCTTCGCTGTCCTGCAGAAAGTAGGTCTTATAGCCCTGGGCTACCCCTATTGCAGCGTCTCTTGAGGCCAATCTTGAGGCATGCAGTCCGGTATCCAGTCCCTTTCCTCCAGCCTCCACGCCCACGAGTTCCACGGGGTCGTCCAAGAATCCGCTGAATATGCCAAGGGCATTGGAACCTCCGCCCACGCAGGCATATACCCTTGAGGGTAGCCTGTGTTCCCTTTCCGTGATCTGTTTTCGGGCTTCCTTACCGATAATGGACTGGAAATATGAGACCATCTCGGGATAGGGGTGCGCACCGCAGGCAGTCCCCAGTACGTAATGCGTATTATCCATGTTTGCGGACCAGTCGCGGAGGGCCTCATTAATGGCGTCTTTCAGGATCCTGGTACCGTCCTTTACGGGGATTACTTCGGCGCCGAGACGTTCCATCCAGAAGACATTGGGACTCTGTCTTTCTATATCGACCTGTCCCATGTAGATGGTGCATTCAAACCCGAACTTGGCGGCCATGGTGGCTGTGGCCACACCGTGCTGTCCCGCCCCTGTCTCGGCGATAACCCGGGTCTTTCCCATCCTCTTGACCAGGAGTCCCTGACCCATAACATTGTTTGCCTTATGCGCGCCGGTGTGATTAAGGTCTTCCCGTTTTACATAGATGCGCGGGCCCCCGAAATACCTGGTGAGATTTTCCGCAAAGGTAAGGGGTGTGGGTCTGCAGGAGTATGTGGACATGATATCCACGTATTCCGCCCAGAATGAAGGATCATTCCTTGCCGCGTTGAAGGCATTGACGAGCTGGTCGAATGTAGGCACAAGTATCTCCGGGATAAAGGAACCGCCGAATTCTCCGTAGTATTTTGTTTCAATCATTTGTAAAAGAATCCTCCAATGTCATTTAATAGTATAGAAAAGAGGATAGAGAAAACAGGAATGAGAAAACAGAAAAGAGAAGATGGTTTTTTGCTCTATGCTCTATCCTCTATCCTCTTTTCTCTATCCTTTTTTCTGTTTCATTCTCTGCTTTTTTGTTCAGATAGCGGATGTAACCGTCTAGCACTTTAATCGTATTTATAGAAAGATTCCAAATATTGTCATAGACTTCTTTGGAGATATATTCATTATCGAGGCATATAATCAAGTGATCTTGGATCTCATACATAGAACCACGGCTAATTCGACAAAATTGGATGTTCTCCT